>JBLMXB010000141.1:0-29448 GCA_050257555.1 Hyphomicrobiales bacterium | reverse complement strand
CGAATGCGCACTTTTCCGGATCGTCTGGATCACCTCTTCACACTGATCGTCGGCGACGGCTAGCTCAATCCGGCATTTCGGCAGGAGGTCGATGGTGTATTCTGTACCTCGGTAGCGCTCCTCGCCCTCGCGCTCGCGATGGGCGGCGCGGGATGCGGCAAATCCGCGTCCGGAAAGACGGCAGTCGTCTTCTGGCAGTTCTCGCCGCTCCCGACGATCCAGCCGGTGCTCGACCGGTTCCGCGCCGAGAATCCGGGGCTCGACGTCCAGGTGGAGCAGCTCACCTGGCAGAGCGGCCGCGAGAAGATCGTCGCGGCGATCGCCGCGGGGCGCCCGCCCGACCTCTGCGAGCTCGGCTCGACGTTCCTCCCGGGGCTCGTGGCCGACAGCACGCTGACCGACCTCACCGAGAAGACGGCCGACCTCCGCGGCGACCTGGTCGGCTGGGACATCGCCTCCTATCGCGGCCGCGCGTTCGCGCTCCCGTGGATGCTCGGGACGCGGGCGCTCTACGTGAATACCGATCTCCTCCGGCAGGCGGGGCTCGATCCGGCTAAGCCGATCGACACGTGGGCCGACCTCCTCGACGCCGCGCGGCGCATCGGCCAGCGCGTTCCCGGCGCGAAGGGGTTCGGCATGAACTCCGGCGAGCGGGAGATCCTCTTCAAGAAGTTCATGCCGTTCGCGTGGGGGAACGGCGGCGCGATCCTCGACTCGACGCTCACGAGGAGCGTGATGGCGAGCCCCCAGAACGTCGAAGCGCTCCGCTTCTACCTCTCGCTCAAGCCGTACTCGCTCCTCGACCGCCAGGAAATGCACGAGCAGGCGTTCGCGAAGGGGCGCCTCGGGATCGTGATCTCGGGGCCCTGGCTGATCCGGACCCTCGCCCAGACGGCGCCCGGCCTCCACTACGCGGTCTCGCTCATGCCGCGCCCGGCCGCGGATCGCGGGACGCACGCCTCGTTTGCGGGCGCGGAAGTGCTCGGCATCTTCCGGAACGCGAAGCATCCGGACGAGGCGCTCCGGCTCGCGCGGTTCCTCGTCCGGCCCGAGAACGCGATGCCGCTCTTCCTCTCGACCGGGAACGCGTTCCCCGCCGCCGCGAGCGCCGCGGCCGATTCCTACTTCGCGACGCACCCGTCGGATCGTATCTTCCTCGAGCAGCTGAAGACGGCGGTCGCGCCGCCGCTCCATCCACGGTGGGTCGAGATCGAGGAGATCGTGAACGGAGAGCTGGAGCAGGCGATCTACGGCACGAAGACCCCGGAGGCGGCCCTCGCCGAAGCCGACGCGCGCATCACCGAAGCGTTGGCGCGGAAGCCATGAGGCGCGGACGCCCCTCGGTCGGGCTCCTCCCCTGGACGATCGGGTTCGCGCTCTTCGGGCTCTTCCCGCTCGGGTACGCGCTCGCCCTGTCCTTCGCGGCGATGAACCCCCTCCGCCCCGACCTGACGCACTTCGTCGGCTTCGCGAACTACGGCCGCGCGCTCGCGTCTCCCTCGTTCTGGCACGCGCTCCGGACGACCGCGATCTTCGTGGTCGGCACGATCCCGGTGACGCTGACGCTCGCGTACGGCGTGGCGGCGCTCCTCTCCGGGATCCGCCGCGGCGAGACGTTCTTCCGCGCCGCGATCTTCTTCCCCTCGACGCTCAGCATGGTCGTGATCGCGCTGGTCTTCAAATCTCTGTACGCCGAGGAAGGGCTCCTGAACGGATGGCTCGGCGCGCTCGGCCTCGGGAGCGTCCACTGGCTCCAGAACCCGTGGCTCGCGCTCCCCTCGATCATGGCGATGGACGTCTGGGCGAGCGTCGGGTACTACGCGATCCTGATCCTGGCGGGGCGGAAGACGCTCCCCGCCGAACAGCTCGAGGCGGCGCGCCTCGAGGGGCTCTCCGCGTGGGACGTCGAGCGGCGGATCGTCTTCCCGCACCTCCGTCCCGTGATCCTCTTCGTCGTGCTGCTCAACACGGTGCGCTCGTTCCAGATCTTCATCGAGGTGTTCGTGCTCACGCGGGGCGGCCCGCTCGAATCGACGCTCACGCTCGTCTACCACCTCTACGAGCGCGCGTTCTACCACTTCGAGATGGGCTACGCGTCGGCGATCGCGTACCTCCTCCTCGTCTTCGTCGGCGTGATCCTGCTCCTGCAGCGGAAGATCCTCGGCCGCGAGACGCCGGGCGAGGTGCCGGCGTGAGCGCGCGCGGAGCGGCGGCGGACCGCACCGCGCCCCCGGCTCGGCCCCGGACCCGGCTCCGCGACCCACGCTGGCGCTACGCCGCGCTCGGCGCGATCGCGCTCGTCTCGGTGGCCCCGCTCCTCTACATGGCGCGCGTCTCCTTCGGCGTCGGGAGCGATCTCCCGATCTCGCCGGCCGACTGGTTCGGGAAGGCGCTCACGCTCGACCACTACCGTGCGCTCTGGTCGGGCGGGCCGATGGCGCGCTTCACGCTCAACTCGATCGTGGTGACCGCGGTCGCGGTGCCGCTCCAGATCCTCCTCTCCGCGGCGGCGGGGCACGCGCTCGCCCGCGCGCGGTTCGTCGGCCGCGGCGTCTTCCTGGCGCTCGCGACCGCGTTCCTGATCCTGCCGCGGCAGGTCACGCTGGTGCCGCTCTACCTGCTGCTCGCCCGCCTCGGGCTCCTCGACACGTACCCCGCGCTGATCCTGCCGCACCTGGCCGATCCGTTCGGTGTCCTCTTCATGGCGCACTACTACCAGACGATGTCCACGGAGCTGGAGGAGGCGGCGCGCACGGACGGGCTCACGGGGCGCGCGATCTTCTGGCGGATCGTGCTGCCGCTGAGCGGCCCCGGCCTCGCGGTGGTCGGCGTGAACGGGTTCCTCACCACCTGGAACGCGTTCCTCCATCCGCTCGTGCTCACGACGTCGGAGGCGATGCGGACCCTCCCGGTCGGGCTCGCGCTCTTCGCGCAGTCGGAGTTCAGCGTGGACTGGGGCGCGCTCCTCGCCGGCTCGACGATCGCGACGGTCCCGGTGGTGCTCGCGTTCGCGTTCTTCCAGCGGCAGATCGTGGAGGGGATCCTCCAGGGGAGCGGGCGATGAGCGCCGCGGCGCGACGGGCGGGCCGGCCCGCGGAGGGCGCTCGATGAGCCGCGCCGATCTCGCCGGGTACACGCGCGCCGTGGGCATCATGACCGGCACGTCGGCCGACGGCGTGGACGCGGCGGCCGTGACGATCGAGCGGGGGTTCCCGCCGCGACGCGCAGTGCTCGAGGTGCTCTGCTCGCGCCCGTTCCCGGACGAGGTGCGTGAGGCGATCCTCGGCGCGCAGGAGGGGACGCTCCCGATGCGCCGGCTGCTCGCGCTCTCGGTCGAGCTGTCGCGCGTGGCCGCGGAGGTCGCGCAGGACGCGATCCGCGCGGCCATGTGGATCGCGCCGCCCGACGTCGTCGGATTCCACGGCCAGACCGTGTTCCACGATCCGCGCGGCGAGCGCTCGGGCGTGGCGCTCTCGGCCCAGATCGCGGAGCCGACCGTGATCGCGAGCGAGGTCGGCGCGCCGGTCGTCACGAACTTTCGGATGGCGGACGTGCTGGCGGGTGGAGAAGGCGCGCCGCTCGTTCCGCGCTTCGACTGGCACCAGTTCGCGTCCGACGACCGGGACCGCGTGCTCCTGAACCTCGGCGGCATCGCGAACCTGACGCGGGTCCCGCCCGACGCGGACCTGGACGAGGTCGTCGCGTTCGACTGCGGGCCGGGGAACATGCTCCTCGACGCGCTCGCCGCCTCGCTCCTCCCGGGCGAGCGCTTCGACCGGGACGGCAAGCGTGCCGCGGCCGGCCGGGCCGACGTCGAGGTCGTGCGCGAGCTCCTCGCCGATCCCTTCTTCGCGCGCCGCCCGCCGAAGAGCGCGGGGCGCGAGGAGTTCGGCCTCGCGTACCGCGACGCGTTCCTCGAGCGCACGCCGACCCTCTCGACCGAGGACCGGCTCCGGACCGCGGTCGCGCTGACCGCGGGCGCCGTGGCCCGGGCGATCGCGCTCTCGGGCGACGACCTCCCGGACGAGGTGATCGTCTCGGGGGGCGGCACCCGGAACGCCACGCTCCTCGACGCGATCCAGGGGGCGCTGGGCGATGTGCCGGTCGTGACCAGCGACGCCCTCGGGGTCCCATCCGAGGCGAAGGAGGCGATGGCCTTCGCGTTCCTGGCCGCGGAGACCCTGGCGGGACGGCCCGGAAACGTCCCCTCGGCCACCGGGGCCCGAAAGGAGGTCGTGCTTGGCAGCGTCACGCCGCCGCCCACGCCCAGGGGCCGGTAGGGCCGCCGCCGAAGCCGGCCCCGGCGCCCTCCGGGCCGTCGCCGCGGTCCTGGCGGCCCTGCTCGTGGCCACGGGCTGCGCCCCGACGCGCCCCCGGGGCGGGGAGCCTGCCGGTGTCCCCTCCGGCGCCCCGGCCGCCCCCGGGGCGCCTCAGGCCGCGATCCCGGCGCCTGGCGGGCCCGCGGCCCCGCCCCCGATATCGGACGCCTGGAAGACGGCCCGGACGGTCCGGATCGGCATCGTGGGCGGCGCCTCGAAGCTCCTCGTCTCCGCGTCCAAGGATTGCGCCCTTCGGGTCCAGGGGGGCGGCGCCGTGGCCGACGCCAGGGCGGGGAGCGCGCTCGAGATCGTCCGGATGGGCCCGGGCTCGGTCGAGGTCTACCGGAAGGGCACGATGGCGCCGGTCTGGTCGGGCGGACCCGGCGACACGCTCCTCCTCGACCCCGGAGAGCACGGGTTCGTCGGGTACAGCAATTCCTGGTACCGGGGGACGTTCCGGATCTTCGCCACGCAGCCCGAGGGGCTCACGCTCGTGAACGAGGTGGACCTCGAAGGCTACCTCCGCGGCGTCCTCCCGCACGAGATCGGGAAGCCGCCCGACACCGACTACGAGGCCGTGAAGGCGCAGGCGGTCGCCGCGCGCTCGTACACGCTCTCCTACCTGGGCCGGCGGGCCGCGCTGGGGTTCGACCTCTGGGCGACCGTGGAGGACCAGGTCTACGGCGGCACGCGGCGCGAGAACCCACAGAGCGACCGCGCGCTCCGCGAGACGCGCGGCGAGATCCTGATCTGCGAGGGCGTGCCGATCCGCGCGCTCTACTCCTCGGTCTGCGGCGGGCGGACCGCGAACGTCGAGGACGTCTGGCCGTGGCCCTGGACCCCGTACCTCCGGAGCGTCCGCGACGCCGACGGAAACGGCGACGATCCCTACTGCTCGATCGCGTCGAACTTCCGCTGGCGCGAGGAGTGGGGGACCGACGCGTTCATGGCGATGCTCCGGAAGTACGGACCGCAGGAGGGCGGCGCCGCGTCCGTCTTCGCCGGCGACCTCCTCGACGTGCGGATCGGAGCGCGCGCCCGGTGCGGCCGCGTGAGCGACCTGATCGTGACCACGACCACGGGCGACTTCCGGATCGGCGGCGACCGGACGCGGTGGGCGCTCCGGCGCCCCGGCGGCGACGCGATCCTCCGGAGCGACTTCTTCAAGATCGGGATCGTGCGGCGCCAGGACGGCTCGCCGTTCATGGTGGTGGCGAGCGGCGCCGGGAACGGCCACGGGATCGGCATGTGCCAGTGGGGCGCCATGGGAATGGCGCGCGCGGGGAAGGGCTACCGGGAGATCCTGCGCCACTACTACAAGGCGACGCAGCTGGCGCATCTGTAGGGCGGCGGGCTCTCGCGGCGGTGGGGACGATGTGCGGATCCGGGCCTATTGACCGCCCTTCCGCGACCCCGTATACTCGTCGTTCTGCTCGAAACTGCCTGGTTTTGCGGGGTCGTAGTTCAGCTGGTTAGAACGCCTGCCTGTCACGCAGGAGGTCGCGGGTTCGAGTCCCGTCGACCCCGCCATCAACTGCAAATCAGAGCGCCGACCGCCTCCCTCGATCGCAACGGGGCTACCCTTCCTCCCGGCCGAACCGCAGAATGGGCACCGTGAGGTCGTGCCTCCACCACCGACAAGGGAGCCGCATCACGTGAAGGCCGGAGTTGACGCCGTGCGTCGCGAACGCTCCCGCCCTACGCGGAGCGCCGCACTCCTCTTGATCCTTTTCGTCGGGCTCTTCCTGCGTCTCTGGGGGCTGCACGACCGCCTCCCCGATCCTTCACTGGGCATCGATCCCATCCAGGACACGGTCGTCGACGAGACGGATCGGCGTGAGGTCGCCTACGCGTGGGAGATGTGGCGGGGGGGAACCGGGCCGCTTCGTCTCGACCCCCGCTCGGCCGAATGGCCGCACCTCAGCTATTACGTGACGCTCGCGTCCCAGGTTGTGTATCGCGTTGTCTGGTCGGCCGTCTCCGGCGATCTCTCCGCGAAGGACTTCGCGGCCCACGTAGAACGACGGCCGGACGAGCTCTTCCTCGCAGGAAGGCTCGCCGGGGTGCTGATCTCGCTCTTCTCGATCGCGCTGATCTATCTTCTCGGCGCTTCCCTGTTTGGCGCCACGGTGGGGTCGATCGCGGCGCTGCTGCTCGCGACGAACTCGTACGTGATCCTGACGAGTCAACACGTCGTGGACCCGAACCTGCTCGCGATGACACTCGTCCTCGCCGCGATGCTTCCATTGATTCGTGGAACGGGCCGCCTCACGCCGGCTCGCGCGGCGTGCGCGGGAGCCTTCGTCGGGCTCGCCGCGGCCAGCAAGTACATCCCGCTCGTGCTCGTCCTCCTGTTCGTCCCGCTCTGCACAAGGCGTGAGGAGACCCGATGGGAGGTGGATTGGAGGGCGCTCTCGGCGGGAGCGGTATCGGCACTCGGAGTCTTCGTCCTTGCCTCGCCGTTCCTGGTCCTCGACTGGAGAACGACCCTCCACGACGTTGCGATCCAGCGAGAGCGCCATGGGGCGGAGTGGGTGGGGCAAACGCAATTCGCCTTCGCGCTCCCGACCTACCTCCTCGAGACGTTCCCCCGGACCCTGGGGTGGGTCGCGTACGGACTGTCGCTTGCGGGAATCGCACGGTGGCTCAAAACGAAGACAGCTTGGCCCATCGCGCTTGCGCCCGCACTGCTCCTCGCCGTCTACGGGTGGCTCAGCGTCGCTCAGCCCCGGTTCCTCCTCCCTGGATATCCATTCCTCATTCTCGGGGCGGCCCTGGCCATCGTCTGGCTCTCGGACCTGGCGACCCGGGGGTTCTCTGCACGGTGGGTGAGCGGCGGCGCCATGGTGATCTTGGTCCTCGCCGCCGCATTCGCTCCGGCGCGGGATCTCCTCGAAGCGCGACATGATCTCAAACGCCCTGACTCGCGCCGCGAGGCCAGGCGGTGGATTCTCGGGGCCGTTCCGCCATCGCAGGCTCTCGCCACGGACGTGTACGGGCCCGTGTTCAACACGCGCGGCCGGGAGCGGCCGGTCGCCGTCTGGCCGTTCTATGCGACCGAGGCGAACTTGGTCGGGGTCGCGTACGCTCCCTGCTGGCTGGAGGGGATCTCCTATTACGCGATCTCGCAGGGCGTGGAAGGGAGATTCAGGGTCGCCGCCGATCGCTACCGCCAGGAGGTGGCATTCTACGACTGGATCCGGGATGTCGGGCGTCGTGTCTGGGATTCTTCCGATTTGGCGACCTCCGGTCCCGAAATCAGCGTGTGGGCCCTTCCATCGGCGCGCTGGTCGAAGTCGACACAGGACAGCCTCTGGGACGCCGGCAACCGATCTCCCCGCGACGCCGCGCGACTCTCCGTCTGGTGCCTCAACATGTCCGAGGTGACCGGGTCGGTCGGGCGACCCGACCTGGCGATGCGTTGGGCCTCGCGCGGGCTCCCGATCGCCCGCAAGGATTTGCGTGAGAGATTCTTCGCGGGGCTTGCGGTCTCCTGGTTCGATTTGGACGAGCCCGAGTCCGTGCTCGCCGTCACGGCAACCGGATTGGAGGAGTATCCGGGTGACGCGGTCATGCATCTCTACCGCGGGATGACCCTGCAAGCCGTCGGGCGAGGACGCGAGGCGGCCCATGAGTACGCGGAATCACTCCGCCTGAACCCGCATCAGGAGGGCGCCGATCGAATCCGGGATCAGATGCGGACCCTTCTCACCCGATGACGGGCGCCCCGATCCAGATTGGAGACGGCATCGATTGGGCCCCCGGACACGGTCTCCCCGGCGCTTGATGTGGCCGTTCCCGTTTCGAGGTGGAGCCCCGTTGACGCGGACCAAGTTATATGGTCATATGACCAATTATGTTGGTCTCACGCTCCTCTCCATTCGGTAGCCGAACCCGGACGCTGGTCCTCCTGGCGCTCAGCGAGATGGGCGAAAGCTTCTCCAGGGAGCTCTCGCGGATCCTCGACGCTCCCCTCAACAGCGTCCAGCAGGCCCTGAAGGGGCTCGAGGCGGACGGGCTCGTCGCTGGGCGTGTCGCTGGACGGACCCGACTGTTACGACTGGACCCGAGGTACTTCGCAAGGAAGGAGCTGGGTGCGTATCTCGATCGCCTCGCCGAAGCCGAGATCCCGCTTCTGAAGCGAATCGCCAGATTGCGAAGACGACCGAGAGGGACGCGGGAGCCCATTCGAAGAAGATCCGGGCGTGGAGCGAGCGCGAAGGCGCCGCCGAGGGATTCGAACGCTTCGTCAGGCTGGTGAGGGACCGTCGGTGAGGATCGACGACGGGGCGGTGGGGGAACGGCCTACCCCAGCGCGCACTCGTTCCTGCCGCCCTCCAGCTCCTCCGCCTCCATTTCGAAGAGCTGGAGAAGGCCGAGGTTCGCGGTCTTGATCTTCACGTAGGCGGCGGGGCTCGTTCCGACGCGCGCGAGGACCCAGTCGCGGAACGTCCGCTCCTCGCGGAGCGAGAGCGGCTCGTTCTCGGGCGCGAGCGCACCGAACGCGCGGCCGATCGAGCGGTCGGGCTCGCGCTCCGCGTCGCTCGCGTAGTGGGCGGGCAGGATCCGGAGCGACGCGGGCCATTCGCGCCGCGCCCGCTCGAGGCTCTTCCAGAGTTGCCCCGTCCACGCCTCGGCCTTGCCGCCGAGGTCGGGACGGCCGACCGACTTCACGAAGACGAAGTCTCCCGTGAACGCGACGTCGTCGCCCGCGCGGTACGTGACGCTCCCCTCGGTGTGGCCGGGCGTGTGCTCGACGCGCACCGCGCGCCCGCCCACCTCGATCGCGCCCCCTTCCTCGACCGGCGCGAACGGGACCGCGGCCGGGCGCCCGTCGTAGGGGAGGATCCCGTCCGCGGGATGGATGTGGTACGGGATCCCCAGCGCGCGCGAGAGACCCGGCCCGCCGCTCAGGTAGTCGGCATGGACGTGCGTGTCGGCGACGGCGACGATCCGGACGCCCGCCTCGCGCGCGGCGTCCACGTACGGCTGCGCCTTCCGCGGCGGATCGACGACCAGCGCCTCGCCGCCCGCGGCCAGCAGGTAGCCGGTCGCGCCCTTCGCGATCCGGTCGAACTGGATCAGGAGGTCGAATCCGTCGGGGGGCGTCATGCGCCGCGGCGCCAGCGCGTGCGCCCAGGCCGCCATGCCGCCGCGCACCGACGCGGCGTCGTAGCCGAGCGCGTTCAGGATCAGCGCGATCTGTTTGCTGGTGTTCCCGTGGCCGCAGACCACCGCGATCGGGCCGTCGACCGGGAGCTTCTCCGTGATCCTCGGGCCCATCGCGAGGAGGCGGGAGCCGAGGATCGGCACGAACCGGTCGTGGGGAACGATCTCGATCTTCCCGGCCTGGATCTCGCTCGGCTTCCGCACGTCGAGGACACGGACCGGGACGCCCGACTCGGCATCGCGGATCAGCTCCTCGGGGGAGATCTCGGGAATGGCGGCGCGGCGGGACATGTGCGAACGAGTGTGGCCCGAACCGGGCCGTCCGTCAACGGAGAGCATCCCTCACGAATCCGGACACAACGTCGACGCCTGTTCGTAGTCGCTCCATCAGCGGCTTCGCGTCCGCGGGACCCTCCCGGGGACCGGCGCCCCATCATTCGACGAGGAGGCACCATGCGACGTTCCATCCTTCCGTTCCTCGTTTTCCTGGTCTCGGTCGTCCTGGCCCTGCCGGCCGCGGCGAGCGACCATCACGTGAACGCGACACTCTCGCCCGTAGGCGGCTCCGGAGTCTCGGGGCGCGTGGAACTGACCGCGCTGCCGGGCGGCGGGACGCGGATCACGGTCGTGGCCATGGGACTCACCCCCGGAACGGAATACCTCTCCCTCTACTACGACAACGGCACGTGCGAGGTGGAGCCCTATTCCGCGGACGACGTGATCGGCCACTACACGGCCGGTCCGGGAGGGACGGCCACCGTCACGGCCAAGGTGGACGACGATCTCGACGAGATCCACTCGGTCTCGGTCCGCCTCGCCCAGGACTTCTCGCTCCAGGCCTGCGCGGGGGTGAACCCCTAGCGCGGGTCGATCGCCCGTCTCGCCGGCGTGTCGGCGCCGGCGGGCGCGGAGGTCCCCGTCCGGCGACGGGCTTGAGGTCGCATCGAATCCAAGGCAAGATGCGCGGATGGCCCGTCGCCCCTTCCTCCTGACCGCGATCGTGCCCGGCCTCGCCCTCACGGTGATGACCGCGCTCGCCGCCCGGGTGATCCACCAGCAGCTTCCCCACGCGATCGCTCCGGTGATCGGCGAGGTCGTGATCGCCGTGGTCCTGGGCCTCGTGATCGGGAACGCGATCACGCTGCCGGAGAACCTCGCGCCCGGGATCCGCTTCTCGTTCCACCGCGTGCTACGCGCCGCGATCATCCTGCTCGGCGCCTCCTTCTCCGTGCAGCAGGTCGCGGCGATCGGGGGTCGCGCCGTGCTGCTCGTCGCCGTCCTCATGACGGTGGCGCTCCTCGCCGCGCACTTCCTCGGGCGGCTGGCCGGGGTGCCGCCGCGCCTCGCGACGCTGATCGGGGTCGGAACCGCCGTCTGCGGCAACTCCGCGATCGTCGCGACCGCGCCGGTGATCGACGCGCGCGACGACGAGGTCTCGTTCGCGATCGCGACGAACACGCTGTTCGGCACGCTCGCCGTCTTCTTCTATCCGCTGATCGGGCACCTCTTCCGCTTCCACGATCCGGTCTTCGGGACGTGGGCCGGCTCGGCCGTGAACGACACGTCGCAGGTCGTCGCGACCGGCTTCGCGTACTCGGACGGCGCCGGGCGGATCGCGACGGCCGTCAAGCTGACGCGGAACGCGCTGATGGGTCCCGTGATCGTGCTCATGGGGATCCTCCACGGGCGCGCGCGCGAGGGCGTCGCCGGGTCCACGGGCGGTCTCTGGCTCCGGGTGCGCCAGTCGATCCCGCTCTTCGTGCTCGGGTTCCTCGCGCTCGCGGCGCTCCAGTCGCTCGGCCTCCTCCGCCAGCTCTCGATCCACGCCGGGCGCGACCTCGTGGCCGACGCCGACTTCTGGGCGAAGGTCCTGATCCTGATCGCGCTCGC
The DNA here is from genome assembly GCA_050257555.1 of Hyphomicrobiales bacterium. GTDB lineage: Bacteria > Eisenbacteria > RBG-16-71-46 > SZUA-252 > SZUA-252 > DASQJL01. Next base: position 18,070 of record JBLMXB010000141.1, on the reverse strand, counting down.
GGGGGTCGGGCTCTCGACGCGGATCGACGCCATGCGGAAGACCGGGCTCCGCCCCTTCGCCATCGGCCTCGCCGTCGCCACGGCGACGTCGCTGATCAGCCTCGCCTGGATCCACGGCGTCGGGCCCGCCACGGGGGGATGAGCCGATGACGAAGCCGAAGCCCCGCACGCCCCGCGAGCTGCCGCAGGGCTACGTCTTCCGCCGCCCCGCGCTCGAGGACCGCGAGGAGATCGTCGCGATGATGGTCGCGCACGACATCGCGGAGACGGGGGAGGCCGACTCCTCGATCGAGGACCTGACGGCCGACTGGACGGTGCCCCGGTTCGACCTGAACCGCGACGCCTGGCTCGTGATCGGCCCGGACCGCCGGATCGCCGCGTACGTCTGGTCGTGGGACAAGAACCCGAGCGTCGAGATCCAGGCCGACTACTACGTCCACCCCGAGCGGACCGGCGCGGGCCTCGACGAGCCGATCCTCGCCGTCCTCGAGACCCGAGGGCAGGAGCACCGCACCGCGGCGCCGCGCGGCACCCAGGTCATCCTCCGGCTCTTCAACAACGCGCGCGACGAGGGCCGCGGCGCGTTCCTGACCGGACACGGCTACGCGCGCGTGCGGACGTTCTTCCGGATGGCGATCGACCTCGCGGCCGGATTCGCCGCGCCCCGCTGGCCCGCGGGGATCACGCCCCGCCGCTACCGGAAGGGGACCGACGACCGCGCACTCCAAGAGACGCTGCAGGACGCCTTCTCCGATCACTACGCGCACGTCCGCGTCTCCCACGAGGAGTGGGCCGACCGGCGCCTCGCGCACCCGGAGTTCGTCCCGGAGATCTGCACGCTGGCCTGGGATGGAGACCAGGTCGCGGGCGCGCTCCTCCCGTTCCGCTTCGAGGAGCGGGGCTGGATCCGGGAGCTCGGCGTGCGCGCTCCGTGGCGCGGGAAGGGGATCGGCCGCGCGCTCCTCCTCGACGCGTTCGCGTCCTACGCGGAGCGCGGCCTCCCGCGCGTCGCGCTCGGCGTGGACGCGGAGAACCCGACCGGCGCCACGCAGCTCTACGAGTCGGCCGGGATGAAGGTCACCGAGCGGTTCGACCTCTACGAGAAGCCGCTGGGCGAGGGGACCGCGACCTGACGCCGGCCGGCCGCGCCTCGCGCCGCCGCAGCGCGTCGTAGCTCCGCCGCCGCGCCGGACCACCCCAAATTCGATTGCCGCTCGCCCGCCCCGGTGGTTTCATCGCGGGGATCGGCGCGCCGCGCGGGACCGGCGCCGCCGCGGGGGGAAATCCGGGTGAGCCATCTCCTGCCGATGCGCCGGGCCGCGACGTTCGTCTCCCTGGCGACGCTGGCGTTCTCGCTCTGGGCGGCGATCGGCCTGACGCGCCTCTCGAGCCTCCCGCCCGATTTTCCGAACAACCACGTCGTCTATCCGGCGCACCTCGACACGCTGACCGTCGGATCGCGCGCCGAGCTCCGATTCCACGCGCAGTCCCGCCCGATCGGATCCGTGCTCGAGGTGCGATCGGCCGCCGGCGTCCATTCCGGGCGGCTCGTGCCGCAGCTCACGCGCGTCCACTTCGCCCTGATCCTCTTCGAGGGGATCGTCTTCTTCGCCGTCAACCTCCTCGTGTTCCTGCCGCGCCTCGATCGCGGTCCCGTCCGCGACTTCTACTGGTGCACGCTCCTCTACGGCGCGGCGATCCTGATCAACGGCGTCTACCTGCCGCGCGGGCCGGGCGTCGTCGCGGCGCTCCCGTCGCTCGCGTGGCTCGCGTGCCTCACGGCGCTCCCGGTCTTCTTCTTCCACATGACGCTCACGTTCCCGCGCCGGGTCGCGATCCTCGATGCGCGCCGGTGGATGGTCCCGGCGCTCGCCGGCGCGGCCGCGGCGCTCTTCGCGTGGCAGGCGTTCGCGCTCGAGCGGTACGTCGCGGCGCCGGCGCCGGGCGCGTGGGTCGCGTGGCGCGGCGCGCGGACGATCGCGGAGGGGTACCTCGTGGCGCTCGTCGCGGTCGGCTGCTTCGTCCTCTACCGCTGCGGCCGCCGGCTCGAGCTGGCCCGGGAGCGGGAGCAGGCGACCTGGCTCCTCTGGGGCTTCATGGTCGGCGTGACGCCGTACGTCTTCCTCCGGACGCTCCCGGCGCTCCTCGGGCTCCGGTCGCCCCTCCCGCCCGAGGCGGACCGGCTACTCGAGCTCGCGATCCCGCTCGCGTTCACGCTCGCGGTCGTGCGCTACCGGTTCCTCGACATCGACATCATCGTCCGGCGGAGCCTCCTCTACGGATTCCTCGCGGGCGCGCTGGCCGCCGTCTACCTCGTGGTCGGCGTCGTCGTGGCGAATCGCGTGATCGCCCGGGCGCCGCACTACGCCGAGACGATCCGGATCGTCGCCGTGGCCGTGCCGGTCGCGCTCTTCTGGCCGACGCGGCGCTGGATCGGGCGCTGGGTCGATCGCACGTTCTTCAAGATCCAGTACGACTTCGCCCGCGCGCTCGGCCCGCTCGCGGAGCGCCTCCACGGAGCCGTCAGCCGGGGGGAGATCGCGACGGTCTGCCTCTCGTTCCTCGAGCGGACGCTCCTCCTCCGAAACGGCGCGGTGGTCACCGTGGGGCGGAGCGGCCCCGACGTCGTCGGCGACCTCGGAGAGGAGGCGGCGCGCGCCGCGTACGGCGCGCTCGAGGAGCTCGCGCTCCCGACGACGCGGCTGGTCGCGGCGGCCCACGCCACGAGCCGTCCCGATCTCGAGACCGCCGAGTTCCCGGCGGCGCTTCGCGGCGCGGGCGTGCGCCTCGCCTGCCCGCTCGCCGCGGAAGGCCGCTTCCTCGGCGCGCTCCTGATCGGCGACAAGGCGACCGAGAGGCGGTTCATCGAGGACGAGCTCGATCTGATCGAGCGCGTGCGCGCCGAAGCGACCGAAGCGCTGGTCCGGGTCGGGCTCTTCCAGCTGGCGGCCGAGGCGACGGCGGAGCGGGAGAAGGCGGAAGCGGTGAAGCGGATGCGGGAGGACCTCTTCTCGAGGGTCGCGCACGACCTTAGGACCCCGGTGACCTCGATCCGGTACACGGTGCGGAACCTGATCGACGGGATCGGGGGAGAGCCCGCCGAGGGCCAGCGGCCGGGACTCCGGACGATCCACGCGGCCACCACGCAGCTCGGACGGCTGATCGAGAACCTGCTCGACTGGAGCCGGACGGAACGGGGTGGAGGCGCGCCGCTCGAAGCGGTGGCGCTCGAACCCCTGATCCGCGATCTGCTCGCGCTGCTCGGGCCGCTCGCGCGGGAGCGGCTCGTCCGGCTCGAGTTCACGTCCGAGCCCGGGCTCCCTCCCGTCCGGGGCGACGTCACCGGACTCCACGGCATCGTCGCGAACCTCGTGGAGAACGCGATCCGCTTCTCGCCCGACGGGGCTGCCGTCGAGATCTCGCTCCGGCGCGCGGCGCCGGGGCATCAGGAGCTGCTCGTGCGGGATCACGGCCCCGGGATCCCGGAGGGCGACCTCGAGGCGATCTTCGAGCCGTTCCGTCAGAGTGCGCGAAGCCCTCACTCGAGCAAGGGAGGATTCGGGATCGGGCTCCACGTCGTCCGGTCGGACGCCGCGCGGATGGGCGGATCGGCCGCGGCGGAGAATCATCCGGAGGGAGGCGCGCGCTTCCGCTGCGTCTTCCGGGAGTGGGCCGCCTCCTAGAACGCGACGCGGAGCCGCGCGAGGAGGAGACGGCCGATCTCCGGCGCGCCCACGAACTCGACGTGACGGTCGTCGAGGACGTTGTCGGCGCTCGCCGTCAGCCAGACCGTCGGGAACGTGCGGAGCCGCACGGCGAATCGGAGGTCGAGGAGCGTATAGGCCGGGACCGTTCCCTCGTAGACCCCGGAATAGACGGGGAACGACGCGACCGAGCGGACGCGGCATCCCGCCGCGACGCGCGACCCGTTCCCCTCATACCGCACCTCGACGGATCCCTTTCGGTCCGGGGCGTTCAGGACCAGGTCCTCGATCCCGTCGACGCGCCGGAACCGGTTCCGGCTCACCCAGGAGTACGTCCCTCCGACGTTGAATCCCCGGCCCACCGTCATCGAGACCGACGCGTCGCATCCCCAATAGTCGACCGAGCCGAAATTCCGGACCGCGAGCATGAGATCCGTCGGATCGCGTGCTTCGCGCGGCGTGATGGTGCCGAGCGGGACCTGCGCGAGCGACTGTGCCAGGGTCGCGGCGTCGGCGGGCGCGAGGCCGTTCGCCTCGAGGTAGCTCTGCAGCGTCGCCGGATCGAGGAAGACGTTCGGGGTGATCACGCGGAGGTGGCCGATGAAGTGCTCGATCCGGTTGTGGTACGCGTCGATCGAAACGCGCGCGCGTGCCGGCCGCAGGACGCCGCGGTATCCGAGCTCGAACGCGTTCGTGATCGTCGGTTCGAGCGGGGGGAGATCGGCGACCGCGGACGTCGGCGCGAACGATCCGTCCGGTTGGAGCGTCAGGAGGCGCGAGGAGACGTCGGCGGCGGTCGGCGCGGGAATCGACGAGAGGTCCGCGCCCTGGCTCTGGGCGATGGCGACGACGGCGTCCCAGAGGAGCGTGGCGTCGGGCGGCAGCGCGGCGGCCGGACCTCCGGCGCCCGGAGGCGTGAACGGCGAGTGCATGAGCGGGCCGGTCGGCCCGCGCGCGAACGAGTAGCCGGACTTCGGCACGCCCTCGACCCACACGGCGTAGGGGACGCCCGGCAGCGAATCGGCGAAGAGATCGGCGAAGAGATCCTCGGTGGCCGGCGTTCCGTACGCCCGGTTGTACGTCAGCCGGACGCTGTGCTCGGGGCGCGGCGCGTAGACGAGACCGGCGCGCGGGGAGAGCACGGGATCCTCGAATCGGTTGTGGTCGTCGAGCCGGAGCGCCGCGACCGCCTCGAGTCCGGCTCCGAGCCGGGACGACGCATGGACGTACCCGCCGACCTCGCGGATCAGGTCGCTCGACTCGTTCCGTCCCGTGATCGTGCCGCCGGTCCGCGGGTCGGTCCACTGCGCGTCGAGTCCGAGCGTGAGCTGCGTGCGCGCGCCGAGGTCGAGCCCTTCCTGCGCCTGCGCGGCCCAGAACCGCGAGTGATCGACGACCGGTCTCCCGGTGCGCAGGAAGTACGTGTCTCCCGCGTCGCTCGCGTCGACGTACGCCTGCGCGAAGAGCCGGCCCTTCGATCCCCTGATCTGCAGGTAGGAGGAGTCCCAGTTCCGCGCCTGGACGGCCCCGATCGCGGTCTGCTCGACGTCGTGCATGGCGCGATGGAATCCCCCGGCCGCGACGACCCGCGCGTCCGACGTCCGGTCCAGCCACTCGAGGTGCGCCCCGCCGCCGGCGCGATCGTTCGTCGGGTCGCGGCGGCCGATCCGGAGCGTCGCGGGATCGGCGCCGGCGGCCAACGCCTCCGCCCGCGCCTCCGCCTCGACCGGATCCACGGTGCGCCAATCGTCCGCGCGGGCGTAGAGGCCGGAGACGGAGTACGCGAGATCGCCGGAGAGGCGTCGCGCCTGGCGCATGGAGATCTCCGCGACGGACCGATCGCCCGACGTGACGCTCGCCGTCGTCCCCGGCGCGTCGAAGGGGGATTTCGTGAGCACGTGGAGGACGCCGCGGTCGCTGTTCGGGCCGTAGAGCGCGGCGGCCGGACCGCGCAGCACCTCGATCCGTTCGATCTCCTCGTCCGGTGTCGGAAGGAACTGGAACAGGTTGTAGCGGAGCGACGGGATGCTGGTCACGCGGTAGTCGGTGAGGGCGAGGAGGGCGGTCGACTGGACGCTGCCGAAGCCGCGGGCGACGACGCTCGTCTGGACGATCCCCTTCGAGGCGATGTCGACGCCGGCGAGGGAGCGGAGGTGATCGACCGGCGTGAGCGCGGGACGCTCCGCGATCGAGCGGGAGGTCACGATGGAGATCGAGGCCGGCGCGCGGAGCGCCTTCTCGGGCCGGCGGGAGGCCGTGACCACGATCGGCTCGAGGACACGCACGATCCGCGTGCCGCCGCCGTCCACCGCGGGCGCGCGGGACACGGCGGAGTCGGCCGCGGCGCCGGAGGAGTCGGGCGCGACCGTGGACGGAACGCCGGCCCTCCCGATCCCGGGGATCGAGACGGCGGTGAAGAGTAGGGAGACGAGCGCCGTGAGGCGCCACGCGGGAAGACGGATCACCGGAGCCCCCTCGGTGGGAGACCGTCCTTGGGACGGCCCCCACTATCGCAGGATCGGCGCCGGCGCCGCTAGCGCAAATCGATCAGGTCTGGCGTAAGCCCAGCTTGCGGAGGAAGGCCATCATCGGGCACCAGCGCGTGAAGGCGGACTGGAAGAGGTTGAGCCCGACGAACGCCGTGAACGCGAAGAACCAGTGGTTCACCCAGATCCCGAGCGCCACCGAGATCACCACGAACGCGCCCGCCACCATTCGAAGCCCTTCGTCGACCGTCATCGTACGTCTCCTGGCTAGGGTCTAGGCCTGCCGCTCCACGGGGAGCAGGAAGAGGCGCGTCACCGTGTCTCCCGCGCGGTCCCGGCGCGCCGTCAGCTCGTCGAACGTCCGCTCGGCCGCACCGTCCTCGTCGACGACGACGAAGGCCACGAGGCCGCCGGGGTGGATCCGGTCGCCGGTGTGCTGGCCGGTCCGGCCGCTCCCTTCCGTCACCGGGAGGAGACTGTACCCTTGGACGCCGAGCTCCTGCAATTCGGTGCGGATCGTCGCGACGCGCGCGGCGTCCGCCACCATCCAGATCATCTTCATGCCGCCTCCGGCGAGGGGGGGCGCTTCGCGTCGCTCCCCCGGTGGGCCAGGTAGTAGAGAACGGGAACCGCGATCCGGGAGAGGAGCGTCGCCGCCACCTCGCCGCCGATCAGCGCGATCGCGAGCCCCTGGAAGATCGGGTCGAAGAGGATGACGCTCGCCCCGACCGCCACCGCGGCGGCGGTCAGCACCATCGGCCGGAAGCGGACGCTCCCGGCGTCCACGACGGCCTCGCGGAGCGGGAGCCCCTGCGCCCTTCGGAGCTCGATGAAATCGACGAGGATGATCGAGTTCCGCACGGTGATCCCGGCGCCGGCGATGAAGCCGATCATCGAGGTCGCCGTGAAGAAGGCGCCGCTCAGGGCGTGCGCCGGCAGGATGCCGACCAGGCTGAGCGGGATCGGCAGCATGATCACGAACGGCGTGATGAACGAGCGGAACCAGCCGACCGTGATGATGTAGATCAGCACCAGCACGACCGCGAACGCCGCGCCCATGTCGCGGAAGACCTCGTACGTGATCTGCCACTCGCCGTCCCACTTGAGCGCGTACGTCTCGGTCGACTCGGGGAGCTTCGTGCTCATCTGGTGGACGCGCGCGCCGTCCGGCGCGACCAGCGAGTCGACCTGCGGCCGGAGGCTCGCGATCGCGTAGACCGGGCTCTCGGTCCGCCCGGCGACGTCGCCCAGCACGTAGACCACGCGGCGCAGGTTCTTGTGGTAGATCTCGGGAGACGCCGTTCCTGCAACCGGACGCGCCAGCTCGGAGAGCGGCGTGCCGAGGCCCGGCCCGACGCGGAGCGCCGCCAGCGCGGCGCGGTCCGCGCGGTCGGCCGCGGAGAGCCGCACCGTGATCGGCACCGCCTCCGCCTCCTCGGGGGCGCGGGCCACGCCGACGGAGCGGCCGCCGTAGAGCGCCGCCGTCGCGCCCGCGACGTCGGCGGGGGCGACCCCCGCGAGCGCCGCGCGGTCGCGGTCCACTTCGAACCGGACCTCCGGCTGTCCTTCGGTCAGGAGGAGGTCCGAGTCGACGACGCCCGGCGTCCGCCGGAAGACGCCCCAGACCTCGTGCGCGAGCTTCCGCTGCCCGTCGAGATCGGGGCCGTAGACCTCGGCGACGAGGGTCGAGAGAACCGGAGGCCCGGGCGGCACCTCGACGACCTTGAGCCGCGCGCCGTACGCGGCCGCGATCGTCTCGAGCGCGGGGCGGATGCGCCGCGCGATCGCGTGGCTCTGGTCCTTCCGCTCGCCCGCGCCGACCAGGTTCACCTGGATGTCGGCGAGGCGCGGGTCGCGGCGGAAGTCGTAGTGGCGGACGAGCCCGTTGAACGTGACCGGCGCCGCGTTCCCCGCGTAGATCTGGTAGTTCAGCACCTCGGGCTCCCGCACGATCCGGTCGGCCACGTCCTGCGCGGCGGCGAGCGTGCGCTCGAGCGGCGCGCCCGGCGGGAGGTCGAGGAGCACCTCGAACTCGCTCTTGTTGTCGAACGGGAGCATCTTCACGGTCACCGCGCGGAACGCGAGGAGCGAGAGGGCGCCGGCGAAGAGGAGCGCGATGCCCAGGAAGAACCGGACGCGCCACTTCGACTCCGAGAGGAGGCGGCCCATGACCGCGCGGTAGGTCCGGTCGAGCCGCCCGCCGCCCGCGTGCTCGTGCCCGCCGTGGTGCGCGAGCAACCGGCGCGCCGCCCACGGCGTCACGACGAACGCGACGCCGAGCGAGAAGATCATCGCGAGCGAGGCGCCGACCGGGATCGGCTTCATGTACGGGCCCATGAGCCCGCCGACGAACGCCAGCGGGAGGATCGCGGCGATGACGGTCACGGTCGCGAGGACCGTCGGGTTCCCGACCTCGTCCACCGCCTCCACCGTGCGCGTGTCGATGTCGCGCGCGTCCTTCATGCGGAAGTGCCGCGCGATGTTCTCCACGACGACGATCGCGTCGTCCACCAGGATGCCGATCGAGAAGATGAGCGCGAAGAGCGTGACCCGGTTCAGCGTGTAGCCGAGGAACTTGTAGACGAAGAGCGTGAGCGCCAGCGTGACCGGGATCGCGATCCCGACCACCAGCGCCTCGCGGCGGCCGAGCGCGAGCGCGATCAGCGCGACGACCGAGAGGGTCGCGAGGAACAGGTGGAAGATCAGGTCGTCCGACTTGTGCTTCGCGGTCTCGCCGTAGTCGCGTGTGGTCTCGACGATCACGTCGCGGCTCAAGAGCGTCGGCCTGAGCTCCTCGACGCGGCGGTGGAGCTCGTGGACGAGCGTCGTCGCGTTCACCCCGGGGCGCTTCGCGACCTCGATCGTCACGGCGGGATGGCTCCGGCCGTCCTTGCCGCCGTGGAAGACGTACTGCGTCGCCTCGCCCGGGCCGTCCGAGACCGCCGCCACCTCGCTCAGCCGCACGAGCCGGCCGTCCTTCCCGGGGATCGCGAGCGCGCGGAGCTCGTCCACGTCGATGAACGGGGACTCGGCGCGGAGTTGGACGAGCCGGCCGCCCTGGTCGCCGCTCCCCGCGGGGAGCGAGAGCCCCGATTGCGCGAGCGAGTGGGAGAGCGCGTCGACCGTCACGCCGGCGGTCGCCATGCGGCCCGGCTCGGGGCGGACCGAGAACTCGCGCGGCTCGCCGCCCAGGATCCGGACCCGGGAGACGCCGGGCGTCTTCCGGATCTCGGCCGCCAGCTCGGCGGCCACGCGGCGGAGGTCGCTCTGGTCCCACTCCGGGTGCGTCCGGCTCCAGAGCGTGAGCGCGAGGACCGGGACGTCGTCGATCGAGCGGGGCGACACGGAGACGATGCGGGCGCCGGGCGGCAGGAGCGCCGCCGCCTCGTCGAGCCGCGTCCGGACGCGGACCAGGGCCGCGTCGGGACTCGACCCGACCTCGAAGCGCGCGATCAGGAGCGCGCCGTCGTCGCGCGAGGTGGAATAGAGGTACTCGAGCTTCGGGATCTCCCAGAGGCGCCGCTCCACCGGCGTCGTCAGCTGCCGCTCGACCTGCGCGGCGGGCGCGCCCGGCCAGGCGATCGTGACGTCCACCATCGGCACCTGGATCTGCGGCTCCTCTTCGCGCGAGAGCGTGAGGAGGCCGATGAGTCCGAGGAGGATCGACGCGAGGACGGCGAGCGGGGTGAGCCGCGAATGGAGCGAGGCGCCGGCGATCCGGCCGGCGATCCCCGTCGGGAGCCGATCGTGCGTCACGGACGCGCCTCGACGGCCCGGCCGTCCTCGACGTCCGCGGACGCGGGATCGACCACGACCGGCTCGCCGCGATCGAGCCCGGCGATCACCTCCACGTCGCCGCCGAGCGCGCGTCCGAGCCGCACCCAGCGGAGCACCGCGTGCGCGTCCTTGACCACGAACACGCCGGTCAGGGCGCCGCGGCGGACCACGGAGGACGCGGGCACGATCACCGCCGCCTCCGCCGTGTCGGCCTTCGCGGCGGAGCGCGCCGGGTCCCCGGCGCCGGCGGGCGCCGCGAGGCGGATCCGAGCGTACGCGCCCGCCTCGAGCCGCTCGCCGCGCGTGGCCGGCCGGAAGCGCGCCATCTTGGAGCGCGTCGCGGGGTCGATCATCCCCTCCACGCGGACCAGCGCGGCGGGCCGCCACGGGCCGTCGCCGACCTGGTACGCGTACGTGCCGCCGCGTCCGATCCGGTCGAGGTCCTGCTCGGGGATCGCGGCCGCGACCAGCCCGGTGGAGGAGGATCGGACGTCGACGATCGGGGCGCCCGGGGAGAGCGACGCCCCTTCGTCCACGCGGTGGCGCACGACGACGCCGTCGAACGGCGCCGGCGTGCGGGTCGCGGTCTCCCACTCGGCCCGGGCGGCCTCGGCCTGCGCGAGCGCCGCGTCGGCGCCGCGCCGCTCGGCTTGGGCCACCTCGAGCTCGTGGAGCGAGACGACGCGGTCGGCGTAGAGGGAGTCCATCCGCGCCTCCTGACGGCGCGCCAGGTCGCTCCGGCTCTTCGCCGCGGCCCAGCCGGCCTCGGCCGCGTCGAGCGCGGCCCTGGCCTCCGGGGCGTCGAAGAGGGCGAGCGGATCGCCCGCGTGGAACGTGGCGCCCTCCGCGACCGGGAACCGCGTGACCCGGCCCGGCACGCGCGCGGTCAGCGTGACCTCTTCGGAGGCCTCGATCCGCGCGGGGAGGACGAGCGTACCGGCCTCGCGCGCGGCCCCCGCGTTCACCACGCGCACGGCGACGGGGGAGGCGTCACGCGCCGCTTCCGGCGCCTTCGCGCCGCGGCCGCCGCATCCGGCGACGGCGACGGCGAGGAATCCCGCCGCGAGCGCGGCGAGCAGATGGATCCGTTTCATCGAAGACTCCCCATGGCGTGTCGGTATCGTGTGTCGGCGAGGAGCACGCCCACGCGCCCCGCCACGTCGTTCAGCCGGGCGCGCGCCGCCTCCGCGTCGACGGTCAGGAGATCGCCCAGCGGAAGGAGGCCCGCGCGGTAGCGGCCCGACGCGAGGCGGAGCGCCTCCTCGGCCGCCGCGCGCGCCTTCGCCGCCGCGTCCCGCCGCTCCCGCGCGAGCGTCGCCTCGCTCCGCGCCGCGGCGACGTCCGCGGTCCAGTCCTGCCGCGCCGCTTCCGCCCGCGCCCGCGCCTCGCCGGCCCGCGCGCGCGCGGCGCGCCACTCCTCCCACCGCTTGGCACCGTCCCAGAGCGGCAGGTCGAAGACGATCGCCGCGGTCCACCGGCGCTTGAAGTCGCCGAGGTCGGCGTCGCGGTAGTAGCGGACGTCGGCCCGGCCGTTCAGCGAGGGCAGGAGGCTCCATCCCGCGCGCTGCGCGCGGATCCCCGCGACGGAAGCGTCCTCGCGCGCGGCCTTGACGTCGAACGATCCCGCGGCGTCGCCCTCGGGCTCGGGCACGCCGGTATCGGGCGGCGGTCCCTCCAGGCTGTCGGGCGCCACGCCGGCCCCGACCCGCTGCGAGAGCCGGAGGAGCGCCACGGCGTAGTCGCTCCGCGCGGTGCGCCACGCGGCGTCCGCCTCGGCCCAGTGCGCGAACGCGCGGAGCGTGTCGAGCTCCGGCACCTGCCCGCGGCGGAAGAGGTCGGCGGCGGCGCGCCGCTGCTCGAAGGCGGCGTCCCGCGCCGTCGAGTCGGCGGCGAGGGTCTCCCGCGCCTGGATCGCGTCCGCGTACGTCTGGACCGCCTCGAGGAGGCGCTGCGACACGCGCGACGCCTCCCGCGCGTCGGCCGCGCGATGTCGGTGGGAGGTCTCGGCGAAGGAGGTGAGCTCGGCGCCGCCGTTCCAGATCGGCTGCTCGAGCGTGAGGCCGTAGTCGAGCGACGTGCGGGCCGAAGGGTCGTTCAGGCGGTCGAGGGCGAAGTCGTCGGCGGTGAATCGTCCCTGCCAGAGCTTCTCGCTGAAGAGGAGCGCCGGATCGTCGCTCCGGACGGCGCCGCCGCGGAGGGAGACGCGCGGGGAGATCGAGAGCCGGGTGGAGGAGCCCTGCGCCCGCTCGGCGTCGCCGCCCGAACGGGCCGCCTCGACGCGCGGGTCGTTCGCGCGGACGGCCGCGAGCACGCGGTCGAGGTCCCATCCGGGCGCGGCGAGCGCGCCGGGGGCCAGGGCGAGGGCCGCGATCGCCGGGAGAATTGCTATGATGCGGGCTCGGATCGCGATCGGGTTGGGACGGATCGGCTCGAGGATCATCTCGCCTCGTATGACACAAACGCCGTCGAAAGGACACGCGAGAATTCGCAAGCGCAAGCAGGGTAGCGACTTGCGTGCGATGGCCGCGCGTCTCCGCCGGGAACGCGCCGCGGAGGCGAAGCGGGGCCGGATGACGCGCGCCGAGGAGCGCCGGCTCCTGGCCAAGGCGAAGGGGGGCGACGCGCGGGCGCTCGCCCGGCTCCTCGACGCCCTCTCCGAGCCGGTCTACCGCTTCGGCCTCGGCTTCTGCCGCGACCCGGACGACGCGGAGGACCTGGCGCAGGACGTGCTCCTCTCGGTCACCCGGAGCCTGCCCGGGCTCCGCGGCGACGCCGCGCTCACCACGTACGCGTACACGGCTGCGCGGAACGCCTGCATCCGCCGCCGGCGGCGCCCGGCCGGCGCCCCGGACCGGATCGAGTCCCTCGAAGCGCGCGCGGAGCGGGGGGACGGCTCGGGCGAGCCGGCCGACCCCGGCGGCGACCCGCATCGCGGCCTCGAGCGGCGCGAGCTGGCGGAGGCCGTCCGCGACGCGATCGCCGCGCTCCCGGCGCCCCAGCGGGAGGTCGTGCTCCTCCGCGACGTGGAGGGGCTGAGCGCGCGGGAGGCCGGGGCCGTCCTCCGGATCGGCGAGCGCGTCCTCAAGGCGCGCCTCCACCGCGGGCGGCTCGCGCTCCGGCGCGCGCTCGAGGCGCACGTCGTCCCGGACGGGGGCCGGTCCCGGCCGCGCGAAGAATGTCCGGAAACCGCGCTCTACTTCTCGCGGTTCTTGGAAGGTGAGCTGACGCCCGCGCTCTGCGCGCGGCTCTCCTCCCACGTGGCCGCGTGCCCGCGCTGCCTCCGCGTCTGCCGGAGCATGCGCGAGACGCTCGGGGCGTGCCGTCGCCTCCGGCGCGCCCCGGCGACGCGCGCCCGCCGCGCGGCGCGGAGGTCGCTCCGGAGCGCGGTCGGAAGCGGGAGAGGCGCAAAGGCTTAGGGGATCCCACCGATTTCCGTTGACGCCCGGTGGAGGGCTCCTTACCTTCCCGTCGCGGTTTTTCGGGGTTCCCCGTGCGACGCAACCGTACCGGCTTTCGAGGAGTTCGCGATGATGGTTCCGAACGCATCCACCGAGCACGAATTCGCTGAGATCTACGCCCGCCGCCACGACGTGTACGATGCGCGCGATCCCTACGGCGACGACGACGACGAAGTCGACGACGACGAGGAGGAGATCGACGACGAGGAGTTCGAGGACGACGAGGAAGACGAGTACGACGAAGAAGACGATGACGACTATGACGAAGACGACGACTACGACGACGAGGACGAAGAGGAAGACGACGAGGACTGATCGCCGCCCCTCCGCCTCGCCCACGCTCACGCCAGCCTGATCCGGGATCCGCGCGGAGTTCCTCCGCGCGGACGCCCGCGTACGAGGGATCCCAGCCGTGCCACGACCCGTTGCTCCGAGGCTCCGCGCGCCGGCGCCGCCGCTGTTCCTCGGCCTGACCCCGGAGGAGTCGCGCCTCGCCACGGCGCGGGTCGCCATCGTCCCCGCCCCGTTCGACCAGACGACGTCGTACCTCCCGGGCACGCGCTTCGGCCCGAAGGCGATCCTCGAGGCGTCGCGGCAGGTCGAGTTCTACGACGAGGAGCTGGACCGCGAGCCGTGCTCCATCGGCATCGCGACCCTGGAGGAGATCCCGATCGAGCCGGCCGACGTCGAGGCCGGGCTCCGCGCGCTCGAGCGCGTGACCGAGGAGGTCGCGGCGAAGGGGATCGTGCCGTTCGCCCTGGGCGGCGAGCACACGCTGACGTACGCCCCGGTGGCCGCCCTCGCGCGCCGCTTCCCCGAGCTTTCCGTGCTCCAGCTCGACGCCCACCTCGATTTCCGCGATTCCTATCAGGGGACGAAGCTGAGCCACGCGTGCGTCATGCGGCGGATCCGCGACCTCGGCATCCCGACGGTGTCGGTCGGGATCCGGAGCGTCTCGCGCGAGGAGGCCGACTACGTCCACGCGGAGAAGGCGACCGTCTTCCTCGGACGCGAGATACGGCGCGACGGGCTCCCGATCGAGGCGATCGTCGCCGCGCTCGGGAACCCGGTCTACGTCACGGTCGATCTCGACGCGTTCGACCCGGCGATCGTGCCGGGCGTCGGCACGCCCGAGCCGGGCGGCCTCACGTGGGACGAGGGGCTGGCGCTCCTCCGCGCGGTCTTCGAGCGCCGCCAGGTCGTCGGCATGGACGTCGTGGAGCTCTGCCCGATCCCGGGGCAGATCGTCTCCGACTTCTTCGCCGCGAAGCTGGTGAGCAAGATGATCGGCTACCTGGGCCTCGGCCGGACATGAGCGGTCCGGCCCGACCCGCGCTCCGCCTCGCGAAGAACCAGGAGCGGCGCATCCGGTCGGGCCACCCCTGGGTCTTCAGCAACGAGATCGCGTCCGTCGAGGGCGCGCCGGAGGCCGGCGGCGAGGTCCTCGTCCACGACAGCCGGGGCGGCGTCGTCGGCGTCGCGCTCTACAACCCGCACTCCCTGATCGCCGCGCGTCTCTTCGCGCGGCGCGACCGGCCGATCGACGCCACGCTCTTCCGCGACCGGATCGAGGCGGCGCTGGCGCTGCGCCGGCGCCTCTACCCGGTCGAGGAGACGTACCGGCTCGTCTACAGCGAGGGCGATTTCCTCCCCGGCCTGATCGTCGACCGCTACGGCGATTACCTGGTGGCGCAGAGCCTCACGACCGGCATCGAGCAGCGCCTCGACACGATCCTCGAGGTGCTCGAGGGGGCCCTCCGGCCGGCCGGCATCGTCTGCCGGCGCGACGCGACCTCCCGCGCGTACGAGAACCTGCCGCTGCTCGATCCGCTCGTCCGCGGCGACGTGCCGGAGCGGGCCGACGTCCCGCTCGAGGGGTTCGTGATCGGGGTGGACCTAAGGACGGGCCAGAAGACCGGGGAGTTCCTCGACCAGCGCGAGAACCGGAAGCGGGTCGCCCGCGAGTCGGTCGGACGGCGCGTCCTCGATCTCTACTGCCACACCGGCCTCTTCGCAATCTCCTGTGCCGCGGCAGGCGCCGACGAGGTGGTCGGCGTCGACCGATCGGAGGCGGCGATCGCGCGCGCGTGGGAGAACGCGCGCCGGAACGTGCCGAGCCGGAAGGTCGAGTTCCGCGTCGCGGAGGTGGAGCCGACCCTCCGGGAGATGGAACAGCGGGGCGAGCGGTTTGATATGATCGTCCTCGATCCGCCCGCGCTCGTGAAGAACCGGAAATCGGTGAACGAGGGCGCGCGGAAGTACGCGGCGCTCAATGCCAGCGCGATCCGGCTCCTCACGCCGGGCGGGGTCCTGGCCACCGCCACCTGCTCGCACCACGTGGACGCGCCGCTCTTCCTGGACATCCTGCGCGTCGCCGCGAAGCGCGCCGGCGAGCCGCTTCGGCTCGTCGAGGTGCGCGGCCAGAGCCGCGACCACCCCGTGCTCCTCGCGGCGCGCGAGACGTCCTACCTGACGATGGTGATCGCCGAGCGGATTCGCTGAGGCGGGGAGGAGGAACGACATGACTGGAGAGCCCGCGCAGACCCCGAGCCAGAAGGATCTCTTCCTGGGACTCGTCCACTCGTTCCAGGCCGCCGCGATGCAGCAGATGGGGAAGACCGTGAACCCCTTCACCGAGAAGGTCGAGCGCGACCTGGCGCAGGCCCGCCTTTCGATCGACATGCTCGAGATGCTCCAGGAGCGGACGAGCGGGAACCTGACCGGCGAGGAGTCGCGCTTCCTGAGCCACGTGCTGACCGAGCTGAGGCTCAACTACGTGGCGGAGATCGAAGAGGACAAGAAGGCGGCCGGGGGAGCCGCCGGCGCCGCCGACGCCGCGACGGGCCCGGAGCCGCCGAAGACCGAAGGGGCCTGACGGGGCTCCGCCCCGCCCGCGCTCAGCCCCGCCCGCGCTCCTCGCGCTTCGCGGCCTCCCAGAGCCGGTCGAGCTCGGGGAGGCCCGCCTCCTCCGGCGCGCGGCCCTGCTCGCGGAGCATCGCCGCCACCCGGTCGAACCGGCGGCGGAACTTCTCGGTCGCGATCCGAAGCCGCGCCTCGGGGTCGGCCTTCACGAACCGGGCCAGGTTGACGACCGCGAAGAGGAGGTCGCCGATCTCCTCGGCGAGCCGCTCCTCGTCGTCCGCCGCGATCTCCCGCTCCACCTCGTCCAGCTCCTCCCGGAGCTTGGCGATCACGCCCTGCACGTCCGCCCAGTCGAACCCGACCGAGGCCGCCTTCTCCTGGATGCGGTACGCCGTGAGGAGCGCCGGGAGCCCCTCGGGGCGCTTCCCGAGGAGCGACGCCTCGCCCGTCTCCTTCCGCTTCCCCTCCTCCCACTGGCGGAGGACTCCCTGCGCGTCGAGGTCGGCGCGCGCCGCGGCCTCGCCGAAGACGTGCGGGTGGCGCGCGATCATCTTCCGGACGTTGCCGCGGAGCGCCGCGGCCGGCCCGGCGCCGCCCTCGCGCTCGAGCGTGACGGCGAGGAAGCAGGCGAGGAAGAAGAGATCGCCCAGCTCCTCGTCCGCGGCGGGGCGGTCCGACGCGGCGACCGCCTCGCCGATCTCGTGCGCCTCCTCCACGACGTACGGGGTGAGCGAGCGCGGCGTCTGCTCGCGATCCCAGGGACAGCCGTCGGGGCCGGAGAGATGGCGGACGAGGTCGAGGAGCGCCGCGGCGGCGGCCGCGAAGTCGTCGCGGTCGGGCGCGGGCGGCGAGGGGAACGCGTCGGGCGGAGCGGAATCGGCGGGCGTCACGAGGGCAGTCTAGGGTCCGGCGCGCGCGGTGTCCAGGCGGCGCCCTTGCGCGGGGCCGGGCCGTGTGATACTCGTCGAGGGCCGGATGCCGGCGCCTACTATGGAATTTCCCACCTGGGTCGAAGTCGATCTCGATCGTTTCCGCCGGAACCTCGCGGCCATCCAGTCCGCGATCGGCTCCCGGAGGCGGATCCTCCTGGTCGTGAAGGCGGACGCCTACGGCCACGGCTCGGTCGAGATCGCCCGGAACGCCGTCGCGTGCGGCGTCTCGATGTTCGGCGTCGCCACCCTCCACGAGGGGATCGAGCTCCGCGCCGCCGGCATCGATCTCCCGATCGTGATCCTGAGCCCGTGCCTGCTCGGCGAGGTCGACGAGATCATCGAGCACCGCCTGACGCCGACCGTCGGGAGCCTCGAGTTCGCCGCGCGCCTCTCGGAGCGCTGCCTCGCCCATCAGGTGCTCGCCCGCGTGCACGTCGAGGTGGACACCGGCATGGGGCGCGCCGGCGTGAGCGACGGCGAGGCGATCGCGTTCGTGGAGCGGTTGGTCGGCCTCCCGAACCTGACGCTCGAGGGCGTCTACACGCACTTCCCGGTCGCCGACTCCGGGCGCACCGACGTCACCGAGGAGCAGCTCCGCCGGCTCCACGAGGTGCTCCACGGACTCGCGCTCCGGAACATCGCCGTCCCGGTCCGCCACGCCGCGAACAGCGCCGGCATCCTGAGCGTCCGCGACGCGCATCTCGACGTCGTCCGGCCGGGGATCCTCGCGTACGGCTTCTATCCGAGCGCCGACGTGCCGCGCACCGTGCCGGTCGAGGGGATCATGACGTTCAAGACCCGCATCGTGCAGCTCCGGGACGTGCCGCCCGGGCGCTTCATCTCCTACGGCC
>JBLMXB010000140.1:0-3479 GCA_050257555.1 Hyphomicrobiales bacterium | reverse complement strand
GCGAGAGATGTCCCTGTTCGACGAGGCTCTGACCGAGCGGCTTCCGCCCACCTTGCATGACGCGATCTCCCCGGTGTCGCCCTCGGCCCGACGCGGAGGACGATTCGCCGGAGCTATCGGCCGCGGCGGCGGCGTTCTGGAGGGGGGTTTCGGGAGGGACGACGCGGCGGTCAGCGGGCGAAGCCCTGGTGCTGCTGCTTGAGCTCCTCGGCGGGAGCCGGCTCGGGCTCCTGCGTCACCTCGGGTACGGCGTCGGCCCCGAGGTCCTGGAGCGTCAGCTCGGTCCAGGCGAGGATGCGTCCGGCTCCCTCGTCGCCCGTCTCGGACGAGTCGGCGGGGGCCGCCTCGGCGAGGCTCGTGTCGGTGGGCGCGGCGCCGGTGCGGCTCGAGCCGGCGGGCGTGGTCGCGGCGCCGGCCCGGCTCGTGTCGGCGGGCGTGGTTCCGGCGAGGGTCGTGTCGGCGGCCGAGAGGCCGGCGGCCGGGGGTCCCCCGGGCGCCGTCCCGGGCGAGGCGCCGGCCACCGAGTCCGGCGGGACGAACTGCTCCTCGCGGATCGAGTCCGGATGCGCGGCCATCTTCACGGTCGTGACGCGGAAGAGCGATTTCGCGAATCCCGTGATCGGCACGGCCGCGTTCCGCCAGAAGAGCTGCGTCATCTTGAGGCGGTAGACCGACGTGCTGTCCTCGAACGTCGGCCAGTCGTCGGACCCGAGACGCACCAGCCGCTCCACGACCGCGGGCACCACGCGACGGCCGATGCGGAGCGTGTCCGGGCCGAGGAACGCGCGCTCGGGGCGGACGCTCGGGTCGAACTCGAACAGCTCGTACGACGAGACCATGCCGTCCGCGCGCGGGGCGGACGCGGACTGGAGCGGATACTCGTAGAGCTTCCCCGCGGGGGTCAGCACCTGGTAGCGGACGAGGTGGAGCGGCCTGCCGGGATCGAGCGGACCCGCCTCGGGGCTCCCGCCGCCGCCGAGGAGGCTCGTGGAATCGCCCGCGGCCGGCGGGGCCACCGCCGCGAAGAGCCCCCGCTCGATGCGCGTCCCCCGGGCCGGATCGATCGTCTTCAGCTCGACCCAGAAGCCGGGGGCGCCCGCGACGTCCTCCCGCGAGACGATCGCCACGCGCTGCGTGTACTCCCGCACGGGGTAGCGGCCGGAGCGGGTGCGCACCGTGTACGTGACCCACGGTCCGACGACGTCGGACGGGAAGACCCGGAGCGAGCGGAGCTTCAGCGACTGGGCGTGGACGTGCCCGACCGGGACGAGGAGGGTCGGGGCGAGGACGGCGGCGAGGACGACCAGACGGCGGAGCGTGGGGCCTACTCCCAGTGCACGATCTTCTGGACCGCGTCCTCGAAGTTGAACTGCGGGTCCTGGGTCGTGGTGTGGCAGGTCCGGCAGACCTCCGGACCCACGACGGAGCCCGGCTCCGGATGCTTCGTGCCCATCCCGTGGCAGCTCTCGCACTGCACGTTCACGAGGTCGGGGGTGACCTGCCGCGACACGAACCCGCCCGGCTGCCCCATGCCGACGACGTGGCAGGGGAGGCACTCCGGCGTCGCGTCGCGCTGGTTCTTCACCAGCGTCTGGAACGCGTGGGCGTGCCCCTGCTTCGTGTACATCTGGTACTCGGTCTCGTGGCAACGGCGGCAGTTCTTCTCGCCGAGGAAGTGGTCCCCCGCGAGCTGCTGCCGCGTGACCTCCTCGGACTGGGCGGCGCTCGCCTCGTTCGCCTTCGCGAACCGCTGGTTCAGCTCGTCCTGGAACGCGTCGACCCGGCGGTTCATCGCGTCGTCCGGCGGCACCTTGTCGTCGAGCGGCGTGACGTCGCCGTCGTACGACGTGATCTTGCCGTCCTCCACGACGAGGTGGATCGCCGGGATGTACTGGCCCCGCTCGCCGCCGCGGACGTTGATCACGCCCTGGGTCTGGACGATCTGGCGCGAGAGGCCGACCAGGTGCCCGAAGACCATGACGTCGATGCCGGGGACCTCGATCGTCAGCCGCTGTCCGTCGGTCAGGCCGAGGTGGCTCAGCACGACGACGACGTCGGCCTTCTTGTGGAGCTCGGGGATCAGCTGCTTCGCGACCTCGGTGGGATCGAGGATCGTCAGGTCCTTCTCGTCGGGCCGGGTCCGCCACTTCATGTCCTTGCCCATGAGCCCGGTGAACGCCACGCGGACGTTCCCCGCCTTCTTGACGACGTACGGCGGCAGGAACGGCTTCTTCGTGTCGGTGTAGACGACGTTCGCGCAGACGAGGTCGATCTTCGACTTCTTGAAGCAGTCGAGGAGGAACTGCTGGCCGAAGCTGAACTCACGCTCGCCGATGGTCGCGACGTCGTAGCCGAGACGGCCCATGGCGTCGACCATGAACGCGGACTTCAGCGAATCCTGCTCCCCCGTCGTGCCGAAGAAGTCTCCGGCGTCCACGGTGAAGTGGTTCGGGAACTTGAGATCGCCGATCTTGAATTGGCTCGCCCTCCGGGCGAGGCCGCCGAGCGGGTGCGCGTGTCAGCCGCAGGGCGCGAGCTCGCCGAACACATCCGTGGTGCTCTGGATCAGGATGTCGGTCGGGGAGCCCTTGCCGAGCAACGGCGGAGCCGCAAGTGCAAGCGCCAGAACGGCGAGGAGCGGGTACCGATACCGCACGGAACGAATCACCTCCCTTTCGTGACGTCGAGCGACGTCTGAGGACTATACCCCGCAACCGACTCGGGGTTCAAGAAATGCTGCGATCGGGGGGCGCCGGGGCGGGGGTGCCAGCGTGGCGGGGCGGAGAAACGCGACGGGGCGGGAGAGGTCTCCCGCCCCGCCACGAAAGCCGAAGTCGATGGGGGGGATTACTTCTTGATCCGTTCGCGAAGCGCCTTGCCGGCGTGGAACGCCGGGAAGCGGGACGCGGCGATCTTGATGCGCTCGCCGGTCTGCGGGTTGCGCCCTTCGCGTGCCTTCCGCTTGCGTGTCTCGAAGGTGCCGAATCCGGTGATCTGGACCTTCTTGCCGGAGAGGAGCGCGGAGGCGATGACGCCTTCCTTGCCCGGAGAGAAGATCGTGTCGACGACTGCCCGCGCCTGGCGCGAGGAGAGCGAGGCCTTCTTCGCGATGTACGCCACGAGTTCCGTCTTGTTCATTCGCATTCACCCCCTTTCCTCGGGAACGCGCGTCACGTTACGCCGCGCTCCGGGGGGTGTCAAACGCTTTGTGCGGACGGACGCGGGTTTTCCGGTCAGTAGAGGTTCTGGATTCCGCCGAAGCCGCGCAGGCCGCGGGACCCCTGCTCGTAGTAGACCTCGGGCAGGAGCTTCACGTTGATCTTGAAGTAGTACTCGGTGATCCCGCCGGAGATGCTCCGCGTGAACTGGGCCTCCCAGCAATGGAGGTCGCGCTTCACCGTGTAGTTCTGCGCGACGAGGAGGCGCGTGCGCATGTCGTACTGCGCCTGGTAGTCGAACCTCCAGTTCTTGGAGAGGTT
>JBLMXB010000139.1:0-19481 GCA_050257555.1 Hyphomicrobiales bacterium | reverse complement strand
ACTAACGCGACGCTCCGGCAGCGGGCCGGCCCCGATCGACTCCAGGTGCCGAGGATGCCCGCGATTCTACCACGCGGCGATCGGCTTCAATGGTCCGCCGGTCCGCCGAAACGGCTCGCCGGGCGGCGAGCTCGCGTCTACCCCTTACGCGTCGCGCTCGACGAAGGAACGCCACGAATGCCGGGGCGTCCAGGCGAGGACCGCTCGTGCCCGCTCGATGTCGAGCAGCGTGCGATACGGATCCTCATCGTACTCGGCTCCGCCGCGCCACTCCACCGTGGGATGCACGAATTCGGCCAGCTGCCGGCTGGTGCGACCCGAAGTGGTGATGTCGGCGGACGCGACGGTGACGCACGCGAAACCATCGAGCTCGCATGTGACCGCTCGAACACAGGCCCGGGCGAGGTCGCGGACGTCGATGAAGGCCCCGTACTCCCAGAACGGGTCCCATTCGAACTCCGTCCGCCTCGCCCGCTGAGCCTGAATCCAGCCGTAGGTTTCCTCCGACCAGACGCCCGGAGGCCGGAGGCACACGACCGAGAAGGCGCCCGATGCCGAGGCGAGTCGGCATATCCGTTCCGCGAGATACTTGGAGATGCCGTACGGGGTTCGCGGGTAGCAGAGGTGGTTTTCATCGATGGGGAGGTAGTCCGGAGCCCGCTCCCCCTTGAAGACGCCGAGCGCATCGACGCTGCTGACGAATCCGACGCGTCTGACCCCAAGCTCGGTGACGGCGCAGAGGACGTTCCACGTCCCCTGGAGGTTCACCTCCATGATTCGCTCCGGGGTCTCTCCGGCAGCGCCGAGGAGAGCGGCGGAGTGGAGGACCGCATCACAGCCGCTCATGCGCCCGCGCAGGGAGCCGGGGTCCAGAACGTCTTGTCCGTCTCGGACGTCGAATTCCACCACGGCGTGGCCAGCCCGGTGGAGTTCCTTCACCGCGGCAGCGCCGACCATCCCCGCACTACCCGTGACCAGGACTTTCATTTCGGAGGCCCCGGCCAATGCCTGCGGTCAGCGGCGGCGGGTCGCGCAGCGGACCGTCCGCAGCAACGCTCGGTGAGCGCCGTCACCGGCCCTCGGCGAGGAGCCGCCTACGCAACGCACGATCCCTCATAGGAATATCGCCAACGCCGCGCGGGCGGGGAAATACCAACCGGTGGAAGTGCTTGGACAGCGTTCCGCGGCCACGTCGAGCAGCCCGCCGAGCCGCGGATTCGCCCTATATCGCAGGCCCACGAACGCCGCGTAGCCGACGCCGAAGTCACCGACTCCCGTCGCGCCATCCGCCTGCTGCTGGGCGTAAGAGATATGGATGCCGTCGATACCCACCCGTCCCCCGATGACCGGGGCTACCGTCGCGTTCGCGACGACGTACTCGCCAAAGAGCCCGGCGGCATACCACGTCCAGTCGTTGTCGTCGGTCGCAATTCGCGTCTGTCCCACGGCATCGAGTTTGGATTCGAGGGGCCCGATCTCGAGACGCAAGCCCGCCATCACCCGAGGCGAGAGTGCGATGCCGACATCGGCGCCGATCGTCGGTCCGGTCTTCATGAGTCGAGTCGCGCTCCCCGACAGGCCGACGACTCCGCCCGATAATGAAGCGCGGATCTCCCTGTAGCGTCCCTCGGGCGGTTCTGCCTTCGCAGTGGAGACCGACGTGATCGCCAGCAGCCCAATGAGCACGAATGCCCTCATGACGCACCTCGCATTTCCGGGACGGCGCTACCTGGAAGCCGGTCGTTCAACAGATGCATCTACGCCGCCGACCCGCCGCCGGCAGCCCCACACGATCACGTCGGCGCCGCCAACACGATTCCCATGGCGCTCTTCGGCAGGTCGCACGTCGCGGCGTATCCGAGTTCGGCACCGGGCGAGGCGGCGCCGCGCCTCCTCGCGCCGCGAACCTACCCTCGCGTCCCGAACCTTCCCCTGCCCCGAATCTACCCCCGCGCGGCTCCCGGCGCCCGTCCCCACAGCCCGCCCGTCGTCTCCATCCAGTCGGCGATGCGCTCCACGGCGCCGGCGACGTCGCCGTCCGACACGTCGAGCGTCAGGAGCGGCAGGCGCGACTCCGCCGCGAGACGCGCGAAGAGCGACTGCTCCTCGATGAACGGCCTGAGGTCGTCGTACTGCTTCGGATTGCCGCTCACGCGGAGCCGCTCCTCGCGCGCCGCCTCGAACGAAGCGGGATCGCGCACGCAGAGGACCAGATGGAAGCCCAGCGGAACCAGCCGCTCCTCGAGCCAGCGGAAGTCGTAGTCGGTGTGGTTCGCCTGGATCTGGTACGCGCGGGTGGACAGGTGGAATCGATCGACGATCCAGGAGTAGTGCGGGAGCAGCTCGAACAGCTTCGCCCACGTGCGATACGTCTCCATCGCGCGCTCCGCCTCCTCGGGCAGGAAGTTGACCGCGCCGCGTCCCCACGGGAACGGCGTGAACGCGCACCACTCGGCGGAAATCAGTGGCGAATGGTAGCGGTACTTCCGCGGGCCGACGATGCGCGGGTGTTCGTTCAGGGCGAACGCGATCTCCGTCTTGAGCGTGAGGCGCGTTCCCTCGAGGATGATCTTGGGGCAGAGCTTGGTGGGAGTCGTCATGGAGCCGAGGCGAAGCGAAGCCCCGCCCTCACCTCCTCGACGTCACCGCCCAGGCGCGCGCGGTGAGCGAGATCGCCCCGCGCCCGCCGGGCGACGAAGCCAGCTTGCGCTCGAGCGCCTGCTTCAGCGCGTCCCGTCGCGGCTCGTCGAGCGACGCGACGTACGACGGCGCCGGTCCGGTCCCGCCGAGGAGCGGTCGCCAGTAGTCCTCGAAGCCGGCGAACTCGGTCTCGATCTCGATCGGTTCGCAGCGAACGTCGCGAAGGCCGCCGGCGCGGAAGAGATCCACGAGCGCCTCGGGATGGCAGAGCGGGAAGCGCACCCCCTCGTCCAGGTCGCGAGCGCCCGGATCCGACGCCGACGCGGCGTCCCAGAAGTGGCGCAGGAACTCCATCTTCCCCGCGTAGTCCCAGACGCACGCCGATACGCCGCCGTCGGGACTCGCGATTCCGCGCATCTCCTCGACGGAGGCCGGCGGATCCGGAAAGAAGTTCAGGGCGAGGAGGGAAGCGATGCTGCCGTAGCCTCCGGGGCGGCTCGGAAGGCTGCCGACGCCCGCCACGACGAAGGAGACCCGGTCGTCGCGGACCTGCTCGCGCGCGAAGTCAATCAGCGGCTCGGCGGGGTCGCAACCCACGACCGACGCGGGGTCGGCGGCGTCGCAGATCGCGCTCGTCAGGGCGCCGGTCCCGCAGCCGACGTCCAGCCAGTGCGCGCTGCCCGGAATCCCGAGCCACGCCACGAATCGAGCCGCGAGCGGGCGGCTCCACCGGCCCATGAAGTCTTCGTACGCCGAGCCCGCGGCCCAGCGGTCGCCGACCTTCGTCAACGCTCGTGCCCCCCGTCGCGCGCCTCTCGGCGCCGCGCTCACGCGTTCGCTGCCGCCGCCAGGTTTCCGGCGCGGCCAGGTTCCCGCCGCCGCTGGGTTTCCGCCGCCGCTACGCCCTCGCCGTCGACTCCGCCATCGCGAGCTGGCGCGTCGCGCGCGCGATCATCAGCGCCTCGCGGGTCCGCACCACCAGGATACGCCCGCGCGACCCCTTCGTCGCGACGTCGAGGTCGGCCTGCGCGTCGGCGTTCCGCTTCCGATCCATCTCGAGCCCGAGGCACTCGAGCCCGTCGCAGATCGACGCGCGCACGTCGGACGCATGCTCGCCGACTCCGGCCGTGAACACGAGCGCGTCGACGCCGCCCAGCGCCACCGCCAGGGCGCCCACGACCGCGCGCGCCCGCTCGGCGTACATGCGAAGCGCCAGTTTCGCCCGCTCGTTCCCCCGGCTCGCCGCCGCCTCCACCTCGCGGACGTCGCCCGAGACGCCGGAGACGCCCAGCAGCCCGGATTCCAGATTCAGCGCCCGGTCCATCGTCTCCACGTCCAGGCCGTGCCGGCGCTGGACGTAGAAGAGGATCCCCGGATCCACGGAGCCCGACCGCGTGCCCATCATCAGCCCCTCGAGCGGCGTGAACCCCATCGAGGTCGCGATCGGCTTCCCTCCGCGAACCGCGCTCGCGGAGCAGCCGTTCCCGAGGTGGAGCACGACGACGCGGAACCCGTCCGGCGCGCGCTCCAGCATCTCGGCCGCGCGCCCGGCGGCGTACTCGTGGCTGAGCCCGTGGAAGCCGTAGCGTCGGACGCCCCACGCCTCGTGCCAGTCCCACGGGAGGGGATAGACCGCGGCGTGCTCGGGCAGGCCCGCGAAGAACGCGGTGTCGAAGACCGCGACGTGCGGAAGATCGGCGTAGCGGTGCTGGGCCGCGGCGATCGCCTGGAGCGCCGACGGATTGTGGAGTGGCGCGAACTCCTCGAACCGCGCGATCGCGGCGCGCACGTGCGCGTCGATCCGCGCCGGGGCGTTCCCGCGGTCGCCTCCGTGCACGACCCGATGCCCGACCGCGTGGATCGCGGCCGCCGCCTCGGGCGCCTTCTCGGCCAACCCCTGGAGACACTTCTCCAGCGCCTCCCGCATGCCGTTCCGGCCCCCCTGCCACGGAATGACGAGCGACGCGTGCTCGCGCTCGGCCCGATCGTCGAAGAGCGCCGACTTGAGCGTGCTCGAGCCGGCGTTGAGACAGAGGATGCTCATGGTGGATCCCTCTACGCCCCCGCCGGCCCGTGGGGCCACCGCCACCCGGAGATCTCCGGCGGGTCGACGCCTTCCCGCACGATGAAGTCCCGGTGCTGCACGATGAGGCGCTCGTAGTTCCGGATGATCTGCTCGGCTTTCGCCGCCACGCTCGGATGCTTCGCGGCCAGCTTGCGCGCCGTCTGGATCACGACGTGGTAGCGGCTCGTCCGGTTTCGGATGTGCATGTCGAACGGGGTCGTGGTCGACCCCTCCTCGCGGTATCCGTTGATGTCGAATCGCTCGTTCATCGGCCGCTCCCAGCAGAGCTGCTTGATCGCGGCCGTGTACCCGTGGAAGTTGTAGATCACCGGAGCGTCGAGCGGGAAGAGCCGCTGGAAGCGGTCCTCGTCCAGCCCGTGCGGATACTTCTGGGGGATGCCGAGGCGCACGAGGTCCATCACGTTCACGACCCGGACGCGCCATTCGGGCGCCTCGCGGCGGAGCAGGTCCGCCGCGCCCAGGATCTCGATCGTGAGGTTGTCCCCGGTCGCCGCGAGGACGATCTCCGGATCCTCGCCCTCGTTCGTGCTCGCCCAACGCCAGATGCTCGCGCCGACCCGCACCTCCTCGCGCGCCTCGTCGAGCGGCAGCCACTGGTGCATCGGCTGCTTCCCGGAGACGACGAGGTTGATGTGGTCGGTCGAGCGGAGGCACTCCTCCATGGTCGCGAGGAGCGTGTTGCAGTCGGGCGGAAGGTAGATGTGGTACGTGTGTCCCTTCTTCGTCAGCAGGTTGTTGATGAATCCCGGCCCCTGGTGCGAGAAGCCGTTGTGGTCCTGGCGCCACGACTCGGACGTCAGGAGGTAGTTGAGCGAGGAGATCGGCTTCCGCCACGGGACCTCGAGCGACGCCTTCAGGAACTTGGCGTACTGGTTCATCATCCCGTCCACGATCGGCACGAATGCCTCGTAGCAGGGGAAGAGGCCGTGGCGGCCGGTCAGGAGGTAGCCCTCGAGCCACCCCTGGCACATGTGCTCGGAGAGCATCTCGAGGACGCGCCCGTCCCGGCTCGTCTTCTCCGTGCCGGGAGGAAGCGGCCAGACGTACTGCCGGTCCGTCACCTCGAGCACGGCGCCGAGCCGGTTCGATTCCAGCTCGTCGGGGCAGACGATGCGGAAGTTCCGGAGCGGCTCGTTTCGCTGCACGACTTCGGCCAGGAGCCGGCCCAGTGCCTTCATGTTACTGACCGTCGGGTCACCACGGTGCTCCGGCGTGACCGTGACCGCGTACTCCTCGATCGGCGGCAGGTCGAGCGGCACGCGCCGGTCGCCGCCGAAGCCGGCGGGATTCATCGCGATCCGCTTTTCGCGCGGCGGGCACATCTCCAGCAGGTCGGCCTTCGGGCGCCCCGCGCCGTCGAACAGCTCCTCGGGCCGGTACGAGCGGAGCCAGCGCTCGAGGATCGCCAGGTGCTCCGGGTTCGCCTTGGGGTCCGCGATCGGGACCTGGTGCGCGCGGAACGTCCCCTCGATCGGGACGCCGTCCACGGTCTCGGGGCAGCCGCGTCCCTTGGGAGAGCGGAAGATCAGGAGCGGCCACCGCGGCCGCTCCGGGAATTCGCCGTCGCGCGCCTGCTTCTGGATCGAGCGGATCTCCTCGAAGATCACGTCCATCGTGCGCGCCATGTCGGCGTCCACGTCGGGTCCGTCGTCCACGAAGATCGGGCGGTAGCCGCAGCCGTCGAAGTACGCGCGCAGCTCCTCCTCGTTCATGGTGCCGGGGATCGTCGGGTTCGCGATCTTGAACTTGTTGAGGTGCAGGATCGGCAGGACCGCGCCGTCGGTCGCGGGGTTCAGGTACTTGTTCCCGTGCCAGGAGTTCGCGGTCGGCCCCGTCTCCCACTCGCCGTCGCCGACGATGCACGCGACGACGAGGTCGGGGTTGTCGAACGCGGCGCCGAACGAGGTCGAGAGCGCGTAGCCCAGCTCGCCTCCTTCGTGGATCACGCCGGGGAGCCCCGGGTTCAGGTGGCTCGGGAAACCGTACGGCCACGAGAAGCGGCGCATCAGGAGCGCCAAGCCCGCGCGATCGCGCGAGACCTCGGGGTAGTACTCGCTCACCGTGCCCTCGAGCCAGAGGTTCGCCATGTTCGCGGCGGCGCCGTGGCCCGGCCCGGTGACGAGGAGGACGCTCGCGCCCTGGGTCCGGATGATCCGGTTCAGGTGCGCGTAGATCAGGTTGATGCCGGGGGCCGTGCCCCAATGGCCGAGCAGGCGGTCCTTGATGTGTTCGGCCTTGAGCGGCTCTTCGAGGAGCGGGTTCGCCTTGAGGTAGATCTGCGCCGCGGCGATGTAGTCTACCGCGCGGCGGTATCGAGCGAGACGCTCGAGGTCGGGTGGTGCGGCCGTCGCGACGGGGGTGGGCCGTGACGGAGGCGCCGAGGTCGTTCGCGGCATGGGGGCCTCCTTTCCATGGATGCTTCGATGGTCGCGCAGGAGTGGGTCGGTTACAAGGGTCCTTTCGTGAGCTTACCCCGGCGGCGCGGCGCCGGGTCCCTTCCGTCTTCGCGGGGCGGCGGTCCGGCGCCGGGCGGGCGGCTTCGCGCGGAAATCGCGCACAGCGTCATCCGCCGTGACCCCGCGACCGTACTGCTCGCGCAGGTAGTGCAGGTGGTCCATGGTGAAGAGGTAGAGGTCGGTCTCCGTGCGGCCCGGGAACGACTCGAGGACGCCGCTCTTCCGGATCGCCTCCACCATCGGCCGGTAGACGGTGTCGCGCCAGGACGCGACCGCCTCCTCGCACGTGAACGGGCGCCCGTGCTCCAGGCCGAGGAAGTAGCGGTGCGTCTTCACGTGCTCGAGCAGTCGCTCGCCGCCGTTCGCCTCCGACGTCCGGTACTCGTCCGGACGTTCGGGGTGGAGTCCGGTCGCCTCGAAGAAATCGGCGAGCCCGCCCTTCGCGACGACCTCCTCGATCGATTCGTCCGCCGAGAGCGGGACCGGCGCCAGGAACTCGCGGACGTGCGCCTCGATCGCGCGGAGTCCCATGCGGCGCGCGACCGAGACCCGGTGATGGCCGTCCACGACGAAGTAGGCGTCGCCCACCTTGTAGAGCTCGACCGGCGGGAATCCCTCCGGGCCCTCCGCGAGCGCCGTCACGCGGCCCCAACGGTCGCGAAGCGACTCGTGGCGGGGGAGGAACGCGCGGGTGAAGTCGTGGCCGCGTCCGACCGTGCCCACGATCCGGTCGAGCCGCACCTCCAGGACGCCGCGGTCCTCGAAGCGCCGGAGGTGCAGCTCCTCCTTCACCTCCTCGAAGGGCAGGAGCTCGACCGGGCGGCCCGTGAGGATGCCGAGCAGCTCCTCCATGAGGGCGGCGCGCCGGGCGGCGTCGAATTCGGTCACGGCTGGGGTTCCTCCCTGTTCGGCCCGATTCGTGGGGCGTGCCACGCGGACGGCGCGCCTCTCGTGGGGCGTGCCACGCGAGGGCGTGTCATCCGCCCGCTCCGGGCGTAGAATACCGCCGCGATGCGCGTTCCGCACGACATGCCGTCGGCGCGCGCGGCGAGGGCCGCTGCGCCGATCGCGGCCCTGCTCGCGACCCTCGCAACGGCGACCGCGGCGCTCACGGCTGCGGCTTCGGTGCTCTTGGGGGCGCCCGCGGCCGCCCTCGCCGGGACGGTCACCGCGACGCCCTCCGCGGCCGTGGCGCCCGCGCCCGCCTGGAACCTCGGCTGGGCCCGGGGCGCCGTCTTCTACGAGATCTTCGTCCGCTCGTTCCAGGACTCGAACGGCGACGGGATCGGCGACTTCAACGGGCTCACGTCACGCCTCGACTACCTGAACGACGGCGACCCGAAGACGCACGACGACCTCGGCGTCGACGCCATCTGGCTCATGCCGATCTTCGCGTCCCCCTCGTACCACGGGTACGACGTCACCGACTACGAGCACGTGAACCCGCAGTACGGCACCGAGGCCGACTTCGACCGTCTGCTCGCCTCGGCGCACCGCCGTGGCATCCGCGTGATCGTCGACCTCGTGCTGAACCACACGAGCGCGCAGCATCCCTGGTTCGAGTCGGCATCGGGCGACACCGCCTCGCCGTACCGCGACTGGTACGTCTGGAGCCCGACCGACCCCGGCTGGGGGCAGCCGTGGAATCCGGGCGGGCAGTCCTGGCACAGGGCGACGGGCGGCTACTACTACGGCCTCTTCTGGGGCGGGATGCCCGATCTCAACTTCCGTAACCCAAAGGTGAGAGCGGAGATGGAGCGCATCGCGGAATACTGGCTCCGGCGCGGCGTGGACGGCTTCCGGCTCGACGCGACGCGCCACCTGATCGAGGACGGTCCGGGCGCGGGGCAGTCGGACACCCCCGAGACGCACGCGTTCCTCCGTGAGTTCTCGGCCTGCGTGCGCCGCGTGAAGCCGAACGCGATCCTGATCGGCGAGAACTGGACCGACACCGCGACGATCGCCGACTACTTCGGGAAGCCGGATTCGGCGGGGTTCGGAAACGAGCTGCCGTGCAACTTCGACTTCCCGCTCGCGGCTTCGATCGTGGACGGCGTGAAGAGCGGCGACGCGAGCCGGATCGCCGGCGTGCTTGCCGACGTCGCGCGCACGTACCCGGCCGGAGCGCTCGACGCGCCGTTCCTCACGAACCACGACATGCAGCGCGTCGCGACGCAGCTCGGCGACCGCGCCGACCGGCTCCGCTCCGCCTGCGCGGTCCTGCTGACGCTCCCCGGCGCGCCCTTCCTCTATTACGGCGAGGAGATCGGGATGCAGAACGGCCGCGGCGGGAGCGACGAGTTCAAGCGGACCCCGATGGCGTGGACCGCGGCCAAGGACGGCGGCTTCTCGACGCACGATCCCTGGTTCGGCTTCGCCCCGGGGAAGGCTCGCGCGAACGTGGCCGCCGAGGAGCAGGACCGCGGCTCGCTGCTTCGGCGCTACGTCGAGCTGATCCGGGTGCGCCACGCGACGCCGGCGCTCCTCCGCGGCGGGCTCACGCTGGTCACGAGGCCCGACGCGACGACACCGGTGCTCGCGTTCGTACGAGGCGACGGGGACGATCGCGTGCTCGTGGCGCACAACCTGGGCGACGCGGCGGCGACCGCGGGCCCGTACGCGCTCGAGGCGCGCCGGTTCCGCGAGATCTTCGTCGATCCGAAGGTGGGAGCGCCGTCGCGCGCGGCGGCCGGCGTCACGATCCAGCTGCCCCCGCACGCCACGGGGATCTGGAAGGTCGAGGGGAAGTAGCGGGCGTTCGGCGGAGGTGGCGGGTGTTCATCCGGCGAGCGCCGCGCGCGGCGCTGCCTGACGGCGGCTGTCCCGCGGCTGCTACTTGCCCGCGGCCAACTCCGCCGGCACCACGCCCTTCAGGCGGACCGGGCGGCCCGCCTTCCGATCGTAGTCCCGGAGCGCGTCCTCCTGCTTCACTCCCGGCGCGATCAGCACGTCCACCAGGGGCGGCATCAGGTCGTCGTGCTCGCGGCCGCCGCCGAATCGCTCCTGCGAGCGGCCCGGCGCGATCGGGACGATCATCAACCCCTCGTTGAAGTCGGAGGAGCCGATGATGCTCGAGCCGACGTCGAAGCGCTGCGCCACGTCCGCCCCCGAGACGGCGGCGACGTAGCACCAGGTCGCGCGCGCCGGCCCGCCCAGGAACGCGTTCGGCACGAAGAAGCGGATCCGCGATCCCACGACGTGGACCCGCGTGGGGAAGAAGACGGTCGAGTCGAGCTCCGCCGCGATTGCCTGCTTGAGACGCGCCAGGTCCTCGTCGTCCACGCGGGACGAGTTCCTCTCGAGCGAATCCTTCGCCGCCTTGTACCGCATGTCGCGGAGCGTCTCCATCGCCTGGTACGGCCGCGGCGTGAGGCAGACCGCGCGCTCCCACGCGCACGTCGAGTCGACCTCCGCGCGCCGTCCGGGGAGCATGGCGAGCCGTCCCGAGCCCGGAACGCGATCGGTGTCGATGTAGAGATCGAGATTCATCGTGTAGAAGCCGAAGCGCGCGACGCGGTTGAGCGCCGTCCCGCCGACGTCGATCGGCTCCCGCCCCGGGACGCGGATCGGACGCGCGAACGTGGCCTCGAACGTCGTGCCGTCCTTCTCGGCGCGGGCGCTCAGCGCGACGAGGTCGAGGTCGCCGGGCGCGAGGTCGTTCCGCAGGGGGTAACGCAGGGTCCCGTCTCCGTGGTCGTCGCCGCGGGGATCGGTGAGCGTGAAGATCGTCTTGTCGCTCGCGGCCCGGGCGCGGAGCGGCGCGGCCACGACGAGGGCCAGCACGAGCGCCGATGCCAGGAGCGGGGCGGCGAGTCGTCTCATGCGCGCATTCTACCCGAAAACGAAGGGCCCGGCGGCGTCGGCCGCCGGGCCCCCGATGCGAGGTGTCGAACGGCTCAGAACTGGATCTTCATGTACGCCTTGAGCCGCTGCTCCTGGAAGACTCGCTTCTCGAGGCTGTTCCAGCCGCCGTAGCGGCCGAAGAATCCAAGCGAGCCGACCGGCACGTGGTGATCCGCGGCGATCCCCGCGTCGGCCACGACCGGGACGAACCCCGTTCCGAAGTCGGGCTCGAACGTTCCGAAGTTCGCCTGGTACTCCATGCCGAGCTCGGCGCCGCCCAAGTTGTACTTCCCGCGGCCGATCAACTTCATCTTCTTGTGCGTGCCCGACGCCATCTCGTGGAGGTTGTATGCCTGGAAGGCCGTATTCCCGTCCTGGAGATCGGCGTGGTAGTACTCGCCCGTGACCGACCCGTAGAGGTCGCTCGTCAGCTGGTAACCGCAGCCGAGGCTGAACATCTGGTACTTCAGGTCGCGGTCGTCGTCCGAAATGCTGTCGAACGGCTTCCACTGGTACCCATCCACGCCGCCCGCGCCGGTGATGACGGGCGGGTTCGAGTAGTAGCTCGACGTGGTGTTCGTGCCGTAATAGTAGTTCGGGTTGTCGGCGCAATCGACGCCGCCGCCCGGGCAGTCACCCGGCTGGTACGGCAGGTACTTCGGGTCGTTGAGGCGGTTGTCCGTCTCCTTGATGATCTTCACCTTGCCGAAGACGTCGATGCCCTTCCCCTTCTCGATCGTGTATTTCGCGTTCACGACCCCGATCTTCGTCGTCTTGTCCTGGAACGGCGCATACGCGGAACGGAAGTTGTGCCCGACGCCCGTATCCAGCTCCATCGACGGATAGTCCGTGTCGGTGATGGACCTGTGGTCGTCGCCCCACGCCTGCCAGTTCGTGTTGTAGTCGATGAACGTGAACTCGCCGGAGAGGTCGAAGCCGGAC
This sequence comes from Hyphomicrobiales bacterium, assembly GCA_050257555.1. Taxonomy (GTDB): domain Bacteria; phylum Eisenbacteria; class RBG-16-71-46; order SZUA-252; family SZUA-252; genus DASQJL01. Next base: position 7,514 of record JBLMXB010000139.1, on the reverse strand, counting down.
TTGCCGAACTGCGGCGCGATCGTGAAGCCCTTCCAGCCGATCGCGGTCTCCGCGCGCGGCTCGTCGAAATCCGTGAACTCGTTGTCGACGTTGATCGTCGCGACCTGCTGCGACGTGCCGTCCCAGCCGCCGTACCCGATCCGCGTCGGGTTGCCGCCGAAGACCCCGAACGCCGCGTTCGACGGGCCGGGGAAGGCGAAGGCGGCGTCGTACCCCTCGGTCAGGAGGACATCGGCCTCGCGGCGCGCCGCCATCAACGAGGCGTACGTCGCGCCGATGCTGAAGCCCTCGAGCTGGAACGAGAGCCCCGCGTTGAACGGATCGTTCAGCGACACGTCACCCTTGTACATCTGGCCGAAGTGCCGTCCCGCGATCACCGATGAATACCCGCCGAAACCGAACGAGGCCGGCGCGAGATCCGGCGCCGACTTCGCGTAGGACGAGTACGCCGCGCCGGAAATGTCCACCTTGGGATCCGGGTGTGCCGCGAACTTGGCGCCGACCACCTGGTTCTGGAACCGCGGGCGAACGTTCGTTCCGTTGTCGAGGTTCAGGTCGCGCGTCTGGATTTCGATGTCGCTCACGTAGTCGTAGATGGCGCCGAATTCGAGCTGGCTCGACGGCATCAACTTGAATTGGACCCCGTACGCCGCATCGTCGGCGGTGAAGTCGCCGGTATTGAAGTTCGGACCCGCCCAGAGACGCGGCAGGCTGATGCGCGTCACGTCCCAGTAGAGCTTCCGCTGCATCATGTTGCCCTGGAACAGGAGGCCGGCCGCGTTGTCCCGGTCGATGTAGCGGATCTTGCCGATCACGTTCGGGTCGAACATGCCGAAGTCGTTCGCGCCGATCGTCGCCGACGTGAGCCAGGAGTAGCCGGGCGTCAGGATGACCGTCCACCCACGGAGCTTCACGTACTGATTCGACCGCGGATCGAACTCGCCGCAGTCGCCGCCGATGCACGGTACGGTCGGAGGATTCGAGCCGCCGAACCCGCCGTAGTTCGTCCACTGGTTCTGATTGAAGCGGCTCTTCAGCCGTCCCTTCACCTCGACCTGCTTGGACACGCGCGCGGCGAGGAACAGCTCGAACTCCGTGCCCTGGCCGTTGTCGCCGTACCCTTCGCCGGGAACCGTCGTGAAGCTGTAGACGGATCCATCGTCGCGGTGCGTTCCCCACAGCCACTTCGTGTACGTCGTTCCGGTGATCTTGAGAATCGAGCCGTCCGCGGCAGCCGCCGGGGCCGCCAGGGCCATGGCGAAGGCCATGGCCACGAGCAGGACGACCGCGATGCGTCCACCCTTCATGCGAATATCCTCCCTCCGTGAGTCGAAACCATGATCCGGGTCCGCCAGGACCGGATCGGTTCGTGTTGCCGCCTTCCTACTTCTTCATGTGCACCATGGTCAGCTCCGCCATCTTTTTCGACGTGCCGTCCGGGTTGCACTCGTACGCGAGCATCTGGTGCTGCTCGTCGATCTCCGCCTTGTCGCCCGTGCCGGCTCCGGCCAGGATGTCCATCACCGCTGGGTCGCAGTCGCCGTCGTTGCCCCCGCCGAACCGATGCTGCCCCTCGTACTCGTTCACCTTCCGGGTCAGGAGATCGGTCTTGTCGGGAAAGCCCTCGTTCGACTGCATGATCACCTGGTAGCCCCACGTCGTGGGATCGCCTTCACCGAGATCGGCCGTGTCGATCGTGGCCGAGATCGTGCGCCCCGCGCCCTTCACCTTGACCGGGATGATGATCGCCTTCTGCATGGCGGCCGGGACCTTCGCCTCGACCTCGGAGCGGACGCGCCCCTGCGGCTGCGGCGAGAGGATGATGCACTTGTCCCAGGCGCTCGACGGCGCGAACGTGATGTTCAGGCCGGGTAGGCCGTTCGTGAATCCGCTCCCGTCCTTCCCGTCGGTGTCGATGAAGACGAAGACCATCTGCACCGAGAAGCCGGTGCCCATCCGCCACGGATCCTCGAGCGTGGAGTTCACGTCCACCGAGACGTCGGTCTTCTTCCCTCGCTCCTTCAGGGTGAAGCCGGTCAGATCGAACGAGCCCGGCTTGTAGACGGCATCGGTCGGGTACGTGTACGTCCCCGGACCATTGTCGTCCCCGGTCGGATCCTTGAAGGAAACCTCCTGGGCCAGGACCGGGACGGCCAGGAGCGCGCCGGCCAGGACCGCCGACGCGATCGACGCCCACCGCTTCCTTGTCATGACTGCCTCCTCTTCGCGTGACGCGAGATCGTCCCTATCCCTTGACCGCGCCGGCCGTCAGGCCCGACACGATGTACTTCTGAAGGAACAGGAACAGGAACACGACCGGGATCGACACGATGATCGAGCCGGCCGCGAAATAGCCCCACTGCTGGGAGAATCCGCCGACGAAGAACCGGAGCCCCACGGGGGCGGTGTACATGGATTCCTTGTCCATGAGCGTGGCGGCGAGGATGAACTCGTTCCACGACGTCATGAAGGAGAAGAGCGCCGTCACCGCCACCGCCGGCTTGGCGAGCGGCAGGATGATGCGCAGGAACACGGTGCTCGGTGACGCGCCGTCCATGATCGCGGACTCCTCCAGTTCCCGCGGAATGGTGTCGAAGTAGCCCTTCAGCATCCAGACGCAGAAGGGGATGGCGATCGTCGAGTAGACGAGCACGAGGGCCAGGTACGACGACCCGAGCCCGAGCCACTTGACCAGGATGATGTAGAGCGGGATCAGGGTCAGCGTGCCCGGGAACATCTGGGAGACGAGGAACGACATGAGCCCGGCGCGGCGCCCCGGGAAGCGGAACCGCGAGAACGCGTACCCGGCCGTGCAGGCGAGAAAGACGCCGAGGAGCGTCGTCGCGGCCGCCACCAGCACGCTGTTCGCGATCCACCGGGCGAACGGCTGGTCCTTCATGACCGAGACGAAGTTCGCGACCGACCAGTGGTCGGGCCACGGCAGGATCGCGCGGAGCCGGTCGAACACGGTCGGGTTCACGGGCAGGTCGGCGATCGCCAGGCTCTGCGTCCCCGAGAACGCGATCGTCACGACCCAGAGGACCGGGTAGATCGCGACGATCGTCGCGAGGATCAGGACCAGGTGGAGCGGGCCGTGCGGCAGCTCTTCGCTGCGGGAGCGCCTCATGCGATCCCCTCCGTGGCGCGCGTGACCCGGTTCTGCCCCCAGCCGTACACGAACAGGATCACGAAGATCACGGTCGAGTAGGCAGCGGCGTAGCCGTAGCGGTAGTTCTCGAAGGCGAACTTGTACGACTGCGTGATGAGGATCTCCGTCGAGTGGCCCGGCTCGCCCATGGTCACCAGGTAGATGATGTTGAACATGTTGAACGTCCAGATCACCGACAGGATGATCGCCGGGATCAGCGCCGGCTTCAGAGACGGCAGCGTGATCGAGCGGAACTGCTGCCACCGGGAGGCCCCGTCCATGCGGGACGCCTCGTAGAGATCGCTCGGGATCGACTGGAGCGCGCCCAGGCTCACCACCATCATGAACGGGAAGGAGAGCCAGCCGTTCGTGGCGAGGGCGGTCGCGAACGACGTGGACCACCGGTCGAACCACGCGATCGGGTGGCCGCCGAAGATCTGGATCACCTGGTTCACGACGCCGAACTGCTGGTGGAACATCCCGCGCCAGATGAGCGCCGTGATGTAGTTCGGCATCGCCCACGGCAGGATCAGGAGCACGCGGTAGATCGGGCGCATCCGGAGCCCCCGCGTGTTCAGGATGAGCGCGAGGAAGAGACCGACCGAGACGCCGATCGTCACGTTCAGCACCGTCCAGAGCACCGTGTTGAAGAACGTCCAGTAGAAGTTCAGGTAGTTGACGACCGTGCCGGCCGCCGTGTGCTTCACGATCGCGAAGTCCCCGAGGATCTCCCCGTAGTTCTTGAGGCCGATCCAGATCTCGGGAATCGACTTGTCCGTGTTGAAGAGCGTGGCGTCGGTGAAGGAGAGCGCGACGCCGTAGATGAAGGGGAAGAAGACGAGGATCAGCATCCCGATCATCGCGGGGAGCACGTAATAGTACGCGACCCGGTGGCGGCGGAGCGTCGACCCGACGCGCGCGGCGCCGCCCAGCCCGACGAACGCGAGGAGCAGCACGGCGATCGTCAGCACGCCCATCGTGACGCGCCGCACGGCTCGGCGGATCTCCGAGACGTCGCGGTCGACGCCGGCCGTCGCGGCCGCCGTGCCGGGCGCGGCGCCGCCGTAGGGGTGACGGTAGACGTTCACGTCCACGTCCTGCGCGGCGAGCGGCTGCGGGAGCCCCGCCGCGAACAAGGGCGCCATCTCCGGATCGTGGAGGACCGAGGACGCGCGGTCGACGGCCGTCCGGGTCGCGGCGGCGACGGCCGCCTCGGTCGCGCGCCGCGCGTCCGCGAGGGCGCCCGCGGCGCGGTAGCCGAGGAACCCGAGCGCGACGATCAGGAGGAAGGCGGCGGCCGCGAAGAGCGGGCCCTTCCGCTCGCCGATCGCGCGGCCGATCCCGTAGAAGAGCGCGGCGGGGAGGAGCACGGCGAGGATCGCGTCGAGCGGGACGGGCGACCGCTCCGGCGTCGGGGGTCGGGGCGCGGTGACCGCGACCATGCCCGTGATCTCGCCACCCGTCTCGAGCGGAGCGGCCACCTCGAGCGCGCCGCCCGCGCGGTCCTCGATCTCGATCTCCGCCTTCCGATCGACGCCCTCCTGGACGTTCGTCTCGTGGGCCGCGCGGAGCCGCTGCCCCTGGTCGTAGAGCGGCTTCTCCTCGCGATCGAGCCGGCGCGGCGCGGAGCGATCGCCGACGTCGGCCAGGGACGTCGACGCCTCGAGGCGGATCCCCGAGAACGCGATCACGCGGATCGACCGGAGATCCGGGTCGAGCGCGCTCCAGAGCCGGACGGCGGTCCGGGCCGCGTGCCCCTCGGTCCCGGCGCGGTCGAGCGTCAGCGCGAGCGCCTGCGCCCGCACGATCCCGAGCCGCTCGGCCAGCGCCCGGCGCTCCGCCGCGCGCGACGCGACGAGGCCGGCCTGGAGGAGCGCCGCGCCGACGAGCGTCGCGATCACCAGGCCGGCGAGGATGCGCCGGCGAGAGGAGACCGGCCGGGCCGGGTCCATGTTCATTTGCCTCCGCGCAGCCTCGCGATGCCGGCGACGACGTTCTTCTGGGCCTCACTCAGCGCCGCCTGCGGCGTGGCCCCCTTCTTCACGATCACGTTCATCGCCGTCGTCGCCGGCGACCAGACGAGCGTCATCTCCGCCAGGTTCGGCATCGGGATCGCGACTTCGACCTGCTTCCGGAACTCCGCCAGGATCGGGTCGGCCTTCACCTGCGGGTCGTCGTAGACCTTGAGATTCGACGGGGTCTGCCGGCCGCGGAGCGCCATCGTCTTCCCCGCCGCGGCGTCGGTCAGGAACTTCGCGAAGTCGTACGCCGCGTCCTTGTTCTGGGACGGCGTGCAGATGTAGACGCCCTCGACCGTCATCCAGGGCCGCATCGGCGCGCCGCCGGCCTCGACGACGGACGGGAGCGGCGCCAGCCCGTAGTCGATCGTCTTCGAGATCTCGCCCAGGAACCACGGCCCCGAGAACACGATCGCCGCATTACCGTCGTTGAAGAGCGACGTGATCAGTGCGGTGGACGGCTCGGCCGGGAGGATCTTGTCGGTGTCGAGCCACTTGAGGAGGAGCTGGAACGACTTCACGTTCGCCGGCGAGTCCAGGGTCGGCCGGCGCTTCGCGTCGAAGACGCCGCCGCCGAACGCGTTCATGAGGATCGCGTGGTAGTAGAAGTCCGAATACGAGTACGCGAGCCCGAACCGTCCCGTCTTCGCGTCGGTCAGCCTCTTCGCCGTCGTCACCAGCTCCGTCGTCGTCGTGGGCGGCTTCGACACGAGCTTCTTGTTGTAGATCATCGTGATGACCTTGAAATCGAGCGGCAGCCCGTAGACGTTCCCCTGGTACGTCATCGCGTCCAGCGACGTCTTGAGATACCGGGCCTTCGTCGCGTCGTCGAGGTAGAAGTCGATCGGGTCGATCGTGTTGCCGGCCTCGATCCATCCGCCGAGGCGGTCCTGCGCGTAGATGAAGAGGTCGGGGCCCTTGCCGCGCGGCACGGCGGCCGTCACCCGGTCGGCGAACGCGTCGTACGGAACGGCCAGCGTGGTGACCTTGATCCCCTTCGAGGCGTTCGCGGCGTTGTAGCGCGCCACGACCTCCTCGAGCGCGGCCTTCTCGTCGCCGCGGTACGCGTGCCAGAGGACGAGCTCCTTCTGCGCCCGTGCCGGCGTGGCGGGCAGGGCGAAGAGGAGGAGCGCCGCGGCGAGCGCGGCGTGGCGGGCCAGGGCGAACAGTCGTTTCGATCGCATGTCGGTCTCCATCGCGGTCGGGCGCCGCCTAGGCGAGGCGGCGCTCGGACTCCGCGTCGAACAGGTGCAACGCCCCGAGATCGAGGCGCAGGGTCACGGTGTCGCCGACGTTCGGCGCGCGGTGCGGCTCGGCCTTGGCGACGAGCACGTCGTCGCCGACCCGGCCGTGGAAGATCGCTTCGTTGCCCAGGAGCTCCACCACCTCCACCTTCACGGCGACGGTGCCGGGCGCGGCGGCGGAGGCGCCCGCGCCCGCGGCATCCTCCGGCTCGATCTTCTCCGGCCGGATGCCGATCAGGACGCGGCGTCCGTCGGGACCCGCGAGGGCCGCGCGCGCGTCGGCCGGCGCCGGGATCGTGAACTCCGTGGCCCGGAGCGACGCGCCCCCGTCGGCCGTGACGGCGGGGATGAAGTTCATGGGCGGCGTGCCGATGAAGTTCGCCACGAAGACGTTCACCGGCTTCTCGTAGACCTCGAGCGGCGTGCCGACCTGCTGCAGGATCCCGGCGTTCAGGATCGCGATGCGGCGCCCCATCGTCATCGCCTCGACTTGGTCGTGCGTGACGTAGACGGTCGTGGTCTTGAGGTCGCGCTGGAGCTTCGAGATCTCCGCGCGCATCTGCACGCGGAGCTTGGCGTCGAGGTTCGAGAGCGGCTCGTCGAAGAGGAAGACGGACGGCTTCCGCACGATCGCGCGCCCGACGGCGACGCGCTGGCGCTGGCCGCCCGAGAGCTCCTTCGGCTTCCGGTCGAGCAGGTGCTCGATGTCGAGGATGCGCGCCGCCTCGGCCACCATCCGGTCGACGTCGGCCTGCGCCATCTTCCGGATCTTGAGTCCGAACGCCATGTTCTCCCGCACCGTCATGTGCGGATAGAGGGCGTAGGACTGGAAGACCATCGCGATGTCCCGGTCCTTGGGCGGCAGGTCGTTCACGACGCGCTCGCCGATCAGGATCTCGCCGCCGCTCACCTCCTCGAGCCCCGCGATCATCCGGAGCGCGGTCGATTTGCCGCAACCGGACGGTCCGACGAGGACCATGAACTCCTCGTCCTGGATGTCGAGGTCGAGCTTCTCGATCACCAGCGTCTTGCCGAAGCTCTTGCTCACGCCGCGAAACGTCACGCCGGCCATGGAGCGCTCCTTCGTGGGGCGGGGTGGGTCGG
>JBLMXB010000138.1:0-20460 GCA_050257555.1 Hyphomicrobiales bacterium | reverse complement strand
CCTCCCGCCCGCCACCGCTCGCGCGCCCCGCACAACCCCCGCGATGCCAACGGGCTGCCGCGCCGCCTCCCAAACCTGGGAGAAATGGCACACCCGGTGCTGTAGAGCGTATCGGGCCCAGACGGTCCCCCCGAGACACCCCCCAGCGAACGAGCCGACATTTCATAGAAGGAGCGGGCACCATGATCCGGCAGCACGCATCCACGCTGATCGTCTCCGTTCTCGGCATCCTGGCCGTGGGAGGGTGCAGCACCCAGAACCCCGCGCGGCCGCCCATCGACGCCGCGGCGCAGCAGACCGCGGCGGACAAGACCGCGATCCAGGACCTCGTGGCCACGTCTCCCGAGTTCGACGTCGCGTTCACGGACGACGACGGCCAGCTCCTGGGCGAGGCCAGCACGGCCACGCCGACCAGCGCCACCGCCCCCGGGACGCAGGTGTCGGCCACCGACTCGACCGTCGGCGCGACGTCGCCGGTCTGGTGGGGCCGGCGCCGCATCCCGCCCGACCAGCCCCCGACCCGAACGGTCGAGTTCCTGACCCCGCCCGACAGCGGTCGCGCGCTGGTCAAGGTGACCGTCCAGTTCAACGGCTGGCTCTACGTCGACCGGACGGACGACGGCATCCGGAATCCGGGGAAGAAACCGTTGAAGGACCAAGTCACCCGGTACGCGCTCTTCCGGAAGATCTGGTTCCACCCCGACTCGACGTCCACCGATTCGGTCTTCGGCTGGAGGCTCCTGGCCGTCTCACCGAGCCAGTTCACGATGATCGATCCGAGCCGCCAGACCGTGAACATCACGTCGGTCACGATCACCGGAGCGAACCGGACGATCACGATCACCGATCCGAGCGCGCTCCTCAAGCTGCGCCCCGGGACCGATCCCTCGGTGCCGCTCTTCCGTAGCGGGGAGATCCTGAAGGTGGAGGCCGCGGTCACGAACACGGACGACGGGTTCGACCCGCCCGAGTTCGTCACCCTGCACGTCCCGATCGACGCGCGCGCGTTCCCCGGGCCCCGTGACCGGGTGCGGATCCGGATGTGGGACAACGGGCAGAACGGCGACGCGGTCGCCGGCGACGGGGTCTACACGGCCATGTGGACGGTCCGCGACCTCGGGATCCACCACGCCGCCGTGGACGTGATCAATGCCAGAACGCTACAGAACGAGACCGACGACGACTACAATTCGACCGCCTGGGGTCTGCCGTACGTCTCGTATCCGTCGTTCCTGCCTTGACTTACGGCGCAACAAAGAAAGGAAACTTTTTGGGGGGTCCGGCAGTCTAAATACGTAGAGAGCAGGCGAGGTAATCGCCCTAGTTCGAAAAGGTTACCCGGCCCACCTCCTACCGGGTCGCTGCGTCGGACTGGACTCTCTGGAACCGATCGATCCGCGGTACCGCAAGACCGCGGGCAGAAGTTGCTCCCCGTCGTCGGATGCACGGCGGGGAGTTCTTTTTTCCCCTCCGCCGCCCCATCGCCTATCCTCCGACCTCGTGCCATCCCATCGACTTCCGATCCGTCCGGCGATCCTCTGGGGGCTGGCGGCGCTGGCCCTCTCGCTGGTCTTCGCGGCCGTGACCTATCGCTCGGTCTCGCCCACGAACGATCTCTGGGACTACGCACAGGAAGCGCGCCAGATCGCCCGCGGCGAGGGCTTCACGTCGCTCTACACGTACCCCGTCCACCTGGGGCCGGACGAGACGGCGCCGTTCCCGGTCCGGTGGCGGATGCCCGGCTACGCCGCCCGCGGCGCGCTCGGCATCCGGATGGGGTTCGATCCGACGAAGCTCTTCTTCATGATCGCGATCCAGGCGCACGTCGCGCTCGTGGTGCTCGTCTTCCTGCTCGGGGCGCACTTCGGCGGCCCGCGCGCGGGATCGATCGCGGCGGCCGCGGCGCTCGCGACCCCGCTCCTCCTCGACGCCTACAGCGTGGGATTGAACCAGACGCCGGCCGCGGCGCTCGCGGTCCTGGCGTGGCTCCTCCTGATCCGAGGGAATCGCGCGCGATCGGCCGTGCTGGCCGCGTTTCCGGCCGCGGCCGCGTGGTACCTGCGCGGGGAGGCGGTGCTCATGGCGCCGGTCTGGATCTGGGCGGCGTGGAGGCCCCGCTCGCCCCGCCGCGGCATCGCGTTCGCGGTCGCGCTGGCGCTCCTATGCCTCCCGTGGCCGATCTATATGTGGCTCACGACCGGCGTGCCGTCGTCGATCCAGGGGAACCCCGTGCTCCTCTACACGCCGGCCTATCCGGGCTACGCCAGCACGCGCTCGTATCTCGAGGCGCTGCCGGGCCCCGTCGCATACGTGCTCGGGCACGCGCCGCACTTCGCGTTCCGCTGGATCAAGGACGTCGCGGGGTTCGCGGTCGATTTCCTGGGTGGGCTCGGCCCGATCGCGATCGGGCTCGCCATGGCGGGGCTCCTGCTTCGCGAGGCGAGGGAGCGCTACGCGCCGCTCCGTCCGGCGCTTCCGCTGATCGCGGCCATCGCGCTCCAGATCGCGGCCTTCGCGGCGCTCGAGCGGAGCCCGCGGTTCCTCACGCCGGTCGTCCCGCTCGCGTGCGTGCTGATCGGGATCGCGGCGGCGCCGGCGCTCGACCGGTTCTGCGGCCGGAGGATGGTCGTGCTCCTCTTCGCGCTCCTCATCGGCGAGCGGATGGCGGCGACCGCGTTCGACGTGCGGGCCGCGGCGCGGCTCTTCCCGGCGTTCCCGGCGGCGACCGCGCCGGCGCTCACCGCCCGCCTCGCCGCGGAGGCGCCCGACTCGAGCGCGCTCGTCCTGAGCGACGTGCCCGACTGGGTCGCCTGGCACCTCGACCGTCCGGCGCTCCTCCTCACGCGCTCGCGTGACCTCGACGCGCTCCTCCGTGATCACGTCGTCGCCGGCGTCTTCCTCTCGCCGGAGGCGCGCGCCCGGAACCTGGTCGACGGGGACAGCACGTGGGCGGGATGGATCGACCGGGGCGGCCCGATCCCCGGCTTCGGCGCCCCCGTGCCGATCCCCGGCGGCGCGCGGTTCTACCCGCGCGCTACTTCATCCGCGTATAGGTGATCTCCATCTGCGTGTAGTCCTGGCCGTTCATCGAGCCGACCATCCGGAAGACCTGCGTGTCGTCGTCCACGAACTTCGTGATCTGCCGGTACGGGGTCGGCTTGCCGGTGGACGGGTCGTCGAACGCCATCACGATCGTGAGCTCCTTGGCGGCCGGATCCCACGAGCCGCTGCTGCTCATCCACATGCCGGTGCCCATGTTGTCGATCCAGGTGCTCACGTACTGCGCGTGCATCCGGTCGTAGCCGAGGATCTCCATTCCCTCGAAGGGCATCCCCGCGAACGAGCCGGTGTGCTTGGAGACCAGGTAGCGGCCCCCCATGATCCACGACCGCTCGGTCGTCCCCTCGCTGACCTGGGGATCGCCGGGTCCCATCCACATCTTCGTGACGGCCTTCCACTTCCCGGCCATCGGCTGGAGCACGGCGTGCTCCGGGCCGGGCGTGGCGTACTTGGCCATCGCCTCCATCATGCCTTCCTGCGGATCGGGGGTAGCCGGATCGGCCGCGCGGGCCGGGGAGGGAACGAGCGGGAGCGCGAGGAGCGAGAGAAGGGAGAACGTGGTCGCGGCCCCTACGACGCCGCGGCGTGCGGTACCGATAAAACGAATCACGGCCGGATCCTCCTTGTTGGGCACCCTCCGCGAGAATGGGGGGAAGAGCGGAGACTACCACATGGAGGCCGACCGTGATCGTTTTGGCGCCGGCCGGCGCCCGCCGCACGGACCCCAGCAACCGTACGCGGGCTTGGCCCGGCCGGCAACCACCTCGGCCCTCGCGACGCCTCAGGCGCGCGAGGGCATGTTCGTTACTTGCCCGAGTTGTCGGACCCCGAGTTGGACGAGTTGTCCGAACCCGAATTGGACGAGTTGTTGTCCGAACCCTTGTCGCCGGCTGCAGGCGCGCTCGAATCCGGAGCCTTCGACTCGGCCGACTTCGCCTCGGCCTTCACGTGATGCGCGATCACCTTGCCGCGGAACTTGGCGTATTCGGCCTTGGTGACGATCTTCTTCCCGACGAGCTCCGCCGCGCTCTTGTACGGCCGGCCGGCGATGATCTTGTCCGCGATCGCGTCGCCGATGCCCGGCAGCGCCGAGAGCTCTTCCTTGGTGGCGGTGTTGAGATCGACCTTCGGTGCCGCCTTCATCGACGACTTGGCGCTGTGCGCCTTGTGCGTCGCCGACTTCTTGGCGGTCGCGTGCTCCGAAGTCGTCGCCGACTCCGAAGTGGCCTGCGAGTGCATCGTCGCACCCTTGGCCTGCTTGGCAGCGGTCGCCGTGGCGGCCGGCGTGGCCAGTGCGGCCGCCGGTACCAACATCGCGATCGCCAGGGCCCACGCCGTCTGGGAGAGGGACATCCGTTTCATGCAGAAACTCCTCGTGACGAGGGCAACATGTGGCACGCCGCCGCGCCCTCGGGACGGACGGCATGGTGGGACCCGATCGGACATGAATTCAGCGTCCGGGGTCGACCATTCGCATGGAGTGCCTGGGTATTACCTGCGAGTTCGGTGGGTGCTGCGAAGGCGAAACGGAGCTGGAGAGTTGCGCGGGTGGGGGGAGGATTGAGCCCAGAAGGAGCGAGCACGTTGTACGGGCTCGCCCGCGGCGGTCCGCGGCTCTCCAGCGTCCGATTCAAATCGAGATCATGCTGCGCCGCCAATTCCAGCGCGAGCCGGTTCAGCGAAAGGTCGTTTCCGAATGTCGCCGCGGCGTCGGTCGCCTGCGACGGACCGTGATGGCGATACTTACCGCTCCCGTTGTGCGTGCGGGCGTGCGTGGTCGCACGGGACGCGTTGCGGGCGGGGGAATGCCGGGTGGGGCGAGGGGCCGAGGTCGGGATCGAGGAATGAGCCCGGCCGAGCGAAATGCGAGTGGCGGCCGCGGGCCGTGCGTGGTGCACGGCGGCCTTCGCCTGCATGGGCTGCGCGAACAACGCGATGCAACCCAACGAGATCGCGATCCCCAACCACCGAAGCGTTCGCATCGAGCTCTCCGGCGGCACCGGCTCCATGCCGGGGCACGCTACAGCGAGGATACACCCTCTGGTTCGCGAGGTTCCACAATCGACCTGAAAATTATTCTCGGCCGACCCCGGCGGCGACTTCACTGACTTGTTGTCAGGCTGCGCTCCGGAAGTACCTCCAGAGTCCGCCCGGGCTCTGCGCCCGAACCAAGGCGAGCGTCACCCGGGGAAGCGACAGCGCGTCCGGGTAGACGAGGTAGCGCGGCTCGAAGACCGGCTGGAACTTGGACTTCCAGCGGAAGAGCCCCCGGAAGTCGTAGAAGCGGGAGAGGTGCTCCATCAGGAAGGCGCGCGCACGGTCGGGCGCCTCGGACTCGTCGCCCTCCGCCTTCGCGAGCGCCGATAAAGATAAGGAAAGAAGAACGTCTCCCCGCTCCCGCGCGCTCTCCGCGCACGCCGCGACCAGGAACTCCATGCAGCCGGACGGCGCGTCGGCGCGCCGCCGCATGAGATCGAGCGCCCATCCCTTTCGGCCCGAGATCGGAACCCAGGTCAGGAACGCTTCGGCGCGCGCGCGGGCCGGATTCCACGCCACGGCGAGCCACGACTCGCGGAGCCGTTGGAAGTCGAACCGCCCCATGGCGAATCCCTTCTCCCCGCCCTGGTGTCCGCGGAGCCAGTCGGCGGAGATGGCCGCGAGCTGGTCGCGGAGGCCTCCCGCCTCGTGCGACCCGTCGAACGGGTTCCGGTCGGGGAGGAAGGAGCGCAGCTCGTATCCCGCCTCGCGGAACTTGTGGAGCGCGCGCCGGACCTCGCCCATCGCGGAGCCCTCGAGCCGGAACGCGTCGAGGCGGAGGATCGGATCCTCGCCGATGTGGATCGAGCGCCACCCCCGCGCGCGGTAGGCGTCGAGGTGCTCGGGTCGCGCCTGGAAGAACGCGAACGACCAGTCGTGCTCCAGGCAGAACGCCTCGAACGAGGCGAGCAGCGCGGCGTGCTCGTCGGCGGGGCCGATCGGGTCGCCGAGCGCGAGGAGCACGTTCGACTCGAACCGGTACGCGACGACGGCCCGCCGCGTCGCGCTGAAGAAGTAGTCGCACTCGGGGTCGAGCGCGAACGAGCCGATCGAGGAGTCGCCGTACTGCAGGAGGAGCGCGGCCACCTGCGCGCGCTCCGTTCGGTGGCGGCCGCGATGCGCGACGGGCCGGAGCGCGGCGATCGCGAAGCCCGCCAGGATCGAGAAGCCGATCAGCCCCAGCGACTCGAAGAACCAATTGACGATGCGCGTCTCCCGGATCGTGAGGGGCGCGGGGAGCCGGAGCGCGGGGGAGCCGACGCCGAACAGACGGTACCCCGCCTCGGCGACCGCCCGCGAGAGGGACGCGTTGTGGCCGAAGCGCGCCTCGAGCACGTAGGAGCCGATCACCGCGTACGCGGCGAGGCCCAGCGCGAGGAGGACGGCGCGCGCGCTCACGGCCCGGAGCGTGAGATCGCGGCTCTTGACCCGGAAGGCGTCGGCGCTGACACCCAGCGCGAAGAGGAGCACGGACGCGGCCGTCGCCTCCTCGACGTCGATCGCCTTGAGCAGGTTGACCGGCACCGAGAGGGCGCAGAGGAAGAGGGCGGCGACGAACGCGCGCCGCTTCCCCCGGCGGAGCCCCCACGCGGTGATCAGGAGGAGCGCGCCGGCGAGGAGCGTGAACGTCCGGCTCGAGTCGATGACCGTCGTCGGGACGAGGCGGCGGAGCGCGAGGAGGCGGTCGGGCGGATGGGAGAGGATCGCCGAGAAGAGGTTGATCAGCCCCTGCGCCGCGACGGCGAGGGAGAGCGCGATCCGGAGGCGGTGCTCACGCGCGACCCCGGTCACCGCCTCGCCCCTTCCGGAATCGGCGCGAATCGCGCAGAATGCGGCGACCATGCGCCCCGAACCGCATCGCGCCGCGACCTCCGCGGCCCCCGCGAACGAGCCGCGACCGTGACCCCGCTCGAATTCTGGGCCTTCCTCGCCGCCGCGTCGGTCGGCGCGGGCTTCATCGGTTCCATGCTCGGTCTGGGGGGAGGGCTGCTCCTGGTCCCGATCCTCACGCTCGGCTTCGGCCTCGACATCCGCTACGCGATCGGCGCGTCGATCGTCTCGGTGATCGCCACGTCGAGCGGCGCCGCCATCGCCCTCGTCCGGGAGCGGCTCGCGAACCTCCGCGTGGCCATGTTCCTCGAGTCCGGGACGACCGCCGGCGCGCTAACAGGAGCATTCCTGGCGGGCGTTGTCAACTCGCGCTGGCTCTTCCTCGTCTTCGGCCTCGCGATGGCGTACGCCGGCGTCACCATGTTCCACCGGCTCACGTCGCACACGGACGCGCCGGCCCCGGACGACGCGCTCGCGGATCGGCTCGGGCTCCATGCCGAGTACCACGAGCCGGGGGAAGACGCCCGGCGCATCGTGCCGTACCGCGTGGCGCACACGCTGCCCGGTCTCGGGCTGATGGTCCTGGCCGGCGCCGCGAGCGGGCTCCTCGGGATCGGGTCGGGCGCGCTCAAGGTCCCCGCCATGGACATCGCGATGCGCCTCCCGATCAAGGTCTCGTCGGCGACGAGCAACTTCATGATCGGCGTCACGGCGGCCGCGAGCGCCGGCGTCTACTTCGCGCGCGGCGACATCAATCCGTTCGTGGCGGGACCGGTCTGCGTCGGCGTCCTGACCGGGTCGTTCCTCGGCTCCCGCCTCCTCGTGCACGCGCCGGGCCGCGCCATCCGGACCGCGTTCGTGATCGTGCTGGTCTGGATCGCGTACCAGATGTTCCGGAAGGGGCTCGCCGGATGAGCGACCGGCACGGCGACCGGCTGATGACGGCGGTGGGGCTCGTCCTGCGTGCGGGCGTCCTCGTGAGCTTCACGCTCGTCGTCGCCGGCATGGGCGTGTCGCTCTTCCACCATCCCGACTATTGGCGCGACCCGGGCGTGCTACGGCGGCTCCTCGCGCCGAGCGAGGGCCCGCACACGCTCCGCGACGTCGTCGAAAACGTGCTCGCGTTCCGCGGGCAGGCGATCGTGATGCTCGGGCTCCTCGTCCTGATCGCGACGCCGGTCTGCCGCGTGGCGGCGTCCGTGCTCCACTTCCGACGCGAGGGGGACCGCGACTACACGCTCCTCACGTCGATCGTGCTCGCGTTCCTGATCCTCGGGTTCGTGCTGGGTCGCGCCGGCGGCGGCTGAGCGCCGGAGCGCGGCGCGCCGGCCCGCCCGAGCCAGCGCGCTAGACCAGCACCTTCCGGTCCAGCCGGAGCACCTCGCCCAGCGACCACGCCTGGAACGGACAGCCGCGCGGCGTGTGCGGCGCGTCGCCGTCCGCGAGCTCGGAGACGTGGCCGAGGCCCGCCTCGCCCAGGTGGTGGAAGAGCGGGATCAGGAACCGCTCGCGCGCCTCGCGCTTCGCCTCCGGCGTGCCGCCGCGCACGCGCACCCACGCCTCCACGAACGGGCCGATCAGCCACGGCCAGACCGTGCCCTGGTGGTACGCGCCGTCGCGCGTCCGGACGTCCCCCTGATACCGCGGCGCGTAGCCCGGCTCGCCGGGCGCCAGCGTGCGCAGTCCGATCGGGGTGAGGAGCTTCGATTCGACCGCGTCGACGACGAGACGGGCGCGATCCCCTTCGAGCACGGGATGCGGCAGCCCGCCCACGGCGAAGATCTGATTCGGTCGGATCCGCGCATCGGCGGTCCCGCGCACGTGGTCCACGTCCACGACGTCGTAGAGCGCGTCCGTCTCTTCGTTCCAGAAGCGGGCGGCGAACGCCGCGAGCCCGCGCGCGTACGCCTCGGCCCAGCGGGGCGAGAACCCGCTCGCGATCCGGAGCGCGTTCAGCCAGAGCGCCTGCACCTCGACCGGCTTCCCGATCCGAGGCGTGACGACCCAATCGCCGACCTTGGCGTCCATCCAGGTGAGCTGCGCGCCCGGGACGCCCGCCGCGAGGAGCCCGTCGTCGTCCATCCGGATGCCGTAGCGCGTGCCGGCGGCGTAGCCCGCGACGATCTCCTCGACCGCGGTCTCGAGCGCCTTCCGGTCGGCGGCGGCGAGCCGCCGCCGCGCCTGCGCCGTCGCCTCCAAGAATTCGTGGACCGCGACGACGTACCAGAGCGACGCGTCGACCGCGTTGTACTCCGGATGGTCGTTCGCCTCCGAGAAGCGGTTCGGAAGCATCCCCTCGGAGACGGCGCCCGCCCACGCGACGAGGATCCGCTTCGCCTCGTCGAGCCGCTTCGACGCGAGGCAGAGCCCTCGCATCGCGACGAACGTGTCGCGACCCCAGTCGGTGAACCAGGGATAGCCGGCGACGATCGAGAGCCCCTCGCCGCGGCGGACCAGGTACCCCTCGGCCGCGAGGTCGAGCGGGGTCTTGAACGCGGCGCGATGCTCGCGCTCGAGGTCGCGGAGCGAGCGGATCGCCGTCAGCGGGTCGCACTCGCCGTCGTGATGGAGGAACGCGGGGAGACCCGCGGAACGCGTCGCGTCGAGTTCGAGGAGCTGGTTGTAGCCGTCCTCGGTGGTCACGAGGAAGACGGCCTCGCCGTGCGAGAGGTCGAAGTGGAAGGCCCCCGGCGACCAGAGGTCCTCGTGATCGTCGAGGCCACGGCTCCGCTCGTCGACGTAGACGAAATTCCGGTACCAGAACGGATGGTGCATGTACGAGCCGCTCGACACCGCGACGATCGACGGGAGCGTGTCGTAGGGCCGCCAGTGGACGCAGCAATCGCAGACGGTCGCGTCGGGACGGATCGCGGCGTTCTCGTGGTGCAGCGCGTGGGCGTCGCGCCCGGAGACGAGCGGGCGCACCGAGAGATGGACGCCGTTCGCGGAGCCTTCGACGATGTTCCACGAAACCACCGAGCCCGGAATGCCGCGGACCGAGAAGAGCTGCTGCTCGACGCGCGTGCCGTCCTCGAGGCGGAAGACCCAGCGCGGCCACGGATCGATGGTGAACGACTCGATCCGGTTCATGCCGTCGGGGTGGATCACGTCGGGGGCGTAGCGCTGAGCGCTCAGGTCGTACGCGCCGTGCGGCGTGGTGATGCGCGTCTCGAGCCCGTTCACGAGCACGACGCGGCCGGTCGGAGGCGTCGTGGCCGCGAGCAGGAGCGCGTGGTAGCGGCGGTTCCGGATCCCCGACACCGTGCCCGACGCGAATCCGCCCAGCCCGTCGGGTTCGAGCCACTCGGACTCGAGCGCGGGCAGGGGAGCGAGCGACGGAATCGGGGTTTCGAGCACCGGGGCGACGACCGCCTTGGGGCGGGCGCTCTTCCGGCGCGTGGTCTTCGTGGCGGATGGCGTGCCTTTCCGTGGCGGCATGTCACGACTCCTTTGCGGCGGGCCCGGCGACGGCCGGGCGCGGACGGACGAGTGCGGCGGGGACGCTGGCAATCGTCATGAGAGCCCCCGAGAGCGTCAGCGCCGGAGTCCGCGAAGGCGCAGGACCGGGATGGAGGGGTGAGCTACCTCGGTCCGAGGGGTGCCTTGGCGGGGTAGACCGGCACGCCCTCATCATACTCCCCGCTCCGGGCGGACAAAAGATGGATTGAGCCGTTCGGGACGCCGTTGCGGCCCGGCACCGGCGGACGGATACTCGCGGCTCCCCGGAGCGTCCCCGTAAAGGAGGATCGATGAGCAACAAGGCGGCGGAACTGGCCCTGAAGGCCATGCGGAAACCGCTCGATCAGCTGACCGAGCGCGAGCGGCGCGTGATCCAGGCGGTGGTGGACCGGATGCACGTGAGCCGGCCGATGCACCGCGAATTCGAGGAAGGGCTCTCCTACGGCCAGCGCCTGGCCGACCGGATCGCGAGGTTCGGGGGGAGCTGGACGTTCATCCTGATCTTCTTCGTCGTGCTCTTGTCATGGATGGCGCTCAACACGATCGCGCTCCTCCACCCGTTCGACCGGTATCCGTTCATCCTCCTGAACCTCGTCCTCTCGTGCCTCGCGGCCGTGCAGGCGCCGGTGATCCTCATGAGCCAGAACCGCCAGTCGGACAAGGATCGCCAGGAGGCGTCGAACGACTACGAGGTGAACCTCAAGGCGGAGATCGAGATCATGCAGCTCCACGAGAAGATCGAGCTCCTGCGCGCGCAGGAGATCGCGAAGCTCCTCGACCTACAGGAGCGGCAGATGACGATCCTCGAGGCGCTGACGGGCGGGCGGGGCGGAGGTTAGCGCCCGTCTTCCGGCGCCCAGGGGGCGGCGTCGCGGTCGGCGAGCCAGACGAGCGAGCCCTCGGAAGGGCGTAACCGACCCGCGGGGTAAGGCGGCGATGCGGGCGGGCCCTCGACGACGGAGCGCAGCGGGACCGCCTTGTCGGCGCCCGTGACGAGGAAGATCACGTCCGCGGCGTAGTTCAGGACCGGGAGCGTGAGGGAGACGCGCCACGAGCCGAGGCGCTCGACGCGCACCGCGGTCACGAGGCGGTCGGCCACGTCGGGCGCGCCGGTGCCCGGGAAGAGCGACGCGGTGTGCCCGTCCGCGCCCATCCCGAGGAAGACGAGATCGAGGCGGGGCCATGCCCCCGGCTTTAGCCCGAAGACCTGGCGCAGCGTCGCCTCGTAGCGCGCCGCGGCATCGGCCGCGTCGGAGGCGCGATCGGTCTCGACCCGATGGATGTTCGCCGCGGTGAACGGCACGTGATCGAGCAGCGCTTCCCGCACCATCCGGTAGTTGCTCTCCGCGCTGTCGGGCGGCACGAATCGCTCGTCCCCCCAGAAGAGATGGATCCGGCTCCAGTCGAGCGGGCCGCTCGGCGCCTGCCACCACGTCGCGGCGATCCGCTCGTAGGCGGCGCGCGGCGTGTGGCCGCCGGAAAGCGCGACCGTGAAGCGGCCGCGCACCCGGATCGCGTCCGAGCCGAGCGAGAGGAACCGGCGCGCGGCCTCGGCCGCGAGCGCGGCCGCGTCCTCCACGACGACGAGGCGTCCCGCGGCGGTCACGACCCCGACTCCGTGCGCGACGCGACGAAGAGGGAGGGATCGGCCATCGGCCGCGTCGGCTCGAGCGAAGCCACGTCCTCGTACTCGGCCGCCTCGCCCGAGGCGTCCGGCCGCGCGCGATGCTGCGCCAAGGTCTCGATGCAGCGCGTCACGAGCGCCGTCCAGCCCGTTTGATGGCTCGCGCCGAGGCCCCGGCCGTCGTCGCCGTCGAAGTACTCGTGGAAGAGGACGAGGTCGCGATAGGCCGGATCGGTCGCGTACCGCCGGTCGCCGCCATGGCAGGGCCGGCCTCCCTCCGCGCCGGGAAGGAAGAGGCGCGTGAGCCGCGTCGCCAGCTCGAGCGCCACCTCGCCGAGCGTGAGCAGCCGCCCCGATCCCGTGGGGCATTCGATCCGGAACGTGTCGCCATAGAAGTGATGGTAACGCTCCATGGCCTCGAGGAGGAGATAGTTCGCGGGGAACCAGACCGGCCCGCGCCAGTTCGAGTTCCCGCCGAAGAGCCCGCTCGTCGACTCCGCCGGCTCGTAGTCGACCCGATGCTCTTGCCCGCCGAGCGTGACGACGTACGGATGGTCGCGGTGGACCGCGGAGAGCGAGCGGATCCCGTACGGCGAGAGGAACTCGTTCTCGTCGAGCATCCGCCGGAGCACGCGCTCGAGGCGCGCCCGCGACGGGATCGCGAGGAGCCGGTGGCCTCCCCCGAGAGCGGAGCCGTGCCCGTCGTGCTCGAGATAGGAGATGTGCCGCGCGAGGTCGGCCCGGTTCTTCAGGAACCACTCGAGCCGCTTCCGGAATCCTGGGAGCCGGTCGATGGTCTCCTCCTCGAGGATCTCGCACGCGATCAGGGGGAGGAGCCCGACCATCGAGCGCACCTTGATCGGGATCTCCTGCCCGTCCACGTGCGCGCGATCGTAGTAGAACCCGTCCTCCTCGTCCCAGAGGCCGGTTCCGCCGAACTCGTTCATCGCGTCGGTGATCGCGACGAAGTGCTCGAAGAACTTGGACGCGAGGTCCTCCGTCGCCGGGTTCTCGCGCGACAGCTCGAGCGCCATCGAGAGCATGGTCGCGGAGTAGAACGCCATCCACGCGGTGCCGTCGGCCTGCTCCAGGTGCCCGCCCGTCGGGAGCGGCTTCGACCGGTCGAACACGCCGATGTTGTCGAGGCCGAGGAATCCGCCGGAGAAGAGGTGGTTCCCCTCCGCGTCCTTCCGGTTGACCCACCACGTGAAGTTGATCAGGAGCTTCTGGAAGACGCGGGAGAGGAAGACCCGGTCCCGCTGGCCGCGCCGCGCCGTCATCTTGTAGACGCGCCAGCAGGCCCACGCGTGCACCGGTGGGTTCACGTCGCCGAGGGCGAACTCGTACGCGGGGATCTGTCCGTTCGGGTGCATGTACCACTCGCGGAGGAAGAGGACCAGCATCTCCTTCGCGAACTGCGCGTCCACGCGCGCGAGCGGCAGCGTGTGGAACGCGAGGTCCCACGCCGCGTACCACGGGTACTCCCACGTGTCCGGCATCGAGATCACGTCGCGGTTGTAGAGGTGCGGCCAGTCGGAGTTGCGTCCGTGCTTCCGGTCGTCGGGCGGAAACGGCTGGGCGGGGTCGCCCTCGAGCCAGTCCTTCACGATGTAGTGGTAGAACTGCTTCGACCAGAGGAGCCCGGCGTACGCCTGCCGCGCGACGCGGCGCTCCGCTTCGGTCGCGGGCTCGGGGATGCGCGCCGCGTAGAACGCGTCGGCCTCGCGCCGGCGCGCGTCGAAGACCGCGTCGAAGCCCGGGCCGAAATCGGAGCCGAGCGACGCGGCGTCGGGGTCGCCTTCGGCGGCGAGCAGGAGGCGGATCACGGCGGAGGCGCCGGCCGCGATCGTCGCGTCGTACCGCGCGGCCGCCTTCGTGCCGGTGCGCTCGGGGTTCACGGCGTCCGCGCGTCCGCGGATCACCGCCTCGTGGAACGCGTCCTTCACGTACGGGCTCGGGTCGCCGACGTGGAAGAGCCGCGACGCGTCGGTCTCGTTGTCGGTGAAGAGGAACTCGGGCGGAGCGCCCGCGAGCGGCGCCGCGGTCAGCCGGTACCGGCCGAGCGACTCGTGCTCGGCGACGATCGCGCCGGGCGCGCTTGGCGCGCTTGGTGCTCCGGGGGTCCCCGGCGCTCCGGGGGTCCCGGGCGCCTCGGGCACCATCCGGATCGTCGGCTTCGACCAGTAGCCCTCGCCCGTCCGTCCCCACGACCAGGTATTCCGGAACCAGAGCGTCGGGAGGACCGTGATCGGCGCGGCCTCGGGCCCGCGATTCGTGATCGTGACGCGGACGAGGATCGCGTCGGGGCCGGCCTTCGCGTATTCGGCGCGAACGTCGAAGACGCGGCCGCCGTCGAGCACGCCCGTGTCCGCCAGCTCGTACTCGCGCGCGCTTCGCCCTCGCCGCCGGTTCTCCGCGACCAGCGCGTCGTACGGAAACGGCGCCTGCGGATACCTGTAGAGCGCGTCGAGGTAGGAGTGGGTCGGCGTCGCGTCGAGGTAGTAGTACTCCTCCTTCACGTCCTCGCCGTGATTCCCCTCGGGTCCCGAGAGGCCGAACAGCCGCTCCTTGAGGATCGGATCGCGGTGGTTCCAGAGGGCGAGCGCGAAGCAGAGCCTTCCCTCGCGATCGCAGATGCCGAGGAGCCCGTCCTCACCCCAGCGGTACGCGCGGCTCCGCGCGTGGTCGTGCGGGAAATAGGCCCACGGGTTCTCGTCCTCCGAGTAGTCCTCGCGAACCGTGCCCCACTGCCGCTCGGCGAGATAGGGCCCCCATCGCTTCCAGTTCCGCTCGCGCCGCGCGTCCTCCATGAGGCGCGCGGTCTCGGGATCGATCGGTTCCACGGGACGACTGTAGCACGGGGTCGCCCCGCGCCCGACGCTGCGCTACCATGAGGGCGCCGCGCGCGGGCCGCGCGCGCTGGCCGCGCACGCTCGCGGCGCGGTCGGCCCCACCGGCCAGGGGAACCGCATGATCGGCAAGTCCTTCGGGCACTACACGATTCTCGGGACCGACAATCTGAGCGGAATCGCCATTCGGGATCTCGTCCGCCGCTACGGCGACATCGAGGCCGTTCGCGGCGTCTCGCTCGACGTTCCCGGCGGCGAAGTGTTCGGGCTCCTCGGCCCGAACGGCGCGGGGAAGTCGACGACGCTCAAGATCCTGGCGACGCTCCTCCGTCCGACGTCCGGCACGGTGTCGGTAGGGGGCCACAACGTCGCCACGGACGCGGACGCCGTGCGCCGGATCATCGGCTACGTCCCCGAGGGGGCCGACCTCTACGAATCGCTGAGCGGCCTCGAATTCCTGGAGCTGGTGGCGGACCTGCACGAGATCCCGCCGGACGTCGCCGCCTCGCGCCGCGATCCGCTCCTCGAGTCGCTCGACCTCACGGAGGACGCCTCACGTCCAATCGGGGGCTACTCGAAGGGGATGAAGCAGAAGGTGCTGATCACCGCGGCGCTCCAGCACGATCCGCGCGTGCTCCTCCTCGACGAGCCGCTCGACGGGCTCGACGTCGCGTCGCAGGAGGTGCTGAAGGGGATCATCCGGCGGTTCGCCTCGGAAGGGCGCACGGTGATCTACTCGTCCCACATCCTCGAGGTCGTGGAGCGGGTCTGCGACCGCGTGGGAATCCTGAGCCAGGGCCGGATCGCCGCGCTCGGCGCGCCGGCCGATCTCCTGGCGGCGCATCCGGGGAAGACGCTCGCCGAGATCTTCCTGGCGATCACCGGCACGCACGCCGGCGTCGCGAGCACCTGATCCCGTGGCGGATCGGCGCGGCACCCGCGTCGCGGGCTCCGTCTTCGACCCGTGGATCCGGCTCCTCGGGGCGAACCCGGCCGTCTTCCGGCCGATGTTCCGCGCGCATCTCCGGATGGCGGAGCGGCGCGCGCGGCTCATGCGCGGACGGAATCGCGGCCTCCTCGCCGGCCTGACGCCGTTCCAGACGCGCTGCGTCATGACCTTCGGGATCGGCGTGATGACGGCCGCCTCCATGGCCGCCGCGTCCTCGGCCCTCGTCGGAGCGATCGTCGTCCTCACGCTCGGCGCCGGGTTCCTCCTCCTGATCGTGGCGCTCGACTACTTCGACCTGCTCGTGGATCGGAACGAGTACCTCGTGATCGCCGCCCATCCGCACGACGACTGGTCGGTGCTCCTGGCGAAGCTGGCCGTGTTCACGCGCAACGTGATGATCCTCGCGACCTGCCTCTTCCTCGCTCCCGCCGGGGCCGCGGCCTTCTCGTCGCGGTCTGCCGGCGCCGGGATCGCGTTCCTGCTCGGCGGATACGGACTGGCCCTGACGATCGCGTGGGGCGCCGTCCTCCTCACCGCGTTCGTCGTGGCGGCCGGCGGAAGGAACGCCACCGACCGGGTGCTGCCGTGGGCCCAGACGCTCTACCTCGCCCTCTACTTCGGATTCTTCTCGTCGCGCCGGTTCCTGAGCCATCTCACGGTGCCGAGCATGGCGACGCTGGGTGCCTTGCCGTGGCTCCTTCCGCCCGCCTGGTTCGCCGGCCCGTTCGAGATCGCGAGCGGACGCGGCTCCGCGGCGGCGTTCGGCCGCGCAGGGCTGGCGCTCGCCTCCATGTGCGCCGTCGTCGCGGTCGGGGCCGGTTGGATCGGCCGCCGGTTCGGCCCGGCGATGCTCGAGCCGGTATCCGAGCGGGCGCCGGGGCGCGGGCGGGCGAAGGCGGCGCCCCGCCGGCGGACGCCCGTGGCGCGGCGCGGCCGCGGGACGCCGGCGACCCGGGCCTTCCGCACGCTCTTCTGGGCGCACATCAAATCGGACCACGTGTTCCGCATGCAGTTCGTCACGATGCTCTTCATCCCGGCGATGATCCTCATTTCGTCCCTGTCGTCGGGGATCCGGCACGGCCATGAGCTCGCTCTGCCGATGCTGGCGTTCGTCGGCGGGATGATGCTCCTCATCGGCATGTCGGCCACCGGGCGGAGCAGCCGGCCGCCGCGCCTCGCCTTCCTGCTGGCGTCCCCCGTGGATCTCCACGCGTTCGCCATGGCGCCGGCCGGGTTCCTACGCATGGCCATGCTCGTTCCCGCGACGGCCGTGCTCGCCGGTGTGGCGGCCCTCTGGAGCCAGGGCCCCGTCACGCTCCGGATCCTATCGGTGCTCGGGGCCGTGCTCGTGCTCGAGGACACGCTCGTATTCCTGCGTGGATTCACGCCGACGATTCCGTTCTCGCAGTCGTTCAAGAGCGCCCGACGGACCGGATGGCTCCGGCTCGCGCTCGGCTTCTATATGTTCCTCGTGCTCGGCTTCTCGATCCTGCTCCTCGCGCTGGCACCGCTGGTCGGCGTCTGGGGCTACCTGGCGTTCCTTCTCCTCTTCGGCCTGGTCCGCGCGGGCCTCGGCCCGTGGGTCCGGCGGCGCGTCGCGAAGGAAGTGGCGGCGTTCGAGCCGGGGGCGCTGACGGTATAGCGCGCCCTTCCCTCCGGGCGAGAGAAACGCGTACATTCTTCGGGTCGCGGCCGCGGCGGTCCCGCCCGGCCCCCAGACGCGCGCGGCGCAGGGAACGCCCGCCGCCCAGACTTCGCCGACCCCCGGAGGGATCCGATGCGTCTCCTCGCCGTGCTGCTCCTGTCCGCGATCACCGGATGTTCCAGCGTCAACCAGCTCGCGGCGCTCCATCGCGTGGAATTCAGCTTCGACGGCGTCACCGACCCGCGCGTGGCCGGGATCCGGCTGGCGAGCGTCCACTCGCCCGACGACGTGAGCGCGCTCGACCTCGGCCGCCTCACGCTCGCCATCGCCTCGAAGGACGTCCCGATCGATCTCACGGTCCACGTGATCGGCCGGAATCCCGAGGACAACAAGGTGACCGCGAAGCTGATCGGCCTCGACTGGTCGTATCTCGTGGACGATCGCGAGACCGTGAGCGGCCAGGTGACCGAAGGGTACGAGTTCCCGCCTGGGCAGCCGACCGACGTGCCGCTCCTCGTGACGTTCAACCTGATGGACTTCTTCAACGGCGGCGGGAAGGACCTGCTCGACACCGCGCTCGCGATCGCGGGCCAGCGCGCGAGCAGCCATCACGTGGTCATGCGGATCCGCCCGGTGCTCGATACGCCGCTCGGCAAGATGCGCTATCCGGCGCCGCTCGATCTCGACCTCGCGACCGTCGCGAAGTAGCCGGGGACTCAGGGGGGCACTCGGAATGAAACGGAGCATCCGGACCGCGTCGGCGGCCATCGCCGCCGCATGGATCGCGCTCTCGGTGGCGCCGGCGGCGCGCGCCTCGATCACCCCCGCCGCGCAGAACGTCGTCGACCGCTATCTCGCCGCCACCGGCGGCCGCGAGGCGTTCCTCGCCGAGTCGACCCTCTTCTCGCGGTACAGCATCAAGGCGTACGGGCTCACCGGGGAGCTCGAGGTCTGGGCCGTGCGCCCGGCCTCGATGGCGAGCACGACGACCCTGGGACCGCTGACCCTCCGCGACGCCACGACGCCTACGAGCGCGTGGCGCATGGACCAGAACGGCAAGATCGCCACCCTCGACGGCAAGGAACGGGACGCCGCGATGGCGGACGCGTACTTCGAGAACGAGTCGTGGGCGCTCCCCGATCAGGGCGGTGGAGCCGTGCGTACGGACGAGGCCGAGCGCGATTCGGCCGGCTCGTATTTCGTGCTCGAGGTGAAGCCGCCGGTCGGCGCGGAACGGCGGCTCTACTTCGGCGACGAGAGCGGGCTCCTCGACCACGTGATCTACGCCGAGGACAACGAGACCCACCGGATCCGCTATTCCGTGTATCGCGGCCTGACGAACCGGCTCCGTCCGCACGAGCAGATCGCGACGATCGACGAGACGCCGGGGAGCGAGCAGGAGTTGGTGTTGCTGGCGGTCGAGAGCGGGTTGCAGGCCGACTCGAGCGCGTTCGCGCCCCCGGCCGAGGCCGGGCCCGACGCCTTCTTCCTCCACGGTGCCGCGTCGGCACAGTTCCCGTTCGAGTACAGCCAGCACCACATCCTGGTTCAGGCTTCCCTGAACGGCGGGCCGCCCGAGACGTTCTTCGTCGATTCGGGCGCGGGCGCCACGGTGATCGACAGCGCCGCGGCGGTCCGGTACGGGCTCGAGAGCGAGGGCGTGATTCCCGCGACCGGCGCCGGCGCGGTCAGCACCGCCTCCTTCGCCCGGCTCGACTCGCTCCGATTGACGGGCGAGGACGGGGGCGGCGTCATGCTGACCGGGCAGAAGGTGGTGACGATCTCGCTCTCGCCGCAATTGGAGCCCGCGTTCTGGCGGCCGATCGCCGGGATCCTCGGCTACGACTTCCTGAGCCGCTTCGTCGTGGACGTGGACTTCGACGCGCACCGCCTCACGCTGTACGACCCGAAATCGTTCCACTACGAAGGGGGATCGCCCGCGCTACGGCTCGAGATGGCGAACAACATTCCCGTGGTCGAGGCGACGATCGACGGGAAGTACGCCGGGAGGTTCCGCATCGACCTCGGGAGCGGGAGCACGATCGATCTCCACGGGCCGTTCGTGAAGCAGTACCACCTCCTCGAGAACGCGAAGCGGACGATCACGACGAAGGCGGAAGGCGTCGGCGGCATGTTCGAGAGCTACACGTGCCGGATGAAGCGCGTGGACATCGGACCCTACAACTGGACCGATCCGCTGATCGACCTCAACACGACCGACAAAGGCACGTTCGGGAGCGAGGACCTGGCGGGGAACATCGGGAACCAGGCGATGGACCGCTTCCGCGTCACGTTCGACTACGAGGGAAGAAGGCTCTACCTCGAGCCGGGGAAGCGCTACAAGCTCCGCGATCCGGGCACGATCGCGGGCGTGCGGATCGATCGCGCCGACGGCATCGCGAAGGTGAAGTTCGTGCTCGCGGGAACACCCGCCGCCGACGCGGGGCTCCAGGCGGGCGACGTGGTGGAATCGATCGACGGCAAGTCGGTCGCGTCCATGTCGGGCGATCAGGCGTACGCGCTCCTCAACGAAGCGAAGCCGGGGACGACGAGGAAGCTGGAAATCGTCCGGGACGGCGCGAAGCAGACGGTGAAGCTCAAGATTCGCGCGGTGTTGTAGCGGGCTGCTTCGGCCGACGTCCTCAGAAGTAGACGGAGACGCCCATCGTGGCGCTGGTCGAGCCGGCGGTGGCGCTGTCTTCGTCTTGGCGATCGCTATGCTCCTCTCGAGTCAGACCATTCATTTGCCAGTCATGGTGGCGAGTCGTATCCCTTCCAATCCCGGCGCTCACGCCGACCCTTCCGGTGACGCTCAATTTCGAGCGGAAGAACCACTCGAAACCCGTCGCGATCAACCCGCCGACTTCCCAACTCTTCTCTTCGCGAGAGTAATACGAGTACACATTTGGGTATAGCCCGGTGTAGTCGTAAAACGTCTCATCGAAGTACCGGTTCTTGGACCAGTACGGTCCTACGGCGACGTAGATCGCGACCGGACCGTCCGCGG
>JBLMXB010000137.1:0-23413 GCA_050257555.1 Hyphomicrobiales bacterium | reverse complement strand
CGAGGAGGACTCGGTCCTCCACCTCGCGCACGCGGCCGCCGTGCTCGGATTCCCCGACGGCGACCGCGCCCTCCTCGCGACCATGGAGACGGTCCTCGCCGACTGGGATCGCGGCCTCCCGCTCGCCCGCACGGTGGCCGAGCGCGCGGCCGCGTTCCCCCCGGGGGATCGCCTCGAGCCGCTCCTCGCGCGCACGCGGCTCCCGCGGGCCGACGTGGCCCTCCGGCCGCCGGTCGCGCAGCCGCCCTCGATCCGCGACTTCTACGCGTTCGAGGCGCACGTGAAGAACGCCCGCGCGCGGCGGGGTCTCGAGGTGCCGAAGGAGTGGTACGAGATCCCGGTCTTCTACTTCTCGAATCCCGGCGCGCTCGTCGGATCCGGCGAGCCGGTCGTGAAGCCGGCGTGGACCGAGGCGCTGGACTTCGAGCTCGAGCTGGCGTGCGTGATCGGGCGCCGGGCGCGAAACGTCGCCGCCGAGGACTGGCAGGACGTCGTGGCCGGGTTCACGATCCTGAACGACTGGAGCGCGCGCGACGTGCAGCGGAAGGAGATGGCGGTCGGGCTCGGCCCCGCGAAGGGGAAGGACTTCGCCACGTCGCTCGGTCCCGCGCTCGTCACGCTCGACGAGCTTACGGCGCGGCGCAGGGACGACCGCCACGACCTCGCGATGGAGGCGCGGGTGAACGGGCGCGTCCTCTCGCGGGGCAACGCGTCGGACCTCCACTGGACGTTCGGCCAGATGATTGCGAGGGCCTCCGCGGACGTGTATCTTTTTCCCGGCGACGTGATCGGGTCGGGCACCGTCGGCGGGGGCTGCATCCTGGAGCTCGGCACCGACGTGCACCGCTGGCTCCTGCCCGGCGACGAGGTGACGCTCACGATCGATCTCCTCGGGTCCCTCACGAACACGATCGCCGCGACCTGACGCATCCCATACCAAGGACCGGGCGCCGCGCTCGTCTTCCCGGCGCGCCCGCGCGAGGTGCCGCCATGCCCACGTACCACTCCCTCGGAGAGATTCCGCACAAGCGACACACGCAGTTCCGACGGCCCGACGGGAAGCTCTATACCGAGCAGCTGATGGGCTCGCGCGGGTTCTCCGGCCGCTCGTCGCTGATCTACCACCACCACATGCCGACGCAGGTGAAGCAGATCCGGAAGATCCAGGACTGCTCGGTGACGTACGCGAAGGAGCAGGGCCTGCGTCACTACCACTTCAAGACGAAGGGGCTCACCCGGAGCGGCGACCCGGTGACCGGGCGCGTGGTCCTCCTGCACAACGCCGACGTCTCGATGGCGATCGCGGTGCCGGATGCGACGATGGACTACTTCTACCGGAACGGCCAGGGGGACGACCTCTACTTCGTGCACGAGGGAACGGGGCGGATCCAGACGACGTTCGGCGAGCTCCACTACCGCCCGGGCGACTACGTCGTGATCCCCCGCGGCACCACGTACCGGTTCCATCCGGAGAAGGGGCCGCAGCGCTACCTCGTGATCGAATCGGCGTCGTCGATCGAGACGCCGCACCGCTACCGGAACGAGTACGGGCAGCTCCTCGAGCACGCGCCGATGAGCGAGCGCGACATCCGCCGCCCCGAGCGCCTCGAGACGTTCACGGAGTCGGGATCCTTCGAGGTGCGGATCAAGGCGCGGGACCAGGTGACGGCGTACGAGTTCCAGCACCACCCGCTCGACGTCGTCGGCTGGGACGGGTTCCTGTATCCCTACATCTTCAATATCGAGGACTTCGAGCCGATCACCGGCCGGGTCCACATGCCGCCGCCGACGCACCAGTGCTTCGAGGGGCGGAACTACGTGATCTGCTCCTTCGTGCCGCGGATGTACGACTACCATCCGCTCGCGGTGCCGGTGCCGTACAACCACTCGAACATCGACTCCGACGAGGTGCTGTACTACGTGAACGGGAACTTCATGAGCCGCCGCGGCATCGAGATCGGCTCGTTCACGCTCCATCCGTCGGGGATCCCGCACGGGCCGCATCCGGGCGCCACCGAGGCGTCGCTCGGCGCCACGAAGACCGAGGAGCTGGCCGTGATGCTCGACACGTTCCATCCGCTCCACGTCACGACCGAGGCCGAGCCGTACGACGACAAGAAGTACCCGTACTCCTGGCTCGAGCCGTCGGGGCAGTTCACCGGCGAGGGAGCGACCGGTTGAGCGGGCGCCGGGCTCCGTCCGGCGGGTCCCGATGAGCGGGCCCGGGCTTCGCGCGATCGATCCGGCCGCGCTCGCACCGGCGGACCGCTACGCGCTCCTGACCGGCTGCGTCGTGCCGCGCCCGATCGCGTTCGTCTCCTCGCTCGCGAAGGACGGCACGGCGAACCTCGCCCCGTTCTCCTTCTTCAACGCGGGCGGCGCGAACCCGCTGTCGGTCGTCTTCATGCCGGTCACGAGCGGCGCGCTCCGGGACAAGGACACGCTCCGGAACGTCCGCGAGACGGGGGAGTACGTGATCCACATCGTCCCGTGGGCGCTCCGGGAGAAGATGAACGTCGCGTCCACCGAGTTCCCGCCGGAGGTGGACGAGTTCGAGCGGGCCGGCTTCGCGAAGGTCCCGAGCGTGAAGGTCAAGCCGTGGCGCGCGGAGGGCTGCCCGATCGCGATGGAGTGCGTCCTCTACCGCGTGGTGGAGCATGGCGAGGGGCCGTACCACGCGAACTACGTGATCGGCGAGGTCGTCTACCTGCACGTGCTCGAGTCGCTCCTGAACGAGAAGGGGCGCGTCGACTCGGCCGCGATCGACGCGATCGCCCGGCTCGGCGGTCCGAACTACACGCGCGTCACCCCCGAGTCGGTCTTCGCGATGCCGCGCCCGGCCGCGCCGACCGCGTGACGGGCCGCGCCCCGGTGCCGACCATCCCGCCGGAGCCGCCGGCGCCCGAAGTCCCCGCGGCGCCCCCGGTCCTCCGCACGCCGCGGCTCACGCTCCGGCCGTTCCGGGACGAGGACGCCGGCGCGCTCTTCCGGATCTTCTCCGACCCGAAGGTCACCCGGTACTGGAACCGGGTCGCCTGGACCGATCCGGCCGAGGCGCGCGCGATGATCGAGCGGTATCGCCCGGTCGACGGCGACCGGACGTTCCTCCCGTGGGCCGTCGCGGGCGCCGAGGACGACGTCGTGATCGGCACCGCCACCCTCTTCCAGATCGACGCCACGCACCGCCGGGCGGAGATCGGCTACGCGCTCGCGAGCGCGTACTGGGGCCGGGGGCTGATGCACGAGGCGCTGATCGTCGTCGTGGGGTACGCGTTCGACACGCTCCGCCTCCACCGTCTCGAGGCCGACATCGATCCCCGGAACGCCGCCTCCCTCCGCTCGGTGGAGCGGCTCGGCTTCCTGCGCGAGGGGACCCTGCGCGAGCGATGGCAGGTCGGCGGCGAGATCTCCGACACCGCGTTCTTCGGCCTCCTGGCGCCGGAGTGGAGGGCGGGCCGGTGAGCGGGTCGCCCCCGGGCTTCGCGCCGGTCGGCCGGGCGCCCGACACGCTCCTCGCCTTCCTGCAGGAGCTGGCCGACCGGGCCGACGAGATCGCGCTCCGCCACTTCCGCTCCGCGTCGCTCCGCGTCGAGCGGAAGGGGGACGGATCGCCGGTGACGGAGGCCGACCGCGCGGTCGAGGCGCTCGTGCGCCGCGAGACCCGCGCGCACTATCCGGAGTTCGGGATCCTGGGCGAGGAGGAGGGCGCCGCGGCCGGGTCGTCGGAGTCGCGGCTCATCCTCGACCCGATCGACGGGACGAAGAACTTCATGCGGGGGATCCCGATCTTCGCGACGCTCCTCGCCGTGGAGACGGCCGGGGAGGTGGTGGCCGGCGTGGTCTCCGCGCCCGCGCTCGGATGCCGCTGGCACGCCGTCCGGGGCGGCGGCGCGTACCGCGACCACCGGCGGCTCCGCGTCTCGAACGTCGCGGCCATCCGCGACGCGCACCTCTTCCACGGCGGGCTCAAGGACGCGAACGGGACGGTCCTCGCGCCCGGATGGTCGGCGCTCTTCGCGAGCGCCGACCGGACCCGCGGGTTCGGCGACTTCTACCAGCACGTGCTGGTCGCGGAGGGCGCGGGCGAGCTGGCGTACGATCCGCGCGTGAAGCCGTGGGACATCGCTCCGCTCGTGCTCCTGGTCGAGGAGGCCGGAGGGCGCGCGACGTCCGTCCAAGGCGCCCGCTCGATCGAGTCGGGAAACCTGATCACGTCGAACGGCGGCGTGCACGAGGAGGCGCTCGCGATCCTCGCGCGAAGCGACGTCGAAGGAGGGAAGGAGTCGTGAGCCGTCGAAGCGCCGCCGCCCGCGAGGCGTGGGTCCACGACGCGGCGCTCGACGCGGTCGTCGCCGCGCCCGGGCACCACCGCCTGCTCCTCGAGAACGACCGGGTGCGTGTCCTCCACACGCGCGTCGGCCCCGGGGAGAAGGTGCCGCTCCACACCCACCGGTGGCCCGCGGTCTACCACGTGAAGTCGTGGTCCGACTTCGTCCGCCGGAACGCCGCCGGCGAGGTCATGGTCGACACCCGGACCGCGTCGGGCGTCGCCGACATGCCGCCGGTCGTCTGGCTGGCGCCGCTCGAGCCCCACACGCTCGAGAACGTGGGCGATCGCGACATCGATCTCGTCAGCATCGAGGTGAAGGAACCGGAGGATGGATTCGACGCGTGACGCGCGCGCCGCGGCCGGCGACCGGCCCGGCGACGCGCTGAGCATCCGGCCGTACGAGGACCGGGACGAGGAGGCCGTCATCGCCCTCTGGGGCCGGTGCCGGCTCCTCAGGCCCTGGAACGATCCCCGCAAGGACATCGCGCGGAAGAAGCGCGTGCAGCCCGAGCTCTTCCTCGTCGGCACGATCGACGGCGCGATCGTCGCGACCGTGATGGGGGGCTACGAGGGGCACCGCGGCTGGGTCAACTACCTGGCCGTGGATCCCGGCGCGCGCCGGCACGGCCTGGGCCGCGACATGATGGACGCCGTGGAGCGCGGCTTCCGCGCCGCCGGCTGCCCGAAGATGAGCCTCCAGATCCGGCGCGACAATCCGGAGGCGATCGCGTTCTACGAGCGGATCGGCTTCACCGAGGACGACGTCGTCAGCTACGGGAAGCGGCTCGAATTCGACGACCGGTGACGCGCCGCGGCGGCGCCGCCCGTTCGCTCGCCGCCGTCCTCAGCCCCGCGCGGCCGCCACGCCGCCCCGCTTCCGCTCCACGAACCGCACCATCCGCGTGAGCCCCTCGCGCAGCTCCTCGTCCGAGACGCAGAACGCGATCCGGACGCGGTGGCGCGCCTTCGGGTTCGTCGGATAGTCGGGCATCCCGCTCGGGTGCGGCTCCGCGTCGGGCGAGCCGTCGGGGAGGAAGCGCGGCTGGAGCGCGAAGCCCGCGCCCGGCGCCACGGCCACGCGCTCCTCGCGCAGGAGCTCCTCGGCGAACGCGTCGCCGGTCATCCCCGTGGCGGAGACGTCGGCCATCACGTAGAACGCGCCCTCCGGCACGTAGTCGGCGAGCCCCGCCGGCCGGAGGATCGCGAGCGCGAGGTCGCGGCGGCGCCGGTACGTCTCGCGCATCCGCTCGACGCCCGCGCGCTCGCTCTCGCGGAGCGCGGGGAGCGCGCCCACCTGGGTCGGCATCGCGGCGCTCGCCACGAGCGGCTCCTGCACCTTCCGGAGCAGGGTCGCCGCGCGGAGGGAGGGAGTGACCACGGCGCCGAGCCTGAGCCCCGTCATCGCGTACGACTTCGAGAACGTGAAGAGCGTGAAGACGCGCCGCTCGGCCTCCGGGAGATCGCGCTCGAACGACGCGGGCGAGACGTGCTCGCCGCCGAAGACGAAGTCCTCGTATGCCTCGTCGCTCAGGATCCAGAGGTCGCGCTCGCGGGCCAGATCGAAGAGCGCGCGAAGGGCGTCGCGGGGGAAGACGGCGCCGGTCGGATTGCTCGGGCTGTTGATCAGGATGCCCCGGGCGCGCGGCCCCACGGCGCGGCGCGCGCCGCCGAGGTCGGGCTGATAGCCCGCCCCGAGCGGATAGAAGACCGGCTTCCCGCCGATCAGGAGGACCTGCTGCACGTAGTTCGGCCAGTAGATCTCGGGGAGGAGCATCTCCTCGCCGGGACCGAAGAGGAGCTCCATCACCGCGAAGAGCGCCTCCGTCGAGCCCGGCGTCACGATGACGTGCTCCGCCGTGGCGGCCATGCCGTTCCGCTCCCGCGCCTTCTGCGCGACGGCCTCGCGGAGCGCCTGCACGCCCGCCGTCGGCGCATAGTGCGTCTTTCCGCCGCGGAACGCGGCGACGGTGGCGTCGAGCACGGCCTCGGGCGGCGCGAAATCGGGATCGCCGACGTGGAGCCGATAGACCGGGCCGCCGCCGGCGCGCTCCAGCTCGTCGGCCAGGCGGAACATGGTACGGATCGGGGAGAAGGGGATCAGCTCGGAGCGACGGGACGCCTTCGGCATGGAGGTTCTCCGGATTCGCGTTTCGGACGGGACCGCCACAGTCTACCAGAACGGCGGAGGGACCGGCCGCGGGCCCCGGGAGCGGATGCCCGGCGGGAACCCCCCGTCCTTGCGAGGGTACGGCCCCTTTGATAGGCTTGGGGGACGCACTGCTTCCGGGCGCGACACGGCTGGTTTTTCTAGGGAGGAATCGAATGCGGATCACGAAGGCAGGACTGGCGGGCACGCTCCTCGGGGCGCTCATCCTCGGCATTCTCGCGGTCGCCCTGAGCCATGCGGTGGCGGCCCCGGCGCCGACCGGCACGAAGACGATCGTCGGCGAGGTGGTCGACCCGGCGTGCTGGATCATCAACGGCGCCCACGGCGAGACGCACAAGGAGTGCGCGATCGCGTGCGCCAAGGCGGGGCAGACGCTCGCCATCCTCGAGAAGAAGACGAACCGCCTCTACATCCTCGCGAGCGAGAAGCCGGGCGAGGACCCGAACAAGGGGATCATCGACTTCATCGCGCAGAACGTCACGGTGACCGGCAAGGTCTACTCGCGCCAGGGCGCGTGGGGCATCCAGGTCACGTCGATCGAGCCCGCGGGGCGCGTCACCAAGTAACCCGTCTGCAGCCGGACGAGCGGAGGTACCCCTCATGATTCGCAGCCTGCCGCGCGGCCTGAGCGCCGCCCTCCTGATCGCCCTCCTCGCCGCCCCGGCGGCGGCGGCGCCCGCGCGCGCCGACGGCGACGCGCCTCCGGCGGAGAAGAAGGCGGCCGGCGCCGAGCACCATCACGACATGAAGATGGACATGCCCTCGAAGGGCGAGCCCGATCAGGGCAAGTACATGACCATCGTCGGCGAGGTCATGGATCCCGCCTGCTTCCTCGAGGCGGGATCGAAGTCGATCGGTCCGGGGCACTTCCAGTGCGCGGTGGACTGCGCCAAATCGGGGCAGACCCTCGCGATCTACGACCGCGTGGCGGACCGGATCTACTTCATCGCGGGGGAGCTCCCGGGTCAGAACCCCAACGTGCCGCTCCTCCCGTACATCCACAAGAAGGTCGACGTGTCGGGCCGCGTCTACCACCGGTCCCAGGCGTGGGGCATCGTCATCATCAAGGTCGCGCCGCACGTCGACGGCGCCAAGGACGCCGCCCGGGACGGCTCGAAGGCCGTCACCCGGGACGCCGCGCGGGACGGCGCGCACCAGGGCAAGTAGCCGTCCGGACGCGAAGCGGCCCGAGCCGTGGGGCCCGGGCCGCGGGGATCGCGAGGCTTCGCTGCTCGGTCGCTAGTTCTTCGGGACGTCCGCGTCCTTGAAGTTCGCGACCACCACCGGCACGCTGGCGTGCGCCTCGACGCGATCGCCGTTGTTCCCGCCGTTCGTGTGGACGAATCCCGTGAACTTGATCCGCGCCGTGGTCGAGACCGCGGTCGTGGTCGGGACCGACGCCTTGGCGAGGAGGTCGCTCATCGCGATCGACGCCTCCGCCGTGCCGCCCGACGGCACCCAGGCCGTGAGGCCGGCGCTGACCGGCGGATAGATGCCGTCGTCGTACGTCACGGTGTAGCCGGTGACCACGATCTCGGAGAAGGGCGAGCCCGGCTCCAGCGGGGCGCCGCCGTCGTTCTGGATGTTCCCGAACACGACCTTCGCCGCGTCCGCCACCACCTGACCGCTATCCGAGACGAGATCGCTGTAGAAGACGTTCCCGCCGTTCACGCTCTCCACGGTCAAAATCGCGCGCGTGGAGGTGCTGGTACACCCGCTCATCCCGAGCAGGACGACCCCCGCCAGCGCTGCCAACGCGAACCACTTGAACGTCTTCATGTCGGTCTCCTTGGCCTTCGCGATCCCCATCGCGTCCATGATGTCGCAGGAAATGGTCGGTGAAACCCCGCGGGGGATCGTGCAAGGGACATGCCACGGCGCGGCCGTGACGGCGGGTCGCGTAACTACTTCGAACGAGGCGGCTTGAACGGGGATCAGCGAAGGCGGGAGGGGGAAGCGAAGCGGGCGCCGTGCAATGTGCACCGGCGCCCGCCGATCTGCAACGAGTCGCTGCTTATTTCTTGGCCGTGGCCAGGTTGGCGACCGCGAGGTAGCGGCGGTTCACCTCGGCCCACTTGATGTTCCGGAAGAACGCCTCGACGTAGGCCTTGCGGTCCGACCCGAAGTCGATGAAGTAGCTGTGCTCGTACGTGTCGCACGGGAGGAGCGGCGTCGCGCCCCAGATGCCGCCCTGGTTCTGCGCGTCGCAGATGTAATTGTGGAGGCGGCCGTCGCTCGGGTCGTACGCGAGGATGACCCAGCCGCGGGCGCACATGGCGCCGGCCTTGAAGTCCTCCTCCCACGCGGCGAGCGTCCCGAAGTCCTCCTTGATCTTGTCGATGATCTCGCCGGTCTGCTGCCCGTCGCCGCCCATGACGGCGAAGTAGACGTCGTGGAGGATCATCCCGTTCGCCGCGAACGACTCCTCGTGCTTGAGCCCGCGCATCTCGGAGTACGTCTGGTTCGCCTTGCTCCGGTCGACCTTCGTGAGCGTCTCCTCGATCTCGTTCCGCTTGGCGACGTATCCCGCGTAGAGCTTGTCGTGATGGATCTCGATCGTCTTGGCGCCGATGCCCTTCAGACCGTCGTTCGCGTAGGGCAGCGGCTTCACCACGTGCTTCGCCATGACGCCATCTCCTTTCGGCTGTGATCTCCGGTGGATCGCCCCG
Source organism: Hyphomicrobiales bacterium (assembly GCA_050257555.1). Classification (GTDB taxonomy): domain Bacteria; phylum Eisenbacteria; class RBG-16-71-46; order SZUA-252; family SZUA-252; genus DASQJL01. The sequence goes on along the minus strand of JBLMXB010000137.1, from coordinate 14,247 downwards.
CGGGGCCGCAGGGCGGGAGGTTCTCGGTCAAGACCTCGACTATATCAGATGCGCCCGGCCGTCTCCGGGTCCCCGGGAAGTCGGCGCCGGATCGACTCGATCCGGTACCGCCGCGGTCCCTCCTCGCTCGGGACCGTCACCTCCGCGCCGACGCCCTTGCCGAGCAGCGGGCGCGCGAGCGGCGCGCGGTAGGAGAGGATGCCCGGACCGAGGGCGTTGTCGCCCTCGCCCAGGATCCAGAGGGTCATCGGCTCGCCTCCCTCGTCGAGCGGCGCGAGGCGCGACTCGGTGCCGACGCCGACGCGGCTCTCGTCGACCTCCAGGTTCTCGATCAGGCGCGACCGCTGGATCGTGTTCATCAGCTGCTGGAGGCGCGTCGCGGCGTTCGCCTGGCGGTGCTTCGCCGCCTCGTATTCCGCGTTCTCGCTGAGATCGCCCAGCTGGCGCGCCTTCTCGATCGCCGCGGGGATGGACGTCTTGAGCTCGAGCGCGAGGCGCTTCATGTCCTCCTGGAGGCGGTCGTACGTCGCGCGCGACATGAGGACGAACTGGGTCTCGACGTCCTCCGTGCTCTTTCCCTCGAGGAGCCCCTCCGCGCGGGCCTTCCGCCGCCGCTCGAACTCGTCGGAGACCGCGCCCATGCCGATCCGGTGGAGGAACTCGAGCACCGGGACCAGCCGCCGCTCGCTCCCGGCCCAGTGCACGACCGTCCGCTCGATCGACTCGGCCGTCTCCGCGGCGAGCGCCTTCTGGCGCACGGCGGCCTCGAACACGCCCCCCTCGTCGAGGAGGGCGAGGAGACGCTCGGGGAGCCCCTCGGCGAGATCGCGCTCGAGGAGCCGGATCGTCGCGAGGAGGAGCGCGTCGTGGCCGGGCGCGCCGGCGTCGCGGGGCTTCGACGTGAAGTGCTCGATCAGGCGCGTGGCGAGGCCGTTCTCGTCGCCGGGGCGCGCGATCCGCGTCTCGATCGCCTTCGCGTAGCGCTCGTCGCCGAGCATCTCGCGGAGCCGCGCGCGGCCGCGCTCACGGAGGCGGGGAAGCCGGCTCTCGGCGGCGCGCCAGAGGAACGCCTCCTCGCCGCCCGCGCCGTGCGCGAGGTCGAGGAGCTGCTCCTGGTGGACGCCGAGCGTGAGATCGTCGGGACGGAGTCCCGATCCGACCAGATCGTCGAGCGTCCGGCGCGCGGCGTCCGCGGAGACGGCGTGCCACGTCGCGGCGTAGCAGAGCGCTTGCGCGCGCCCCGCGACGTCGAGCCGCGCGTCGTCGGCCCATCGCGCGACCATGGCGCCCGCGTGGTCCTTGAGCCGCGGCTCCTCCTCCGGGTGCTCGCGGAGGAACTTCTTCAGGAGCTGGAGCCCCGACGCGGCCGCGCGCGGCGCGAGCGGCGGGAGCGCGACCTCCGCGTTCTCCGCGCCCTCCGGCGCGAGCCGGAAGCTCCCGCGGTAGCCCTCGCTCGAGTCGATGCGCGGATCGGCCTTCCACGCCCCCTTGGCCCGCTTCCAGTACGCGCTCCAATCGTACCCGGGGATCGACGACTCGAGGCGCGGCTTGAGCTGCGCCTGGGTCGCCACGCCGCCGACGTCGCGGAGCGCGCGGACCAGGATCTCGGCGCTCCCCTCGTCGGCCAGCGCGCGCGCGCGCGACGCGTCCTCGATCGCGAGGACGCGGAGCCCGTCGGGGGGGAGCCGGTCGAGGGAGCGCGACGCCATCGCGAACGACATCTTGTGCTCGGAGCGTCCGGGGAAATCGAGCGAGAGCGTCTCGCCGTCGCTCGCGCGCACGCGCCCGATGCCCCACGACTGGTGCGTCACGTACGCCCCGGGCGGGAGCGCGAGGATCTTCGGCAGCCGCGCCGCCACCTGGTCGAACCCGACGGAGGGGTCGCCGATTCCGGAGCCCTCGAGGATCGGCTTCGGCTCCGGCTCGCGCGCGACGACGATGGCGAGGAGGCGGGCCGCGAGCGTCCGCGGCGCGGCGCGGGCCGGGACCTTCGGGCCGATCGGCGCCACGTCCTCCCACGTGAGCCGCCCCGCGGCCTTCCGCTCGAGCTCGGGGAGCGCCAGCTCGAGGAGCGGCTCGGCGTCGGCCCAGTCGGCCGCGGCCGCATAGCGGAGCAGGATCCGCCCGATGCGCGCCGGCGCCCGGGAGAGGTCCTCTTCCACCGCGCGGAGGAGCGTCTCCTCGATCGCCGCCGCGTGATGCGCGTCGAGGTGGAGCTCCATCGAGCGGAGCCGGTGCTCGCGCGACGCGTCCTCGTCCTCCGCCTCCTCGAACGACGCCGCGAGCTCGCCGTGGAGCTGCGCGTCGCCCGGCCGGATCCCGACCGCCTCGCGGAGCCGCTCGATCCGCTCGTCGAGGTCGGGCGCGGTCTTCGCGAGGAAGTGGAGGAAGCGGACGGCCGACGTGCTCGGCTCGGGCTCGAGGAAGGGATGGAGGATCGCGAGGACGCCTTCCCGGTCCTCGGCCGCGAGGAGCTTGTCGCCGACGACCTCGAGGGCGTCGAGGGCGAGCGACCGCTCGTCGAGTCCGAGATAGAGGCGGCCGGCGAGGAGGAGGAGGTCCCAGCGCTTCTTCCGCGCGGGCTCCTGCTCGAGGGCGCGGAGCGCCGCTTCGGCGGCGCTCGTCTCGATGAGACGGCGCGCCAGCGCCTCCGTCTCGGCCCAGCGCGGGTCGTCGAGGCGGGCCGGCGGTTCGTCGCCCTGGGCGGCCTTCAGGTAGTGTCGGAGATCGGGATCGAGCATGGTCTGGTGGAGGTCGAGTTCCCGAGGATACCGCATCCGGCGTCGCGTCGCCAGCGCCGGCTTGCGGCCCCGCGCGCGGAGCGGCTAAACTCGCGCTTCCGTCAGCCGCAGGCGCCGCGCGCGCCCCGCGCCGTCCGTCGCGGGCGCCATCCGTCGCCGGAAAGGACCGCCGATCGCCTCCAGGAGACGCCTCGCCGCCGCGCTCGCCGGCAATCAGCTGATCGCGAGCGGGACGCACCTCGTCGCGAAGGGCGCGCTTCTCGTGATCGCGCCCCTCACGCTCGCGCTCCTCCGCTTCGTCACCGCCTCGCTGGCGCTCCTCCTCCAGGAGCGGCTCCGGCCCGCGCGCTCGGCGATCGCCCGCCGGGACTGGCCGATGATCGTGCTGCTCGGGTTCCTCGTGATCCCCGTGAACCAGGGGTGCTTCCTCTTCGGGCTCGCGCGCTCGACGCCGAGTCACGCGGCGCTCCTCTACGCCCTGACGCCGCTGGTCGTGCTCCTCTTCGCGCGGCGGCTCTTCCACGAGGCGAACCTCGCCGCGAAGCTTTCCGGGATGCTGGTCGCGTTCGCGGGGGTCGCGGTGATCCTGCTCGAGCGCGGGCTCCTCCACGAGACGAAGGTGCTCGCCGGCGATCTCCTGATCCTCGTGGCGGTCGTGGCGTGGGCGCTCTACACCGTGCTCTCGAAGCGGCTCCTCGTCCGCTACGACCCGATGACGGTGACGACGTGGGCCATCGTCTCGGGGACCGCGATCTTCCTTCCGGCGTTCGCGATCCCGGGCGCGGTGCCGCCGCTCCCGACGATCCCCGCGCCCGTCTGGGGCGCGGTCGCGTACCTCGCGATCGGCACGTCGATGATCGGCTACCCGCTCTGGCTCTACGCGCTCCGCCACATGGACGCCTCGAAGGTGGCGATCACGTCGAACACGCAGCCGATCCTGACCGCGGCGCTCTCGTGGCTCCTCTTCCGCGAGCGGTTCACGCCGGGATTCGTGGTCGGCGCCGTCCTGATCCTCGCGGGCGTGACGTGGGTCGAGACTCGGCGCGCCGCCGTGTCGTCCGAGGCGGCGCTGGCGACGGAGCATCCGTGAGCGGCCGCGCGCCGCTCCGCGGCGACGAGACGCCGGCGATCGTCGCGCGGCCGCCGGGTCCGCGCTCGCGCGCGGCCGCGAAACGACTTCGGCGCGCGGAGGGTGCGGCGATCTGGGGCGGCGACGTGGCACCCATCGTCTGGAAGCGCGCGAAGGGATCGGTCGTCGAGGACCTGGACGGGAACCGGTACGTCGACCTCACGGGGGGCTTCGGCGTGGCGTGGCTCGGCCACGCGGCGCCCGCCGTACGCCGCGCAGTCGCGGCGCAGGCGGGAAGACTGGTGCAGGGGCTCGGCGATCTCCAGCCTCACGTCGGGCGCGAGCGGCTCGTGCGCCGGCTGTCGGCGCTCGGCGGCGCCCTCTCCAAGGTCCTGCTCGCATCCACCGGCTCCGAGGCGGTGGAGCTGGCGCTCCGCACGGCGGCGATCGCCACCGGACGCCGGCGGTTCGTGGCGTTCGAAGGGGGCTATCACGGCCAGTCGGGGCTCGCGCTCGAGGCGACGCACTTCCCGCCGCCGCCGGCGATCTCGAGGCCCGATGGGCCGCCCCGCGCGATCCACGTCCCGTATCCCGACCGCGCGCGATGCGCCGTGCGCCGGCCGTGCGAGGGCTGCGATCTCGCCTGCCTCGAAGCAGGGTGGAAGCGGGTGGAGCGGGAGTGCGACGGCCCCGACCCGCCCGGCGCCGTGATCGTCGAGCCGATCCAGGGCCGCGCCGGGGTCCTCGTGCCGCCCCCCGAGTTCCTGCCGCGCGTCGCGGCGCTCGCCCGCGCGCGCGGGATGATCGTGATCTGGGACGAGATCATGACCGGCGCGGGGCGGACCGGGCCGATGTGGGCGTGGGAGCGGAGCGGTCCCGCCGCGGAGCCGGACCTGCTGACCGCGGGGAAGGGGATCGGCGGCGGCGTCGCGATCGCGGCGCTCCTCGGGAAGCCGGACGTGATGGAGGCGTGGGCGTCGGTCGCGCCCGCGTCGGGCGAGTCGCCCTTCGCGAGCACCTTCTACGCGCACCCGATCGCGTGCGCGGGCGCGCTCGCGGCGCTCGATCGGATCGCGGCGCCGGAGACGCGCTCCGAAGTGGAGCGGAAGGGGCGCCTTCTCCACGAAGCGCTCGAGCGCGCGGTCGCCGGCGCGCCCGGCTGGGAGGCGCGCGGCGTGGGGCTCATGGCGGCGCTCGCGGCGCCCCGGCGGCCCGGCGCGGGGGTGGCGCTCGCGTCGCGGCTCCTCGCTCGGGGCGTGCTCGGAATTCCGGGCGGCCTCGACGGCGCGGTGCTCTCGATGCTCCCCGCGATCACGATCAGGGAGGAACAGCTCGGCGCGGCGGCCAGCGCGATCCGAGCCGCGCGCGACGCCTAGATGTCGTGCGGCATGTAGCCGACGGGGGACTGGTAGTAGTAGTCGCCGGGGTAGTGGAGGAAGTTCGAGACCCGGCTCATGTAGAGGCAGGCGAAGTCCTTGAGCTGGTGGCCGAACCGGCTCGACTCGTTCCCCTCTCGGAAGAGCGATCCCCACCGCGGATTGTACGCGCGATCGATCTTGATCCGCGTGCTGTCGATCTCCGACTGGAGCTCCGGGGCGCGCTCGTCGATCGCACGGAGCTGCTCCGGAATCTCCTCGATCCGCCGCGCGATCTCGTCCCGCTTCACCGGGTCGGCGCCGTTCTGCTCCGAGAGGACGTGCGTGAGCCGGCGGAGCTCACGCCCGAGTGCCGCCTTGTCGATCTCGAGTTGGTGCCGCTCGGCGGAGAGGCGGCCCAGCCGGTCGAACTCCTTCGCATGCTCCGTCGTGACGGTGATCTCGCGGTCCAATTCGGGCACGAGCATGGCCGTGCGCCATCCGAGCACGCGCTTCGACTGCAAGATGTCCCCGTACGTGTGGTCCCCGAAGTAGAGGATGTGCTCACCGGCCGCGCCGAGCGTCTTCTGGAGCCACGGGCCGCCGCCGCGTCGGCCCGTCGTGGCCCGGAGCTTCTTCCCGGCCAGCTCGGGGATCGGCTCCGCGGCCGCGTCGTCGTTGAAGAATCCCGGCTTCCGCGCCTCGACGAGGACGACGTGGAAGAGATCGGTCCACGGCTCGTTCGCGTCCTTGCCCCGCTGCAGGATGAAGCGGAGGAGCGTGTCGGTGTACGCCCACTCGCTGTTCGTGAGGAGGAAGAGCTTCTTCCCGTTCCGGCGGAACTCCTCGAGCACGGTCCGGAGCTCCGGATCGAAGCCGATGTAGCGTTGCGGGTCGCCGGTGATGACCGACTTGAGGCTGCCGTCCCGGTGCGCCTCGTCGATCATCTCGCGCACGTCGCGGTAGATCCCTTCGTAGTCGACGCCCTTGCCGCGGTGCCGCCGCTCGAAGAGGTCGACCAGGCAGAGATAGAGATAGACCTCCGGGAGATGGAACAGCGTGTCGACCGAGACGTAGTTCTCGTGCCCGAGCCGGATCCGCGACGAGCGATACGCGCGCTTCCGATCCTCGGAACGGAGCGGCGAGAGTCCGTGGTACGCGCGCGTCACGAAGTTGAAGTAGTCCATCTTGAGGAGGTTCCCGCGCTTCTTGTCGACGACGAGGCCGCGGATCACGAACGAGGGATCGTACTCGAGCTCGAGGATCTCGGCCGGGTAGTCCTTGTTCTCGACGAGCTTGCGCTTCGTGAGGTCGAAGGCGAGCGCTTCCACCGCGCGCGGGTCGTAGTGGGCGAGCGTGTGGTCGAGGTCGAATCCGATCGCGCGGATCTGCGTCATCCGGAGGTTCCGGTTCACGAAGACGCGGTGCCGGCGCGGGATCCTGTGCTCCCGGTAGCGGAGCGCCCGGGCCGAAGGCTCGCGCGAGCCGCCGCCGACCGCGTGACCGCCCGAGCCGGGTCCGCCGCCGGCCACGTGCGCGCCCGAGGCGGGCCCGCCGCCCGCGGCGTGACCGCCCGAGCCGGGGCCCCCGGCCGGCGCGGCCCCGCCGGGATTCCGATCCTGCTTCAGTTCACCCATGGCGTCGCATTGTAGGGGGCGCGGGCGGCGATCCCAACGCCTTTCGGGCCGGCGCGCCGGCGCCGGCCGCGGCCAGGCGGCGCCGCCATCTGACGGCGGGGCCGTCTCTTGACGCGGCCCCCCGCGCTCCCTACTCTCGTCGGATGAACCTCTGCCTCTACGAGGATCCCGAAGTCCGGCGGTTCGGGCCGCTCGCGCTCCTCCGGCCCGTGTTCGCGCTCCGCTGCGGGGTCTTCACGCTGATCGAGAAACTGGTGCGGGCGTTTCCCGACGCGCCGCTCGTCCTCGTGGTCCGGTCCGAGCTCGAGGACCTGACGCGCGCGCGTTACCCGACCGCCCACGTCGGCGAGCCGCCCGAAGCCGAGACGCTCTTCGTGAACGCCCGGCTCTGCATGACCGACGACGAGGTGCTCCACTTCCTCGCCGCGTCGCCGAGCGAGGCGTCGTACGCCGCGGGGGGCGTCCTCTTCGCGGCCAAGGTGAAGCCGGAGCGCGTGCGCCACGCCGCGCGGTGGCTCCGCGAGGGGAATCCCGAGCGCGCGTTCGAGGACCTCCGCTTCCCGGCCGAGGTGAACGCGTTCCTCGCGCGATCGGCCGCCGACCTGATCCGGTGGAGTCCGCGGCAGATCGTGCAGGACTTCCGGTACGCGTTCCAGCCGGGCACCGTCCGCGGCACGATCGACGACGGCGCCCACGTGCTGAACCGGGAGGCCGTGCACGTCGCGCGCGGCGCGCGCGTCATGCCCGGCGCGGTCGTGAACGCCGAGCAGGGCCCGGTCCTGATCCGCGAGAACGCGACCGTCGAGCCGCTCGCGTACGTCGAGGGCCCGGCGTCGATCGGCGAGGGATCGGTCGTGAAGGCGGGCGCGCAGATCCGGGGCGGCACCTCGATCGGCCCCGTCTGCAAGATCGGCGGCGAGGTCGAGGCGTCGGTCTTCCAGGGGCACGCGAACAAGCAGCACGACGGCTTCGTCGGCCACTCCTACGTCGGGGAGTGGGTGAACCTCGGCGCCGGCACCATCACGAGCGACCTCAAGAACAACTACTCGAACGTGCGGTTCTTCCGCTCGGCGCGCGACTGGATGGAGCGAAACGGCGAGGACTCGGGGCAGCGGCTCCTCGGGCTCGCGGTGGGGGACTACACGAAGACCGGCATCAACGCCACGTTTCCGACCGGGGCCACGGTCGGCATCGGCTGCAACCTCTACGGCACCGCGCTCCAGCCCACGTACGTGCCGTCGTTCGTCTGGGGGGAGCCGGCCTCGCTCGGCGAGCACCGGATCGACGCCATGATCGAGACGGCGGCCCGCGCCATGGAGCGGCGGAAGGTGACGCTCGACGTCCCGCTCGACTCGCGCATCCGCCAGGCGTTCGACGACACGCGCGAGGAGCGGGCGCTCTACCTGGGCGGGCGCAAGGTCGCGGCGCCGGGGGCCCGGCCGTGAGCCCGCGCCACTTCGACTCCCCGCGGATGGTCTCGTTCGGCGGCGGCCTCACGCCCGCCGTGAAGACCCTCCTGATCGCGAACGTGAGCATCTGGCTCTTCGAGCTCCTCGCGGGCGTGCTCGCGCACGTCCGGCTCGACCGGCTCTTCGGGCTCGTGCCGTACGACGTGACGCACCACTTCTTCCTCTGGCAGCTCGTCAGCTACATGTTCCTCCACGACCCGTCGTCGCTCTTCCACATCGGGTTCAACATGCTCGCGCTCTGGATGTTCGGCGGCGAGCTGGAAGACTATTGGGGGACCGACCGGTTTACGCGCTTCTACTTCGTGACGGGGATCGGCGCGGGGGTCTGCACCACGCTCGTCTCGTGGAACTCCTACGTCGCCACGATCGGCGCCTCGGGCGCCATCTACGGCCTCCTCGCCGCGTACGGCCTCCTCTTCCCGGACCGCGAGATCCTTCTCTACTTCCTCCTGCCGATCAAGGCGAAGTACTTCGTCCTGATCCTCGGCCTGATCGCGTTCTGGTCGAGCCTCTCCTCCTCGGGGGACGGCATCGCCCACATCGCGCATCTGGGCGGGATGCTCTTCGGCTGGCTCTACATCGCGGGCCTGTCGGGGAGCGGGCGGATCGGCTACGCGTTCCGATCCTGGTACTCGCGGTGGCGCCACGAGCGGATCAAGAAGCGGTTCAAGGTCTACTACAAGGAGACGCGCGGGGAGGACGACGACGAACCGGAGGCCTGACGCGTCCCGCGTCCGGACCCCGATCCCTCCCCGTCGCTAGAGCTTCCCGCTCCGGAGGCCCGCCATCACCTCGTCGAGGGCGCTCTTCGGCGGGCGGACGCGCTCGAGCGGGAGCGACGCCAGCGGCTCGTCCACCATGTCCCCCTCCTCGTCGAACGCGGGCTTCCGCGGGTCCACGTAGAGGAGGCCCGTCACGAACTTCCCCTCCTCCCGCGAGCGGTGGAGCGTCGTGAGGGCGCGGAACGCGTCGCTCGGGTCGTAGTCGGACTCGAGCTTCCGGAGCGTGATGCGCGACCCGTCGTGGAGCTTCACCTCCCGCGTCTCGCCCGGCTCGTACTCCACCTCGATGTTCTCGTAGAAGGGGACGAACGAGATGTCGTGGAGCGGGGCGTCGTGCTCCTTGACGGCGACGTAGGAGCGGGTCGAGCCCTCGTGGTTGTTGAACGTCACGCACGGCGAGAGCACGTCCACCACGGCCGTGCCCCGGTGGGAGATCGCGGCCTTCAGGATCGGCCGGAGCTGCTTTGGGTCGCCCGAGAAGGAGCGGGCCACGAACCCGCACCCCAGCTGCACCGCGAGCGCGCAGAGGTCGATCGGCATCAGCTCGTTCACGCGTCCGGACTTTCCGCGCGAGCCGACGTCGGCCGTCGCGGAGAACTGGCCCTTCGTGAGCCCGTAGACGCCGTTGTTCTCGACGATGTAGACGACCGGGACGTTCCGGCGGATCAGGTGGCAGAACTGGCCGAGTCCGATCGAAGCCGTGTCGCCGTCGCCGGAAACGCCGAGGAGCGTCAGGGAGCGGTTCCCGATGAAGACGCCCGTCGCGATCGACGGCATGCGCCCGTGCACGGCGTTGAACGCGTGCGACCGGCCGAGGAAGTAGGCCGGCGTCTTGCTGGAGCAGCCGATGCCCGAGAGCTTGGCCACGCGGTGCGGCTCGAGGCCCAGCTCGAACGCCGCCTGCACGATGCTCCCGGTGATCGCGTCGTGCCCGCAGCCGGGGCAGAGCGTCGACTTCGAGCCCTTGTAGTCGGCGGCCGTGAGGCCGATCCGGTTCGTCGCCGGCGCCGGGGTCGATCCGCTCATCGCGCCGCCACCTCCTCCCGCTCGCCGCTCCGGACGCCGTCGGCCACGGTCTGGGCGTCGAGGGGGAGCCCGTCGTAGTGGAGGATCGAGCGGAGCCGCGCGGCCCGCTCGGGATACTCCATCGCCAGGAGCCCGCGCATCTGCGCGTCGCGGTTCTGCTCCACGACGTAGACGCGGTCGTGGCGGCCTACGAACCGCGCGACCTCCTCCGTGAACGGGTACGCCCGCACGAGGAGCGACGACGTCTCGATGCCGTCCGCGCGGAGGATCTCCCGCGCCTCCTCGACCGCGCCGTGCGACGAGCCGTACGCGACGATCGCGGCCGTCGCGCCCTTCGCCTCGTCGACGACCGGCTTCGGCACCCACGACCGCGCCGTTTCCCATTTCTTCACGAGCCGGTCCATCACCCGCGGGTACGCCTCGCTCGACTCGGAGTAGCCCGCGGCCTCGTCGTGGCCCGACCCCCGCGTGAAGTACGCGGCCAGCGGGTGGGGCGTGCCGGGCACGGTCCGGTACGGGATGCCGTCGCCGTCGACGTCGCGGTACCGTTCGAAGCGTCCGAGCTTCTCGAGGTCCTCGGCCGTCAGCACCTTGCCGCGGTCCCACGGCGCGTCGGGGTATGGGAACGGGTCGGACATCGAGACGTTCATGCCGAGGTCGAGGTCGGACATCACGAAGACCGGCGTCTGGAGCCGCTCCGCCAGGTCGAACGCCCGCATCCCGAAGTCGTAGCAGTCGCGCACCGTGGCCGGGAAGAGCATCACGTGGCGGGTGTCGCCGTGCGAGAGGAACGCCACGCTCAGGAGATCGCCCTGCGACGTGCGCGTCGGGAGCCCGGTGCTCGGGCCGATCCGCTGGATGTCCCAGAGCACGGCCGGGATCTCCGCGTAGTAGCCGTAGCCGGTGAACTCGGTCATGAGGGAGAGCCCGGGCCCTGACGTCGCGGTCATCGCCCGCGCCCCGGTCCACGCCGCGCCGAGCACCATCCCGATCGCCGAGATCTCGTCCTCGGCCTGGACGATCGCGTACGTCGCCTTCTTCGTCTCGGGATCGTGGCGGTAGCGCTCGAGGAACCCCTGGAGCGCCTCCGCCAGGCTGGACGAGGGCGTGATCGGGTACCAGGCCACGAACGTCACGCCGCCCATCACGGCGCCGAGCGCCGCGGCCTGATTGCCATCGACGAGGATCTTCCCCTCGGTCTTGTCGCGCCGCTCGACCCGGAAGGGCGCCGGCTTCAGGTTCGCCGCCGCGTACGCGAAGCCGGCGTCGACCGCCGCGCGGTTCATGGCGAGCGCCTTCGGCTTCCGGCCGAGCTGCGACTCGAGTGCGCGGTCCACCTCCGTCCGCTCGATGCCGAGCATCTGCGCGACGACGCCGACGTAGATCATGTTCACGACGAGCCGCCGGAGCTTCACGTCGGCGACGAGCGGCTCGACCAGCTTCGAGAACGGGATCACGGCCGAATACGCGCCGTCCGCGACCTTGGGCGCCGGCACGCCCTCGTTCATCAGCACGACGCTCCCGGGACCCATCGCGGCGATGTCCTGCACCGACGTCTCCGGGTTCATCGCCACGAGGAAGTCGTTCCGCTTCTGGCGCGCGAGGTGCCCGGCCTCGTTCACGCGGATCGTGAACCAGGTCGGCAGGCCCGCGATGTTGGACGGGAAGAGATTCTTGCCGGAGACCGGGACGCCCATCTGGAAAATGGCGCGCAGCAGCGTGTTGTTCGCGGTCTGGCTGCCGGAGCCGTTGACGGTCGCGACGTGGAGATTGAACTCGTTGATTCGGGGCGCCACGAGGGGGTTCCTCTCGAACGATTCGGACGATTCGGACGACGCCAAAAAGCATCTCATTCTGTGACGCGCGGGGGGCTTGGTCAAGACGGTTCCCCGCGCGCGGCGATCGCCCTCAACCTTGTTTAGATGGGACCGTCGCGGCGGCGGTTCACGCGCGCCGGCGCGGCGGGATTCGTCCCTTGACCCTCCGCCGACGCGCGCCCGAGAATCACGACATGGCCCCTCGCACGGTTCCCGAACCCTACCTCCTCCTCGACGACGCGACGCTCGAGGCGCGGATCGTCGCCGCCAAGCGCGCGCTCGGCGAGCGCCTCGTCATCCTCGGCCACCACTACCAGCGCGACGACGTGATCCGCCACGCCGACATCACCGGCGACTCGTACAAGCTTTCGCGGCTGGGGGCGGAGCGGACGAAGGCCGAATTCGTGGTCTTCTGCGGCGTCCACTTCATGGCCGAGAGCGCGGACATCCTCCGCGCGCCCCACCAGACCGTGATCCTGCCCGACCTGAGCGCGGGCTGCTCGATGGCCGACATGGCGGCCACCGACGACGTGCTCGAGGCGGGGGCCACGCTCGAGCGGCTCGGCCTGACCGACGTCACGCCGGTCACGTACATGAACTCGACCGCGGAGCTGAAGGCGTACTGCGGGGAGCGGGGCGGCGCGGTCTGCACCTCCTCGAACGCGCGGGGAATCTTCGAGTGGGCGTTCCGCCAGCGCGAGCGGATCTTCTTCTTCCCGGACGAGCACTTGGGCCGGAACACCGCGCTGGCGATGGGGATCGCGCCCGAGCGGATCGCCGTCTGGGATCCCGCCCGGGAGCTGGGCGGCCTGACGGAAGCCGCGCTCCGGGCGGCCACGGTCATCGTCTGGAAGGGATGCTGCTCCGTGCATACGAAGTTCCAGCTCCGCCACGTCGAGGAGCGCCGCCGGGAGGACCCGGACGTCCGGATCCTCGTCCATCCCGAGGTCCCGCATGAAGTCGTTGCCGCGTCCGACGCCGTCGGCTCCACCGAGTTCATCATCCGGACGCTGCGGGAGGCGCCTTCCGGGAGCCACTGGGCCGTGGGAACCGAGTACCACCTCGTGCACCGCCTCGCCCAGCAGATGCCCGACAAGAAGATCTCCCTCCTCTCGAAAGACTTCTGCCTTTGCGCTACGATGTATCGAATTTCGCCGCAAAACCTTTGCTGGTCGCTCGAACGGCTGGTGGACGGCGAGATCGTGAATCCGATCCGGGTCCCCGAGTCCACGAAGCGGTGGGCTCGCGCGGCGCTCGACCGGATGCTCCAAGTCCAGTAGGCCCCGCCACTTCCAGGGGAGGATCGATGGCGTACGAGATCATCAAGGATATCTGTGAAGGAGAGAGCTCCTGCGTGGACGTCTGTCCTGTCGACTGCATCAAGCAGGGCGAGGGCCAGAACACGAAGGGCACCAAGTGGTTCTTCGTGGTGGCCGAGGACTGCGTCTCCTGCAACGCCTGCCTGGAGGCCTGCCCGATCGAGGGCGCCATCCTGCCCGACTGATCGAAACGGGCGGCGTGCGCGCCACTTCGGGCGACCGCCCGCGACCCCGCCCCGAGCCACCTATCACCGCGTTTCGCCTCAAGTTCGGCCGGTTCCGCTCCGATAGCTTCCGGTACGCGCCTAAGCGCCGCCGCGCGAATTCCGTTCGCGCGCTTGCGACCGCATCGTCGTCGGGGGACCGCACCGCATGGATTGCACGCGAGCCAAGTCGAAGATGGAGCCGTACGCGAGCGACCGGCTCGACCCCGCCGAGAAGGCCGAGCTGGAGCAGCACCTCGCGACGTGCGAGGGCTGTCGCCTCGAGGTCGAGCTGGTGCGCGCGATGGGCTCGTCCCCGGCCAAGACCGCGAAGGACGACGGCGACGAATGGACGATCGATCGGATCTTCGGGACCGGCGCGTCCCGCGCACCCGAGACCGCGAGCGCGTCCGAGACGACGCCCGCGCCGGGCGCGGATGCCGCCCCCGAGACGGCCGCCTCCGCGGAGCCGTCCGCGCCGTCGCCCCCGGCCGCGCCACCGGCGCCCGACGAGTTCGAGCGGAGCACGATCCGATCGGACGCGACCGCGCCGGCGGATTCCGGCACGCCGGCCCCGGAGCCTGCGCCCTCCGAGGAGTCGCTCTTCGAGAAGGTCCCGACTCCGCCGCCGCCCGACCCCGTGGCCGACGCACCGGCCGCGGCGAGCGCGGATACGATCGAGGCTCCGGACATGCCGCCGGCTTCGGACTCGTCGCTGCCGGCCGCGGCGCAGGCCGCGTCGCCCGACTCCGAAGCCTCGTTCGCCGACCTCAAGCTCGAGTCGATCCAGGACTCGTCCACGGCCGCTCCCACGAGCGCGACGCCCGCG
>JBLMXB010000136.1:0-7912 GCA_050257555.1 Hyphomicrobiales bacterium | reverse complement strand
CGCTCTCCGGCGCGTCGGTCACCGGCGCGCTCTCGGCGGTGTCCGGGAGGAACTCGGGCGACACGTCGACCTCCTCGACGATCGCCTGGGGCGCTCCCGTCCGCGAACCCGAGTCCACCGGCATCGATCCCGCGGGCACCGGAGCATCGAGCGGCGGCGTCACGTCGCGCGGCGCGGGCGCGGGCGAGGCTACGGCCGTCGCGTCGAGGCGGTCCCGGATGGCGCGCGCGGTCCGAAGGAGCCGCTCGATCGCGGCGGGCGCGATCGCGGGCCGCGCGGGGGCGTCGCCGGTCATCGCGGACGGCAGTGCCGCCACGGCCGACTTCGCGTCCTCGCTCGTCGCGTGGATCGCCGTGATCGTCTCGCCCACCTTGTACTCGATCTCGCTCGAGAGCCGCGAGATCGTGTCCGTCGCTTCGCGGGCGAACTCGGCGAGACGGCGCGTCTCCTCGGCGATCGCGGCGAACGCCTCGCTGCCCGAGCGGGTCGCCTCGAGCGCCGCGTTCAACGCGAGAAGGGTCGCCTTGTTCGTCACGCGCTCGGCCACGGCGGCGAGCTCGTTGGCGCGCATCAGCCCGGCGGCCAGGTCCTCGATACCGTCGGCCGCAGTGTGCACGACCGCGTCGACGAGCTGCGCCGGCGTGCGCGCGGCGCCCGCCGCGGCCGCATCGCCGCCCGGCCCGTTCGCCGCGTCGATCAGCCGCGAGAGTCCGGTGATCAGCTCCTCGATGCCGCGACGCGCCTCGGCCAGCACGGCGGGCCCGGCGGCGGGCGAGAGTGCGGCGCCCGAGACGGCGGCGGGGCTCGAGACCGCGGCCGCGCCCTCCTTCGGCCACGGCTCGGGGAGAGGCTCGCCGTCGACGCCGACCAGCTCCTCCTCGCTCAGCGGAATGCGGTTCACCACGGGCGCGGCGCCGCTTCGGGCCTGCGCCGTCTCGAGCAGCTCGCGGAGCGGCCCCACGCGGAGCTCCGCGATCTCGACGAGCGGGTCCTTCCCTTCCCGGAGGACGTTCAGCGCCAGCTCGGTCTGGCGCCGGAGCCGTTCCAGCTCGACGCGCGCCTCGTGCGACATCTTGGATTCCTGGGAGAGCTCGGACACGCGCTCGTAGAGCGCCGTCCACGCGCCGTTCCAGCCGGCCGGCGGGCTCGGGCTCATCGCGTGCTCCGCGCGGAGCGCGCTCGTCAGGAGGCGCGCGTGCGATTCGCCGTTGCCCGAGCCGCCGCGCGACGCCACGCCGGCGACCACGCCGCCGAAGAGCGCGACGACGCCGGCCGCGGCCCACCCGGACGCGCCGGCGAGCAGATGGCCCGCGGCGCCCGCGGCGAGCGCGGTGACGAGAACGATCGCGAAGAGCGGCACCGCGAACGGCTCCCCGCCGCCCGAGGACGGGCCCGATCCGGACGCGGCGGGACCGCGCGCGGCGTCAGACATGACCGACCTCCCTCTGTTGCTCGTCGCCCGCCCGGCGCGTCACGCCGTTCGGAGGAATCACGCTGTCGAAGATGGACCAGTAGCGCAGACAGTGGATCGGCGCGCCGCCGGTCTCGTAGACGCAATCGATGAGGTCCTTGAGCTCACTGTCGCCGAACGCCTGCGTTCCCTCCCGGAGCTCGCGCCCCGGAACGAGACGCGGCATCGCCGGCACCAGGAGCGCGAAGCGATCGGCGCCGCGCGTGAGCACGACGGCGTAACGCGACACGCCGCAGAGTCCGGGCCCGGCGTCGAGGTACGCGCAGAAGTCGAGCGCCGGAACCATGTCCCCGCGGAAGGCGACGATCCCCGCGATCGGCGTGCGCTGGTGCGGCAGCGGCGCCAGGCGATCGGCTTCGATCAGGCCCGCCACGTCCTCGACGCGCGCGCCGAAGAGAACCTCTCCGACGGGCACGACGAGCACGCCGCGCGTCCCGTGTTTCGCCGACGACTCAAGCCGCCCCAAGCTCTGCCTCCGTGCGGGGGAACGAGTTGCCTCTATAAGGAAGCAAGGATCGGAAAGGCAAGGAGCGTGCCACGATGCAGCCCTCCGCGGCCTTCCCAAGTCGTTGCGACCGAACGGGTTGATCGCGCCCGTCGCGGGACGCCACGGCCCCATCGGCGAGATACCGTGCGGTCGATCGATTGCGCGATGCAAAACTGGCCGCAATCCGCAACGCGTCGCGTCCCCCCTCTCTGGGTGCTTCCACCCCGCCCATCGGCTCGAAGGAACCAGATCTAGAGCCGATTCAGCCTCGAAGGCGGGATCGGATGGAAATTGTCCGATCCGCCAATGCGCTGTGCTTCATCGGGTTCCCTCCGAAGGGGGCCGGCCGGCGGGGCTCGGCACGGAGGCTGCAATGAGCCCCGGTGACGTCGCGCGGCGGACGACCCGCGCGGCCGATCGGTGGACGTTGGACGGTGGTGTGAGGAACGGAGAGGGAGGCAAGGCCATGACGGCAGCCCGCAAGGTTTTGGCGAGCAAGATGGGCCCCAGGAAGGTGCGCCCCACCACGTACGTGGCGTTGAACTGCCTCCTCCTGACCCGGGCCAAGGACACCCCGAAGAACGGCGACCCGCTACCTCAAGAGGACGTGGACGCGTACCTTGCGGCGCTCTCGGATCAGATCGAGGCTCACGTTCCCCTTCCGCCGGAACGCTCGCGGCTCCTGTCGCGCTACGACGTGGCCGCGTGGCGGCGTCTGGCGAGCGCGCATCGCGGATCGCTGCGCTACCTGATCCACCGGACGCCCGAGGATCTGCTGCTGATCTCGGTGGGCGTGTTCGAGCAGGCGGGCCCCTACGTGCCGAACCGGCGCGAGGGGCTCCTACCGGGCGAGGAGGCCGACGTCGGCCGGAGCCCGAACTGGTACCACTTCTCCTACACGTACGGCGAGCTGCTCGAGAACCCGGCCGCGACGGTGAGCGGCGTCCTCGAGAAGCTGACGATGAGCCTGGAGCGGTATCACAAGATGCTCTCGCACATGAGCGGCGAGTACTGGAGCCTGGCGAAGCGGTTCAAGAAGGCGAAGGTGATCCGCCTCTCGCGGACCGTGGACGACGAGGCGCGCGAGACGACGCTCCGCGCGATGCACGACCAGCTGCTCGACGCGTACGCCGAGTGGAAGCGCACCGGCGCGCGCAAGCACCTGGACGAGATCCGCGGCCTGACGCGCGAGATCCGGCTCCTGAGCCCCGACTTCCAGTTCTCGCTCCCGACGGGAGGCGTCTCCTAGCGGGTAGCGACATCGATCCCCCCGCGCGCCCTTCGGTCCCCCGACCCGACGCACCACCCGAGGGGCGCGCACCCCCCCTCGACGCACGAGGCCGGCGATGACGACGTCGCCGGCCTCACCTCGTTCTCGACCTCGATCGTTGGAGGTTGCCGACGGGTCCGGAACGGCGCAGACTCAGCGTACACACCCCCTCGGGAGCCGACACCGGAGGAGGTACATCATGCCCGCCCCAGCCCGCGTTTCCCCCGCCGCGCGAATCGCCGTGCCGACCTGTGCCGCCTTGGTCTGTCTCGTCACGATCACCGCTCCGGGCCCGGCGCGTTCCGAGTCCGTCCCCATGGTCATCCCGATTTCTCCCTCGATTTGGAGCGCGTTCGGCTCGACACGCTACGAGGACTTCGGAGCCGCCGTCTCCGGGGTCGGAGACGTGAACGGCGACGGCTACGGGGACGTGCTCGTCGGCTCGCCCGCTTGGAGCGGACGCGAGCTCGACGTGGGCCGGGCGTTGCTCTACCTGGGCGGCCCCGGGGGTGGCGACTCGGATCCCGATTGGGTGCTCGAGGGACGCCAGGAGGCCGGAATCCTCGGCGATGCCGTGGCGGGCGCGGGGGACGTGAACGGAGACGGCTTCGCCGACGTCATCGTCGGGGAGCCCGGCTTCTCGAGCGGGGGGCGATCGTACCGAGGGCGCGCGCTGCTCTTCCTCGGGACGAGACATGGCCTCCAGTCGTCCCCGTGGTGGGAGCTGGCGGGCTCGTCGGAGCGCCAATATCTGGGCGAGTGGGTGGCGGCCGCCGGGGACGTGAACGGCGATGGGCTCGCGGATGTGCTGGTCGGCGGCGAGACCGGCCCGACGTACCTGGAGCTGGGACGGCGCGGAACGCCCGAGCGCGAGACGGTTTGGCAGGGCCCCTACGCCTATCGCTTCGGGGGAGTCGGTGACGTGAACGGGGATGGATACGATGACGTCGGCTTGTCCGGCGGCAGCGAGACGCTGCTCTTCCTGGGATCGCCCGCGGGCCTGGCCTCCGACCCCGCATGGAGCGGGCCGACGGCGATCGAGGTCTCCGGCGGCGACGTGAACGGCGATGGGTACTCCGATGTCCTGCTCGCCCCGTACCCACTCATGGAAGGGCCCGTCCGCCTCTACTACGGTTCTCCTGCGGGCCCGTCATCGGCACCGGACTGGGTGGGGACCGATCCCGGATACTCCGGCTGGTATGGGTCTCCCGCTTCGGCCCGCGGTGATCTGAACGGTGACGGGTTCGCCGATATCGCCGTCGGCGATCCCGGCTACAACAGCGGCGGGCAGTACCCGCCCGAAGATCGCCGCCCTTCGGTCTTCGTCTACTTTGGCGGCCCTGCGGGTCCGCGCGCCGATCCCGACTGCAGGGGCGTCGACCAGACCTCCCGGAGTCCGGATTGGAGCCTCGACACGGGATCCGACGTCGACGGGGACGGAGCGAGCGACCTCCTCGTGGGCGTGCCGGGAACCTACGCGAACGGGCTCTACGCCGGTGGAGCGCTGGTCTACCGACTGGGCGAGGGTTATCCCGTCCCGCGGATCGTCCACGATGCGCCCGAGCCGCTCGTGACCGAGGGCACGCCGATCGAGCTGGAAGCGACGATCACGGACGGGACCCATCGCGTCGCGTCCGCCGAGATCCGCTACCGGCTGATCGAGGACTACGACTTCCGGCCTCCGGTCGCGATGGCGCCGCTGGGCGACGGTCGCTATCGCGGCGCCATTCCCGCGGCCGACGTGCACGGCACGGGCCTGGTCTATTCGATCCGCGCGACCGACGACTACGGGCTCGTCGGGGAGACGATCCTCGTGGGAATCGAGTTCCTGCCGGCGATCGACGTCGACGGCACGGTGAGCGTCCGGCTCTCTTCGTCGTTCCCGGGGCGCCCCGATGCGCTCCTCTTCCGGACCCGTCGCGAGGGCCCCGCGCGGGTCCGCGTCTTCGACACACGGGGGCGCCTCGTGCGAACGGTGCTCGACGAGCCGGCGCTGGCGGCAGGACCGCATCGAGTCCCGCTCGCGCTGGAGGGCGCTCGGGTTGCCGCAGGCGTCTATTTCTATCGGGTGGAGACCGTGGAGGGCACGTCGAGCGGCCGCTTCGTCCGGCTTCGATAGCCGGGATTACCGAATCTCGTAGTTCGGCGCTTCCTTGGTGATCGTCAGGTCGTGCGGATGGCTCTCGCGGAGCCCGGCGTGCGTGATGCGGACGAAGCGCGTCTTCGTGCGGAGATCCTCGATCGTCGCGACGCCGCAGTAGCCCATCCCCGCGCGGAGCCCGCCGACCAGCTGGTAGATGACGTTCGAGACCGGGCCCTTGTACGGGACGCGCGCCTCGATCCCCTCGGCCACGAGCTTCTTCAGGTCCTTCACGCCTTCCTGGAAGTAGCGGTCGCCGCGGCCGCTCGACATCGCGGAGAGCGAGCCCATGCCGCGGTAGACCTTGTACGTCCGCCCCTCGAGGAGAAGCGTCTCGCCGGGGCTCTCCTCGGTGCCGGCGAGGAGGTTGCCGAGCATCACCGAGTGGGCGCCGGCCGCGAGCGCCTTCACGGCGTCGCCGGAGTACTTGATGCCGCCGTCCGCCATGACCGGCACGCCGTGCTTGGCCGCTTCGGTCGCGCACTCGAAGACCGCCGTGATCTGCGGAACGCCGACCCCCGCCACGACGCGCGTCGTGCACGCCGAGCCGGGACCCATGCCGACCTTCACGCAGTCGGTTCCCGCGCGGATGAGGTCGCGGGTCGCCTCGGCCGTCGCCACGTTGCCGACGATCAGCTGGAGGTTCGGATACGCGTCCTTCACCTTGCGCGTCGTCTCGACGACCGCCTTCGAGTGGCCGTGCGCGCTGTCGATCACGACGACGTCCACGCCGGCGCGCGTCAGCTCGGCCACGCGATCCATCGCGTCCGAGCCGACGCCCACCGCCGCGCCGACGCGCAGGCGGCCCAGGTGGTCCTTGCACGAGCGCGGATAGCGGATCCGCTTCTGGATGTCCTTCACCGTGATGAGCCCGCGCAGGTTGAACTGGTCGTCCACGACCGGGAGCTTCTCGATCTTGTGCTGGTGGAGGATCCGCTCGGCCTCCTCGAGCGTGGTGCCGACCGGCGCCGTGATCAGGTTCTCGTGCGTCATGACCTCCTTCACCCGGAGGTCCGCGCTCTTCATGAACCGGAGGTCGCGGTTGGTGAGGATGCCGACGAGGCGCTTCCCTTCCGTGATCGGGACGCCGGAGATCCGGAACTTCTCCATCAGCTCGAGGGCGCGGGAGACCGGCACGTCGGGCGGGAGCGTGATCGGGTTCACGATCATGCCGCTCTCCGAGCGCTTCACCCGGTCCACCTCCTCCACCTGCTCGAGGATCGGGAGGTTCTTGTGGATGATGCCGACGCCGCCCTCGCGCGCGATCGCGATCGCGAGCGCGCTCTCGGTGACGGTGTCCATCGCGGCGCTCACCACCGGGGTGTTCAGCGTGATGTCGCGGGTGAGGAGCGTCGTCGTGTCGACGTCGCGGGGATGGATCTCGGAGTAGCCGGGCAGGAGGAGGACGTCGTCGAACGTGAGCGCGGCGTCGCGCGCCACGCGGCCGGAAGCCTCGACCGCCTGGCTCGCGGATTCGGGCGCGAATTTCTGGTCGGGGTCTCCTGGCGCCGCGAAGGTCTTCATGCGTTTACTCCGGGAGTCCCGAATCGATCCGCTCGCTGGTCGAGAAGTAGAGCGCGAGCCCGAGCCGGAACTGGTAGTAGCCCTTGTTGCCGTTGAATCCGTTCGGGAAGTCGGCCGTGTCCTTCGAGAGGATGTAGTGGTAGCTGCCGTCGCCGATCATCGTGATGTGCTTCGACATCCTCCGCTCGACGCCCGCGGTGCCGTAGAAGCCGAAGTCGGCGCGCCGGAGCCGCTCGAACGTGGTCTGGTCCTTCGTCACGTCGAGGCGTCGCGTGAGGATCGACCAGACGTACATGCCGCCGCCCGCGCCGATGAAGGGACGGTAGACCTTGCCGTCCTTGAGCGCGTAGCGGGCGCCGAGCGTGATCGGGACGCTGGTCACGAGCCAGTACTGGTCGTTGCCGGTGTCCAGCCGGCTCCAGCCGTACCCGGTGATGACGTCGGCCGTGATGTGGTCGGAGTAGACGTACGAAAACGTGAGGTCGCCGGAGAGCCGCGCGGACGCGGCGTCCTTCACCTGCTTGTCCTGCGTGAAGATCAGACTGCCGCCGCGGATTCCGACGCCGCCGCTTCCGACCAGGTCGTACGCGGGCGAAGGTGCGGCGATGGCGAGGCCAAGGAGAGCGAGTAGCCCTCCCACGAGATTACGAGCCATGGGGTCTGGAGTTCTCCTTAGAGAGTGGCGGGCGGGGGTACCCGTCCAGCCGGCACGTGGTCGTGGTAGCCGGTTAGTCTAGGGGCGGTTGCGGGGGTTGTCAATCGCCGGGCCGTGTCGCCTTCGATGCCCGGCGGAGAGGGCGAATTCCCCTTCGGGCTTCGAACGACAGGCGCCCTCCGGGGATTTCGCCCCCTCCACCTAACTCGGAGTCGTCACGGGCGATATCGATCTCCCGCCGTGCCTTGACACCAGGGGGCGGGCCCCCTATCGTCTTCCGGCCCGGTGGCGGTGTAGCTCAGCGGTAGAGCAGGGGAATCATAATCCCTTGGTCCGGGGTTCGAATCCCTGCGCCGCCACCAACT
>JBLMXB010000135.1:0-15670 GCA_050257555.1 Hyphomicrobiales bacterium | reverse complement strand
CGCCGGGTGAACTCCTCCTTCATCGCGAGCGCGGGCGCGGGATCGCCGGCGATCGCGCGGAGCGCCGCCTGCTGCGAGATCGACGAGGGATTCGACGTCGACTGCCCCTGGAGCCGCACCATCGCGTCCGCGATGTCGGCCGGGGCCGCGGCGTAGCCGATGCGCCAGCCGGTCATCGCCCACGTCTTCGATACGCCGTTCACGAGCACGGTCCGCGCCCGGATCTCGTCGCCCAGCGAGGCGACGCTGACGTGGCGCGCGCCGCCGTAGACGAGCTGCTCGTAGATCTCGTCGGAGAGGACGAAGAGGTCGTGGCGGACGGCGAGCGCCGCGATCGCTTCGATCTCCCCGGGCGCGTAGACCGCGCCCGACGGGTTGTTCGGGCTGTTGAGGACGAGGAGCCGCGTGCGCGGCGTGACGGCCCGCTCGAGGTCCTCGGGGCGCGCGCGGAAGCTCCCGGCGGGCGCCCGCACGAAGACCGGCTCGGCGCCCAGGAGCCGGACGATCTCCGGGAACGTGACCCAGTACGGGACCGGGATCAGGACCTCGTCCCCCGGCGAGAGGAGCGTGAAGAGCGCGTTCCAGATCGCGTGCTTCGCGCCGTTCGAGACGACGATCTCCTTCGGACCGTACGCGACGCCGTTGTCGCGGCGGAGCTTCGCGGCGATCGCCTCGCGCAGCGGCGCCACGCCGGCGACCTCGGTGTAGCGGTGGTGTCCGGCGCGGATCGCCTCGACCGCGGCGTCCTGGACGTGGACCGGCGTGTCGAAGTCGGGCTCGCCGGCCGCGAACGAGACGACCTTCTCGCCGCGGGCGCGGAGCTCCCGCGCGCGCGCCGAGAGGGCGAGCGTCTCGCTCGGCTTCAGGGCGGCGACCCGCCCCGTCACGCGGGGGCGGCTCACCGCGCCCCGCGGAGCGCCTTCGCGAGCCGCTCCGCCACCCCTTCCGGCACGAACGTCGACACGTCGCCGCCGTGCCGCGCGATCTCCTTCACGAGGCTCGAGTTCACGAACGTCCACGCTTCGCTCGGAAGCAGGAAGAGCGTGTCGACCTCCTTGTCGAGGCGCCGGTTCATGAGGGCCATCTGGAACTCGTACTCGAAGTCGGAGACGAACCGGACGCCGCGCACGATCAGGCGGATGTCGCGCTCCCGGGCGAACTCGACGAGAAGCCCGGTGAACGGCTCCACGACGAGCCCCTTCTCGTCCGGGATCGCCGCCCGGATCATCGCGACCCGCTCTTCCTGGCTGAACAGGACCCGCTTCTCCGGACGGGCGGCGACGGCGACCGTCAGGCGGTCGACCACGCGCAGCGCGCGGCGGATCAGATCGACGTGCCCGTTCGTGACGGGATCGAACGTGCCGGCAAAGACCGCGCTCTTCATACGCTCCCCTTCCCGGCCGCGCCCTCGGGCGCGGCGCCCGCCGCGCGATAGATCGCGACGGTCGTGTCGCCGTAGTCCCGCTCCGTGAGGAGCGCGAGACCGGCCGGCGTGTCGTACGGCTTTCCCTGCCCGCGCTCGTGCACCACGACCCCTCCGCCGGGCGGCCACGCGGCCGCCGCGAGCGCGCGGAGCCATCGCGCCCCCGCGTCGCCCGCGTACGGCGGGTCGAGGAAGACGAGGTCCCACGGTCCCGCCGCGCCGGGCGGGAGCGCGCCGCGCCCGAGGTCGGCGACGTGGACGCGGCTCCGCGCCTCGAGGCCGAGCGTCTCCAGATTCTCCGCCAGCCGGGCCGCGACGACGCGGCTCCCCTCGACGAAGTCGGCGCGCGCGGCGCCGCGGCTCAAGGCCTCGATGCCGAGCGCGCCGGTGCCGGCGTAGAGGTCGAGCACCCTCGCCCCGTCCACCGTCCCGGGCCCGAGCACGTCGAAGATCGCCTCGCGCGTCCGCTCGGACGTGGGGCGCACGCCCCGATCGGGCACGCGGAGCCGCCGGCCCCGGAGCGCCCCCCCGACGATCCGGATCAGTCCCATCGCCCGCCCACGGCTCAGACGACCCCGCGCCAGCGATCGGCGGCCTCGTCCGCGACCTCCTCCGGCGTCCGGCCGTCGGTCTCGACCTCGGCGTCGGCCGCCCCGGCGAACGTCGCCTCCCGGGCCGCGAGGAGCGCCCGGAGGGCCCCCTCGGGCGCGTCGCCTCCCGCAAGGGCGAGGAGCGGTCGCGCCGCCGCGCCCGCGGCGCCGAGACGACCCGCCGCGGTCCCCGGCGCGACGCGGAGCCAGATCACCGCCGCGCGCGCCCGGAGCCGGTCGCGGCTCGCCGGGACGCCGAGCGCGCCGCCCCCCAGCGCGATCACCAGGCCGGGCCGCGGGTCGCGCTCGAGGAGCGCGGCCAGCGCCTCCGCCTCGAGCGCGCGGAACGCCGTCTCGCCCCGCTCCGCGAAGAGCGCCGCGACCGGGCGTCCCGCCGCGCGCGCCACGGTCTCGTCCAGATCCACGGCGTCGAATCCGATCCGCGCCGCCAGGAGCGGCGCGACGGTCGACTTGCCGGCTCCGGACAGTCCGATCAGGGCGACGCGCCCGCGCAGGGTTCCCTCCCGATTCCCCCGAAACGACGAACGGGGCCCTCCCCGAGGGGAAGGCCCCGCAGTATACCCGCGCCGTGCCGCCCGTTCCAGCGGCCGGCGGATCGCCTACTTGGTCGACGCCGTCTGGTCGCCGAGGATCTTCGGCGTCACGAAGATCAGGAGCTCCCGCTTCGCGTGCGTGTCCGACGAGGAGCGGAACAGGTTCCCGAGCAGCGGGATGTCCATGAGGATCGGGACGCCGCGCTTGGTCGAGCTCTCGTTCGAGCGGATCAGGCCGCCGATCACGGCGGTCTGGCCGTCGTCCACCATGACGCGCGTGTCGGCCATCGTGGTGTTGATGATGATGCCGCCCTGGACCGTCGCCTGCGACGCCAGGTCCGAGACCTCGGGATGGACGTCCATCGTGATCTTGTTGCCGACGTTGATGTGCGGCGTCACGTTCAGCTTGATGCCGATCGTCGTCAGCTGCGTCACGGCGTTCCCCGCGAAGTCCTGCACGATGAGCGGGATCTGCTGGCCCACGACCACCGACGCCTCGCGGTTGTTCACGGTCGTGATCCGCGGGTTCGAGATGATGTTCGCCTTGTTCTGCGTCTCGAGGGCCTGGAGCGTCGCGTCGATGGAGCCGAACGGCTTCACGGTGCCGATCTTCATCTGGCCGGCCGGGTTCGTCACGTCGGCGGCCTTGATGTCCACGTTCTCCGAGACGCCGGCATCCAGGAGGTCGACGTTGTGGAGGCCCCAATCGATGCCGAGGCCGCGGGTCGCCGACACGTCCACGTCCACGAGCCGCGCCACGATCTCGACCTGCGGCGTCTTCGTGTCGAGGCTCCGGACCATCGCCTCCGCTGCATCGAGCCGCTCGTCGATGTCGGTCACCAGGAGCGAGTTCGTCCGCTTGTCCACCTCGATGTGGCCGCGCTTCGTGAGCGTCTTCTCGATCGCCTTCGCCAGCTCGTCGGCGTTCGCGTAGCTCACCGGGACGATCCGGGTCTCGAGCGGCAGCAGGTCCTGCGCCGCCGCGCGAGCCTGGTTCCGATCCATCTCCTCCTTGCGGATCGTGTCGAGGTTCGACACCAGGATCGTCTGCCCCTGCTCCGTCATGCCCAATCCCTGGGACTTGAGCAGGATGTCGAGCGCGTGACGCCACGGCACGTTCCGGAGCCGGAGCGTGACCTGGCCCTTCACTTCCTTGCTCGCCACGATGTTCTTGCCGCTGAACTCGGAGAGGCTCCGGAGGACCGTCTGGACCTCCGCGCCCTGCACGTCGAGCGACATGCGGCGGTTGTCCGACGCGTCCGACGAGGACGGCGAGCTGGACGGCTCCGAGACCGACACCTTGTCCTTGTCGGCCGGCTCCGGCGTCGCTACCGCGAGCACGATGTTGTTCCCGAGTTGGCTCACGCCGTACGACGACGGCTCCGCCAGATCGACCACGATCCGGGCCCCGGTCTCCTGACCCCAGCCCATCTCGGTGGCGCGGACCGACTTCACGGCGGCGCCGTCACGGCCCGCCCACGTGCGGTCGTTGAACGCGAGCGTGGCGCCCGGGCAATCCAGAACGATGCGATCCGGCGACTCGAGGGTGAAGTCGTGGTAGTTGATCGGCGCGTCGGCCTCGACGATGACCTGCGTCCCGCCGCTCGAATCCTTGAGCGAGATGCTCTTCACCGTCGCCCCGAGCGCCGGGACGGCTCCGAGGAGCAGGAGCGCCGTGAGCGCCACCCACGCGCCCCTCCGGCGACCCGCACGCGAACCGCTAGTTTCGAGTCGCATTCTGGTCACCCTCTTTCGGTTGCAGTTTGATCGCCATCGTCTGCGAATCGCCGAAGGCGTTCTGGACGATCTGGAGCTCCGTCTTCGAGATGCCGGAGATGTACCCGTTCAGCACCGGATCCCCGACCCGGAGCACGAAGCCGCGTCCCCGGCTGTCCTCCACCAGGGCGAACTTGTCGGCGGAGCCCCACATGATGCCCACCAGGTGGATGTCCCCGACGTCGACCAGGGAGCCGTCGCCCGACTGGCTCTGGTACTTGCCATCGATCAGCGATTCGAACGGATCGCGACGGCCGCCGCTCGTGTACGTGTACTGCTCGCGCTGGAAGAGCACGCTCGCGTCGAGCGACTGCGGGGTCTCGCCCGCGGCCGTTCCCGCGACCGGGACGCCCGGCGCCGGGATCGCGCCCTCCGCGACCTTCACGGTCGCCACGGGCACGGCGGCCGGCGTCGCCACGGTGGCGGCCGGCGTTGTCGCCGCGCTCGGCGGAATCGCCGCGGCCGGACCGGTCGCGATCGCGCCCGGGGCCGTCGCGGCGGGATTCGCCGCGCCGGCGGCCGACGTCGCGGTCGCGCCGTTCGCCAGCGTCCCGGCCGCCCCGTTCGTCGCGGCCGCGGCCGGAGCCGGGACCGGATCGCGCGGCACCCAGTCGGGCGCGGGCGGACCGTACACCACGACCTTCGTCGGCGCGACGGTGCGCACGGGCGCCTGGGCGGCCGGCGAGGTCGCCGCGGTCGGAAGGATCGGCGGCGCCGGAGCGCGCAGCGCGAAGAAGAGCGCGATGCCGACGATCAGGACGGCGACCAGAGCCAGGACCAGCAGTCCGAGGCGGCTCTGGAAGAACTTACTTTGCGGCAGCGCCAGACTGCTTGGCAGGTTCATTGGGAATCCCCTCGGCCAGCGTGTACGCGGTGGCGACGAAATCGGCCTGCACGGTGTCGTCCAGGTCGCCCTTGTCGAAACCCTTCATCTTGAGCTGCGAGACGTTCACGAGCCGCGAGAGGTCCGCGATCTCGCTCAGGAACGTCCCGGCGCGGTGGAAGCCGCCGGTGACGGAGACCTGCACGGGGTTCTCGGTGAAGTACTGCTGCGTATGCGGCTCGCCCGGCTTGAACAGGACGAACTTCACGCCGGCCTCCTGGCCCGCGAGGGTGACCTTGCGAAGCAGGCTCGCCACTTCCTTCTGGCTCGGCAGGAGCTCCTGGGCCACGTCCCAGCGCTGGTTCAGGAGCGCGAACTCCTTCTTCAGCTCGGGGAGGCGATTCACGAGCTGCTGCGCCTTCGTGAGCTCGTTCGCCTTCTGCGTGTACGTCGCCTTCAAGGTCGCGATCTCCTTCGATCGCGCCCTGTAGTTGAACGGCACGAAATCGGCGAAGACGTAGAAGTAGACCAGCGCCGCGGTCCCCAGCCCGATCAGGACCAGCTTTTGGGTTTTCGGATCCTTCAGGTCCATCGCTCTCCCCCGCGCGTCGCGGCTACAGTGTCATGGACGCGGTGATCTTGAACTTCACCACGTTCCGCTGGTCGATGGTTCCCTTCTCGGCGACCACGAGGTCCACGTCGCCGTAGAGCGGCGACGCCTCGAGCCGGGACATGAAGTCGGCGACGAGGAGGTTCGAGAACGTGACGCCCTCGATCGCGATCTTGTTCGCCCCGGTTTCCTCGTAGCTGGTCAGCCAGAGGTGGTCGGGCACGCACTTCGACAGCTCGTCCACGAGCTTCACGCGCCAGAGGCGCGTCTTGTCCAGATCGGTGATCACGTTCAGGCGGCGGGTCAGCTCCTCCCGCTTCTGCGTGAGCTCCTGGATGGTCTGGATCTGCGGCCGGAGCTTCTCCGCCTCCTGCTCCGCGCGCGCGATGTCGCTCTTCAGGCGGCTCACCTGCATCGCCTGCACGACCGAGAACGCGGTGAAGAGGGCGGCGACCAGGAGCAGGACCAGCACCGGCATCACGGTGCCGATCTTCGGCAGCGCGAGGTTCCGGCGGACCTGGCGTTCGTCGCGGGGCAGCAGGTTGATGCGGATCATGGGTCCCCCTATCGCAGCGCGAGGCCGATGGCGACGGTCAGGACCGGCGCCACGCTCTCGGGCGAATCCCCGTTGAAGAGGTTCGGATCGACGAGGAGCTTCTGCATCGGATTCACGACCTCGACCGGCACCGAGTGGCGCGTGTTCAGGAACTCCGTGAGGCCCGGCACCCGGGCGCTGCCGCCCGAGATGAGGATCCGGTCGACCCGATCGGCGTCCCCCGCGGAGCGGAGGTACGCGATCGCCCGGTCGATCTGCACCGAGAGGTCCTCGCACGTCGCCTGCACGATCGAGGCGACGTCGATGTCACCCTCGCCGCGGCCGCGCAGCGCGTTCAGCGCCTCGGCCTGGCTCACGTTGTACCGGCGCTGGATGCCCTCGACGAACGAGTTCGATCCGACCGAGAGATCCTTCGTGAAATGGGGGGTCTGATTGCGGACGATGTTCAAGTTCGTGATCTCCGCCCCGATGTTGATCAGGGCGATGGTCTCGTCCGGGATCAGGTCGTAGTTGGCCTCGAT
Organism: Hyphomicrobiales bacterium; assembly: GCA_050257555.1. Lineage (GTDB taxonomy): Bacteria > Eisenbacteria > RBG-16-71-46 > SZUA-252 > SZUA-252 > DASQJL01. The sequence continues at coordinate 8,817 of JBLMXB010000135.1, read as the reverse complement.
CGCGTTCTGGATGGCGAACGAGTCGACGTCGATGATGGACGGCGTGAGGCCGGCCTCCTTGATGATCTCCGCGTGGTTCGCGATCATCTCCTTCTTCGCGGCCACCAGGAGCACCTGCATCTTCTTCTGGTCGACGTCGGGATTGATGATCTGGAAGTCGAGCGAGACGTCGTTGATGTCGTAGGGGACGTGCTGCTCCGCCTCCCACTGGATCGCCTCCTTGGCGTCCTCCTCGCTCAGACGGTCCATCAGGATCTTCTTCACGATGACGGCGCGCCCGGAGACGGCGGTCACCACGTTCTTGTTCTTGATCTGCCGCGACTCGATCAGGTTCGTGATGGCCTCGTGGACCATCTGCCGGTCCATGATCTCGCCGTCGACGATCGCTTCGGAGAGCGGCTCGGAAATGCCGTAGTTGACGAGGCGATCCCCCGAGCGGTCCTGCACGATCTCCGCCACCTTGATGGAGCTCGAACCGATGTCGAGACCAACCGTGCTCTTCTTCTTCCCAAACATAGTCGTGCTCCGCTTGATGGTGGGATCCGGGGTCCCGTACCCGACCGCAGGGACCTGCCGAGGCCGGATCGAGCAAGTTCCATGCCACGGCGGCTCCAGACCGCAACGTAAGTCTTTACTACCGAATATCTTACGGGGTCGTACCCCCTCCCCCGCGTGTTGCACTCCCTCCGCCGCCGCACCGTGCAAACCGCACGGATCGATCGCGGATCGACCGGCGCGATTCGACCGCCGGTCACGTCTTGTGCGAGCGCCGGCGCCGCGTTGACCGCCGATTCGGCGGTCTGTTACGGTCCGCGCATGTCCCGCACCGCCCTTGGCGCCGCCTGGGTCGCCGCCCTCACGGCGCTGTGGGTCTATGTCCGGACGCTCTCCCCCACGGTCGCGTGGGTGAACATGGGCGAGGACTCCGGGGACCTCCTCTCCGCCTCCGCGACGCTCGGCATCGCCCACCCCACCGGGTACCCGCTCTTCGTCCTGCTCGGTCGCGTCGCGAGCCTCCTGCCCGTCGGCGCGACCGCGTTCCGGATCAATCTCATCGCGGCCCTGGCCGGCGCCGCGTCGGTCTTCTTCCTCGCCCGGCTGGTGCTCGAGCTGACGCGCTCCCGGGACGGCGACGCCGCTCCGTCGGACGGAGCCGGACCGCTCGTCGCGGCGCTCGCGGCCGCGGCCGCGTACGCATTCTCCCGCGGCGCCTGGAGCCAGAGCGTCCTGGCCGAGGTCTATTCCCTGAACGCGGCGTTCTTCGGCGCCGTGCTCTGGGCGTGCGCTCGCGCCGACCGCGCGCGGAGCCCGCGCCACCTCGCCCTGGCCGCGTTCCTCCTCGGCCTCGGGCTCACGAACCACCTGCTCCTCTTGGCGGCGGGCCCGGCGGTCCTCGTGACCGCGTGGCGGTTGCGCGCCACCCGATCCATCGGCGGGGCGATGCTCGTTCTGTTGCCTCTTTTGCTCCTCTGGGGGATTTCGCTCGACCTCTACCTGCCGATCCGGGCGTGGCGGAGCCCGGAGTTCTCCTGGGGGGTGCCGGCGACCCCGAAGCAGCTCTGGTGGGTCTTGAGCGGCGCCCAGTACGAGCGCCATTTCTTCGCCCGGGGCTGGCCGGAGGTGGTCCACCACCTGCTCCCGGGCCGGTGGATCCTCGACTTCGGCTGGGGCCTCCTGGTCCTGGCGCTCGGGTGGGCCGCGCTCGCCTGGAGGCGGCCGGGGGGGCTCGCGGCTCCCGGGGCCGCCTTCCTCACATCGCTCGCGCTCCTGTCCGCGTATTCGATCCCGGACGACGTGGGCTACTGGATGCCGGTCCTCTTCCTCGCGTGCGCGCTCGCGGGGGTCGGCTGGGCGGCGCTCTGGCGGGCCGTCCCGCGTCGCGCCATCCGCGGCACGGTCGCCGTGGCGACTCTCGGCGTCGGGGCGCTCGGCGTGGCCGCGAACTTTCACGCCGTCGACGCGTCGCAGGACGTCCGGCCCTGGGTCTGGGCGCACCGGAACCTCGAGGCGGTCGAGCCGAACGCGCTCATCGTGAGCGAGTACGATGGGCGGACCTTCGCCCTCTGGTTCTACAAGGCGACCGACTTCGCGCGAACCCGTCCGGGCCTCGTGGTGATCTACAAGTACCTGCTCGTCTGGCCCTGGTACCAACACCACCTGGCGCGCGTCTACCCGACGCTCGCGATGCCTCCCTACCCCGGAGACATGGACGCGATGATGAACCGGCTGATCGCGCGCAACATCAAGCGGCGGCCCGTCTACCTGATCCGGAAGGACCCCGCGCTCCTGCCGATCTTCACGCTCTCGCCGGTCGGATACGCCCCCGACCCGATCTACCGCGTCGGGCTCAAGGACGAATCGTCGGTCCCGGGGAATCCATGATCGACCGGCTCCGCGCCTTCGTGGCGCGCCGGGGCATGGCACTCCTCGCGCTCCTCGTCGTCGGCGTCACCGCGTTCCAGGCCGGGCGCGTCTTCCGCGCCGAGCGCGCCATCACGGGCGGCGAGATCGGCTTCCCGCTCGACGACACGTTCATCTACCTCCAGTACGCGCGCGCGATCGCCGAGGGGCACCCGTTCGTCTACACGCCGGGGAACGCGCCGACCACCGGCGCGACGTCGCTCGCGTACCCGCTCCTGCTCGTGCCGCCGCACCTCCTCCACCTGCCGGCCGCCTTCTGCATCGCCTGGACGATCGCCCTCGGGCTCGCGGGCTACGTGCTGAGCGCGCTCCTGATGGCGCGCCTGGGTACGAGGCTCGGCGGCCCCGGCACGGGGGCGCTCGCGATCGTGCTCTTCCTGCTGAGCCCCTTCCTCCTCTGGGGCTACCTGAGCGGCATGGAGATCGCGCTCTACGCCACCGTCCTCCTCGGGACCGTGCTCGCGTACCTCGACGAGCGCGAGGAGGCGCGCTTCCCCACGTTCCGCTGGTGGGTCTTCGCGCTCGCGGCGTCGCGTCCCGAGGGGGCGGTCCTCTGCGGCGTCTTCGGCCTCCTCGCGGCGTTCGACCGGTGGCGCGCCTCGCGGCGATCCGGCGGCCCGCCCGCGTGGTCGCCGGCGCTCCTCCTCCCGTTCGCCGCGGCGGCGCTCCCGTTCGTCGTGAACCTGATCGTCTCGGGCTCGATCGAGTCGACCAGCAGCCAGGCGAAGTCGATCCTCGCGGAGCCGTACGCGGAGACGCGGTGGAAGTACATCCTTGGCGCGCCGCTCGTCTGGCGCGACATCGGCAAGGTCTACCTCTCCATGATGCAGCTCGTGAACGGCGTCGGCGTGCCGACCGCCTTCCTCTGGGTGAACGGGATCGCGATCGGGCTCTTCGCGCTCCTCCCGCTGATTCCGGGCCGGCGCCCATGGCCGGGCGGCGGCGGCATCCTCCTCTTGATCGCGGCGGGCGTCGTCGTCAATTCGATCCCGGTCTTCTGGAACGTCCATCTGTACCGGTATCAACAGGGGATCTATCCCCTCGTGCTCGCCGTGTACGCGGCCGGATGGGGACGGCTCGCGTGGCTCCTCGCGAGCCGGGTGCCGCGGGTCGTCGGGGCCCCGCTCGCCGCGGCGGCGCTGGTCGTGCCGCTCGCGATCTGGGCGCCACGGAACCTCCCCGAGCAGCGGCGGATCATCGAGTTCTACGGACACAACTGCGAGAACATCCTCCACCAGCAGGTTGCGATCGGACGCTGGATCGAGCGCAACCTGCCGCGGGACGCCGTCGTCGGCCTCAACGACGCGGGCGCGATCGCGTACTACGGGCGCCGCACGACCGTGGATCTCGTCGGGCTGACGAGCGCCGGGTACGCGCGGGTCTACCGCTCGGGCCTCGGCTGCCTCTTCGAGCACGTCCGCCGGGAGCCCGCGGGCCGGCGGCCGACGTACTTCGTGGTCTACCCGGGGTGGTTCCCGTACTGGCCCGAGAGCGGCCTCTTCGGCCCCGAGGCATTCCATGCGCACCTCGCCTGGAACACGATCTGCGGCGGCCCCGACATGGTGGTCTATCCCGCGAGCTGGATCGACGTCGCGGCCACCGACCGGCCCGCCCTCGACACGACCGACCTCGACCGGCTCACGCTGGTCGACTCCCTCGACCTCGCCTGGCTGAAGGACGAGCGGGCGCACGAATGGAAGGCCGTCCCCGAGGCGAAGGACGTGCTAAGGCAGTACGCGTACGCCGACCGGCCGACGCGCCCGCTCACGGACGGCGGGCGGATCGTCTACGGGGTCGAGCGGTTCCGCGCGATCGTGCGGCCGGGGAAGGATCTCCAGCTCGTCGTCCGGACCGACGCCTGGTACCCGAACTGGATCAGGATCCGCGTCGACGGGAAGGAAGCCGGCGTCTTCGCCGTCGCGCGATCGGAGTCGGCGTGGGTGGAGCCTCGGTTTCCCATCCCCGGCGCGCTTCTGACCCGTGCGCGACCGGAGTTCGAGATCGAGCGCGAGGACCGATCGGCGAACGGAAACTTCGCCCCCTTCCATCTCTGGCTCTACCAATAGCGCCGTCGCGGCGTCGCGTCCCGGACGGACGAGGGGCGGCTCCCGTCTCCGGGCGCCGCCCCTCGTCGTGCTCGCGCGTTCCCCGCTTGGCCCGCGCTACTGATCGATCCAGGACGAGACCTCGTAGCGCGAGAGCGCGTTCAGCTTCGCGATCATGGCGCTCGAGTAGAAGCAGGAGATGTTGCCGTTCATGGCCGTGGAGCCGCTCAGCGTGCCCTGGACCATGAGCGCGCCGACGATCTGCTTCGCGATGCCGCCGCCGGTGATCGTCACGTCGCCGAGACAGAGAACGACGCCGCTCCAGTTGAACGAGCCGCTCAGCGTGAAGTCGCCGTCGATCACGAGCACGCCCGCGCCGCTCGTGTTGCTCGAGAGATGCAGGTCGCCGGCGACGTGGATGATCTTCAGATTGTTCACGTCGCCCCAGCCGGCGGTGCTCGGATTGCTCTGGTTCCCGACGAGCGTGATGTCCGCCGCGTCGCTCCACGCCTGGGCCATGGCCTGGAGGTCGAGGTTCACGATCGACGGCTGGACGCTCGGGTCCGAACCCGTGCCGGTCACGTTGTCCTGCTGGACCGCGTTCAGGTTCGAGGAGATCGCGTTCGGATCGTTCGGCGTCGAGATGCCCGGAAGCGGCGGCGCGCCGGCGATCGTGTCGTACGGCGCGGTGTAGTTGTGGTCGTGCCCGTCGATGTCGAACGCGTTGCCCTGGAACGTCATCGCGCCTTCGGTGTAGACCGAGCCCGGCACCGGGGGGAGCGGCCACTTCACCGCCTCGACCGTCACGATCTTGTTGCCGACACCCTTCCGTCCCGCGGCGGTCACGATGATCTCGGGGATGCCGCGCACGAGGTTCTCGCGCGGCGGCGTCAGCGGGTTGTTGTCGTGGTCGCCGAAGAGGAGGATCTGGTTCGCCCCGTTCAGCTTGTAGCGCACCTTCACCCAGGGGTAGTCGAGGCGCGTCGCCACGGTGAGATTCGGGCTGATGAGCTGGCGCGATCCCGTCTCGGGATAGTGCTCGCTCGCCTCGTCCACGGCCGCGTTGCCGTTGTTGTCGAGCCCGTCGCTCGTGGTTGCGTTGTATTGCGGATCGTTGGCGGAGCCGCCCGGATCGTTCACGACGTACCTGCCCCACCCTGGCGTGTACGTCCCCGGGGGCAACTGGCCGATGAAGTCCGCCGAGTTGGGGTTCGACATCCGGGTGAGAACCTCGCTGATGCCGGCTTCGGCGTTCTCGAAGGCCTGGGAGCCGGCCACCTGGTTCCCGGCGATCTGCTTCTCGCCCTTCGTCACCGCGACGTAGGAGACGCCGAGGGACGTGAGGAGGAAGAGGACGAGGAGCGCGATGACGAGCGTGTTGCCCGCCTCGGGTCCCCGTTCGAGCATCGATTCGAGTCGTTCGCGGCGCATGGTCTCGGTCCCTTCCGGTCGCCTTCCCTGCGGGGTCAGCGCTCGCGCCACCAGGCGAGCGTATAGCGATTGAGCGTCAGGGCCGAATTCACGGCGTCCGACGAGTAGTAGATCCGGCCCGAGCCGCCGGTGGACGACGCGTTCACCAGCGAACCCTGGTAGATGATGCCGCCGACGATGCGGGCGGCATCGGCCGGACCGCCGCCGGTCATCTTCACGTCACCGGTCACGATCACGATCCCGTTGAAGTTGCAGCCGCCGCCGAGGGAGAGGTTCCCGTTCACCATCAGGATGCCGCCGCCGGTCCAGGTCCCGTTGATCGTGAGACCGCCGTCGACGACCGTGACCTGCGGGTTCGCGAGCGATCCGAGCGACGGATACGAGCTCCCAAACGTGATCGGTCCGACGACCTTGTTGTCGGCCATTCCCGTCAATTGGGTCCAGAGCTGGTTGAAGTCGTACGTATAGGGCGACTGCGAGACGCTGTTGTCGCCATTTACCCCGGTGACGTTGTCCTGCTGCTGGTTCGCGAGGGTCACGTCGGTCGTGGCCCCCTTGGTCAGGATCCCGTTCATCGGGGGCGCCCCGGGGATCGTGTCGTACGGAGCCGTCGCGAAGTGGTCGTGGCCGTCGATCAGGAAGGCGTTGCCGTTGAACGCCATCGGCCCCCCGGCCCAGACGGCCGATCCGACGCTCAGGAGCGGGAATCGGACGGCCTCCGCCTCGAGTCGCTTCGCGGCGGTGCCGCGGCGTCCCGCCGCCGTGATCCGGAGCACGGGCGCGCCGTACTTGAGGTTCTCGGTCGGGGGAGTCATCGGGTTCTCGTCGCCGTCGCCGAAGCGCACGAGCTGGCCTCCCTGGGTCTTGTACTCGATCCGGACGTACGGGTACGTGAGCGCATTCGCGTTCACGACCTGCTTCGTGAGCACCTCGGGGTACGCCTCGCCCGGCTCGTCCACGGTGCTGTTCCCGTTGTTGTCGAGGCCGTCCGACGCGAGCGCGGCGCGGTCGGGGTCGAGCAGGCTCGCTCCGCTCGTCATCACGATGTAGCGGCCCCAGCCCGGACTCGGCGAACCCGGGTTCGGCGGTCCGATGTAGTTCGTCGACTCCGCCGGGAAGGACATCCGGTGGAGCCCCTCCGCGATGCCGGCCTCGGCGGCGTACATCGCCTGCGTCGAGGTCATCTCGTTCCCGGCGATCTGCTTCTCGGACTTGGTCACCGCGATGAATGCCACGCCCGCCGACGTCAGGACCATGAGCACGAGCAGGGCCACCACGAGGGCGTTCCCGTGCTCGCCGTTGCTCCCCGCCTGCCGCGCCGGGGCGGCCTTCACGTGCGGAGCGGTTTGGTTCGCCATGGTCCTCGTCTCCTCCATGCCTACGGGTAGATCGTCGACGCGTACGGGTTCAGGTAGATCACCAGGTCACCGCTCGTCGAGCTCGTCGCGGTCCCGGCCACGATGTCGTTGAGCGGGTCCTGGTCCAGGGCGTCCTGCGAGCACTCGAGCTTTCCCACCGCAAGCGCGTTCACGGAGCCGCCGGCGTTCGCGTCGGCCCAGGAGTAGATGCTCGGGATGATGTTGCCGCCGGTCGCCGCCGGATCGCACCAGAAGGCCTGGACGGCCGGCGGCACGCCACCGCCCGCGCCCGCGGTGCCGACCACGATGTCGTTGCTCGAGTTGCCGTAGTCCAGGGGCCCGATCGCGAGCGAGATCGCCGGTCCCGGCGTGGCCTGAATGTCCCGGCGGGTCAGGGCGCCGATCATGGTCCCGTTGTTGTGCCAGAACTCGATCTGCCCGGTCGATGTTCCGGTCTTGCAGGCCGTCACCACGTCCGGATAGCTGTCGTTGTCCATCCGTCGCGCGGCCACCGCGTACACGGATCCGCCGGACGCGACCGAATAGACGGTCGTGAAGCGCGCGGCCGCGAGCCCGTTGTTGAAGAAGATGTCGATGTTCCCGCTCGTATCGCCCGTGTTCGTCTTCGTGCCGATCACGATGTCGGGAACGCCGTCCAGGTTCATGTCGTTGATCGCGACGCTCCGGACCTCGCCGCTCGCCGTGTAGACGTCGAGCGAAGGAGAGTGCGTGAAGTGCCCCGTGCCGTCGCCCCACCAGACGCCGATCCGGCCGAGGTTCGTCCCGGTCTTCTGGCCGAGCACCACGTCGTAGTTGCCGTCCCCGTTCAGGTCGCCGAGCGCCACGGCCCGGACCTCGCCGGTGCCGGGGTTGTCGAGGAACGAGTAGTTCGGCGTCGTCGGATTCCCCACGGTGCCGACCTTGCCGCGCACCTGCCCCACCGTTCCCTGGGCCTGGTTCAGCCAGACCTGGAAGAGCCCGGTGTTCGTGCCGGTCGTGACGCCCGCGACGACGTCCCGGGTGTTGGTTCCGGAGCCATCCAGATCGGCGGCCGCGAGCGCGTTCACGTCGTACGAGGCCGTGCCTTCGTAGCTGTCTGCCGCCTGGAAGTAGACGTTCCCCGTGTACTTCCCGGGCTCGCCGTTCCACCAGACGCGGATGTTCGCGACGCCGCTCGCCTTCGTCCCCACGATGATGTCGAGGTCGTGCCGGTCGTTCGAGGTCGTCGCCGACCCCTCCTGGGAGTCGAGCTCGTCGAGGTCCGCGAGCGCGAGCGAGAGGACCTTGTCGGTCGGGATGTGGATCGGCGGCTGGCTCGGCGGGAGGCCCGTGCCCGTCCCCGTTCCGGTCCCGGTACCGGTACCCGTGCTCGTGCTCGTGCTGGTACCCGTGCCGCTGCCGCTCCCGGTGCCCGTGCCGGTGCCGGTGGCGCCCGTCCCGGTGTTCGCGGCCTGGTACGCCTGGTTCGCCTGCGCGAGGAACGGGAAGTTCCGGGGCTGCACGGTCGTCGCCATCGAGACGCGGTCGTACGTGCCGTTCTCCTGGTTCTTCTGCTTCGTCTC
>JBLMXB010000134.1:0-7726 GCA_050257555.1 Hyphomicrobiales bacterium | reverse complement strand
CGCGGGCCCGGCTCCGCGCCCGCGATCACGAGACCCCGGATCGGCGTCTCGAGCGCGCCGAACGGCGAGCCGCGCGGGTCGGGCGGGATCGGCAGCTCCGCCGCGATCGCCGCGGTCGCGGTCTTCCGCCCGACGTGGAGCCAGACGTAGTCGCGCGGCCGCGCCTCGAGCCCCACGGCCAGCGAGCGCGGCCCGAGCGCGACGATGCCGGTGATCCGCCGGCCGACCAGCCGCTCCCAGAACGCGCTCACGGCGCGCTTCCGGTCGTGTCGAACGGGACGCCGCGCTCCTTCGAGAGCCGCGTCAGGTTGTTCCGCGCCTCGCGGTAGTCCGCCTGCTCGCGCAGCGCGCGCCGGTAGTGCGCGAGCGCCTCGTCGTATCGGCCCTGCCGCTCCAGCACGGCGCCGAGGTTGTTCTCGGCCTGCGGGAAGGCCGGCATGAAGCGGAGCGCCCGCTCGTACGCGGCCGCCGCCGAGTCGGGCCGGTCGACGCGGACGTAGAAGTTGCCGAGCGCGTACCAGCCGGGGCCGTACTCCGGCGCGAGCGCGTTCAGCCGGCGGATGTGGACCACCGCGGAGTCCCCCTCGCCCATCTCGTCCTCCGCCGCGGCGAGGTTCAGGAGGAGCTGCGTCGTCTCGCTCGGGTCGAGCGCGATCGCGCGGCGGTAGTGGTACGCGGACCGGGGGAGATCGCGCTCCTTGTAGTAGTAGCCGCCCAGGATCGCGTGGACGTGCGGCGACTCGGGCGAGTCGCGGAGCATCGAGAGGAAGAGCGTCCCCTCGTCCTTCCAGATCGTCACGCGGGGCACGAGGAGCGTCGCGAGCGCGAGCGCGAGGACGCCGCACGCGACGAGGAACGCGGGGCTCGCGTCGCGCGGCGTCGCGTCCCGCGCGGCGCCGCCGCGGGCCGCCGCGCCCCGTGACCCGAGCGAGCCCAAGGCGCCCGGCGCGAGCGCCACGGCCAGCGCGATCGCGCCGCCCGGCACGAAGAGGAACCGCTCGGCCACGATCGCCCCCGAGAGGAGGCGGACGTAGCAGACCGGGAGGAGCGTCGCCGCGACCAGGCCGAGCGGGAGCGCCCAAGGCGACCGCCGCCTTAGCGCGACGGCGAGCCCGGCGGCGAGGGCGAGGAGCGTCAGCGCCCCCGCGATCACGATCGGGTCGATCGACGTCGAGGGCGGCACCTCGTGACGCGCGGAGAGATGGAGCGGGAAGAGGAGGAGCGGGACGTACCGGGCCACGGCGCCGATGCTGGTCAGGATCTGCGGCACCGCTCCCTCGACGGGCGTGACGGTCGGGAGCGGCGTCGGGCCGAGCACGGCGTACCGGCAGGCGAGGAAGAGCGCCGCCGCCGCCGCGACCGGACCCGACGCGCGGAGCAGGTCGCCGCCCGAGATCCTCCGGTCGCGGAGCCAGAGCGCGAGCGGAAGGAGCGGTACGGCGAAGACCGCGACCTCCTTCGCGAAGAGGCCCGGGGTGAGGAGGAGTGCGGCGGGGAGGAGCTTCCGCCAGGGCGTTCGCGCGCGCGGCCCGTACCGCGCCGCCGCCCAGAGCGACGCGAAGACGAAGAGGCCGCTCAGCACGTCGGTCCGTCCGGAGACGAAGGCGACGCTCTCGGGGTGCGTCGGATGGAGGGCGTAGAGCACGGCTCCGGCGGCGGCCGCGGCCGGGCGTCCCGACAGCTCCCACGCGAGGAGCCAGAGGAAGAGGCAGGTCGCGCCGTACAGCACGACGTTCGTGCGGTGGAATCCGCTCGGATCGTCGCCCGAGACGGCGCGGTCGGCCGCGAGGCTGAAGAGCGTGAGCGGGCGGAAGTACGTCCGCTTGAACGACGTGTCCTTGAGGAGCGAGTCGAACGGCGTCGACCAGATGCGCGCGACGTCGCTGAAGCCGTGGACGTCGAGGTGGAGGCCGATCAGGAAGGGATCGTCCCAGACGAAGCCGAAGTGGACCGTCCGGGCGAACGGGACGATCGCCGCCAGGAGCACGATGGCCGCCAGCGCCAGGGCGCGCGCGCGGCTCGTGGCGGGGCGTCGCGGAGCGCCGCCCGGCGCCGGAGTCGGTTGATTCTTCTTGCGTTGCGGGCGATTCGGCATCACGGCACGTTAGGAAGGGCGGGGGGACTCGGTCAACTCGATTCTCCATTCGTCCGCGAGGCGCTCCGGGCTCGTTGACGGCGCCGGGCCCCGCCGGTAAAGTAACCGCTTACCCTCGACGGAGATTCGTCCAACCAGCCATGGTCCGGAGCATGACGGGATACGGCCGGGGGGAGGTCGCGTCCGAAGGCCTCCGTCTCGAAGCCGAGATCCGATCGGTAAATCATAGATTCTGCGAGGTTTCCGCGCGACTCCCGCGCGCCTTGGCGTCGTACGAGGCGGAGGCGCGGAAGATCGTCATGGACCGGGTCTCGCGGGGGAAGATCACGCTCTCCGCGACCTGGGGCGCCGACGGCGAGGAGGGAGGCGAGCCGGCGGGCGTCCTGACGGTCGACGAGCGCGCCGCCGAGCGGTACGTCGAGCTCCTCCGCGCGCTCAAGCAGAAGTACGGGCTCCCGGGCGAGGTGGACGTGACCGCGTTCGCCGCCCTGCCGAACCTGTTCCGGTGGGAGGAGCCGGGGCGATCGCCCGACTTCTACCTCGAGCTCCTGCGGCGCGTCGTCGCGCAGGCGGTGGACGAGCTGATCCGGACGAAGGAGACCGAGGGCGAGGCGCTGAAGCGGGATCTCGCCGGGCGCATCGCGTCGGTGCGGGAGAGCGTCGCCACGGTGCGCGTCCGCGCGCCGGAGCGCGTGCGCGAGACGCACGAGAAGATGAAGGAGCGGGTCCGGCAGCTGATCGGCGAGAGCGAGCTCCCGGAGGAGCGGCTCCTCCAGGAGATCGCGCTCCTGTCGGACCGGCTCGACTGCACCGAGGAGTGCGTGCGGCTCGAGGCGCACTGCGACCACTTCCTCAAGTACCTGGACGAGGAGGCGGCGCCGGGCCGGAAGCTCAACTTCCTCCTGCAGGAGATGAACCGGGAGATCAACACGATCGGATCGAAGTCGAACGACGTGGCGATCGTCGAGCGCGTCGTCGCCGTGAAGGAAGAGCTCGAGCGGGTGCGCGAGCAGGTCCAGAACATTGAGTGACGCCGATCCCCGTCTCGTCTGGACGTACCGGCCCTTCGTCGTCGTGGTGTCGGGGCCGTCGGGCGCGGGGAAGAGCTCGTTCGTGGAGGCGCTCCTCCGGGACGGGCCCGCGTTCGACTACTCGGTGTCGGCCACGACGCGCGCGCGGCGCCCGCACGAGGCGGAGGGGAAGGACTACTTCTTCCTGACCCGGGAGGAGTTCCGGCGCCGCGTGGACGCCGGGCAGTTCGTCGAGTGGGCGGAGGTGCACGGCGAGTGGTACGGAACGCTCCGGTCGGAGATCGACCGGGCGCTCGCGGGCGGGCGGAACGTCCTGCTCGACGTCGACGTGCAGGGGGGAAGGGCGGTGCGCCGGGCCTATCCGGACGGCGTCTTCCTCTTCGTCCTGCCCCCGTCCATGGAGGCGCTGGAGGCGCGGCTCCGCCATCGCGCCACCGACACCGAGGAGCGGATCCGCCTCCGGCTCGCGAACGCCGAGCGCGAGATCCCGATGTGGCGGGAGTACGATTACGCGGTCGTGAACGACGATCTCGACGTCGCGTCCCGCAAGGTCCTGGCCATCGTCTGGGCCGAGACCTGCCGGAGCGCGCGGCGCGTGACCGAGGGTGCGGGTGTCGGCCCCGGCGCGCCGGCGTGAGTGAACCCTAGAGGAGGAATCGTGAGCGTGGACAATCCGAACGTGCTTCGATCGAACCAGGTGGCCAACAAGTACGAGATGATCATCGTCGCCGCGCGCGAGGCGCGCCGGCTGAACGAGCTCTCGCGCCAGACCGGTCTCAACGTCGGCGGCAAGGTGACGAACGCCGCGCTGGAGGAGTCGCTGAAGGGCAACGTCCTCTACCGCTACGGCACCCCGGACGACGAAGACGAGACGAAGGAGTCCGCCCCGGCGGAGTCGACGCCGGAGGAGTGACCGCATGACGGAGCGGCGACCGGCCCTCGCCGGCGCGCGGATCCTGCTCGGCGTCACGGGCGGGGTCGCGGCCTACAAGGCGCCCGAGCTGACACGGGCGCTGATCCGGGCGGGCGCGCACGTCTCCGTCCTCCTCACCCGGTACGCGCGCCGGTTCGTGACGCGCGACGCGCTCCGCGCGGTGACCCGCGGCCCCGTGCTGACCGGGCTCTTCGAGCCCGAAGCGCTGACCGCGGGGCCCTGGTACGAGGGCTCCGCCTCCTCGCCGCTCGGCATGGCGCACATCGGGATGGCGCGCGAGGCCGACCTGGTGCTGATCGCGCCCGCCACCGCGAACGCGATCGGGAAGCTCGCACACGGCCTCGCCGACGACCTCCTCTCCACCGCGCTGATCGCCACCCGCTCCCCCGTCCTGATCGCCCCGGCCATGAACGTGGCCATGTGGGAGCACGCGGCGGTCCAGGCGAACGTCCGGATCCTCGCCGGGCGCGGCGTCTCGTTCGTCGGGCCCGAGGAGGGGGACCTGGCCGACGGCGAGGTCGGGATGGGGAGGATGGCCGCGATCGAGGCGATCGTCGCCGCGTGCGCGACGGCGCTCGCGCCGCGCGGCGCGGGCGCTCGCGGCGGCGCGGGCCGGGACCGCGAGGCGCTCCGGGGCCGCACGATCGTCGTGACGGCGGGAGGCACCGAGGAGCCGATCGATCCGGTCCGGGTCCTCACGAACCGCTCGAGCGGGAAGATGGGGTTCGCGATCGCCGAGGAGGCGCGGGCCATGGGCGCCGACGTCCGGCTGATCGTCGCGCGCACGAGCGCGCCCCCGCCGGCCGGCGTCCCGACGACCGAAGCGATGACGGTCGCCGCGATGACGAAGGCGGTGCTGGCGGCGATGAAGGACGCCGACGCCCTCGTGATGGCCGCGGCCGTGAGCGACTACGCCCCCGCCGCCCCGAGCGCCCGGAAGCTCGCCCGGAAGGCCGAGGGGCTCACGCTTAGGCTCGAGGCGACGGAGGACATCCTCCGGCGCGTGCGGGCCCGGTACCCGAAGAAGCGGCTGATCGGCTTCGCGCTCGAGACCGAGGACGAGCTCCGCCGCGGCCGCGAGAAGATGAAGCGGAAGGGACTCGACCTGATCGCGGTCAACAACCCGCTCCGGAAGGGCTCCGGATTCGGCTCCGACGACAACGACGTGACCCTGATCGACCGGAACGGCCGGAAGACCGCGCTCGGCCTCCGACCGAAGCGCGACGTGGCCCGGGAGATCCTGAAGCGGATCGCGACGCTCCTGAATCGCTGACGAACGGGGGGTGCGGTGGTGGACGACGTGAGGAAGGAACTACGAGCGATCGCCGGCGCGACGCGGACCCTACTCGAGCGTGAGCGCACGAAGGGACGCACGCGCCTCGCCTCGGCGTTGACGGTCGAGGGAACCGAAGCCGGTACCGGGGGTCGGAACGACCCGGAGGGCGCCTCCGCAGCCCGCGCGGAGCGCGGGCGAGGGACAGCGCCCGGAGGGTTCGTCCCGACCCCCGATCCCGCGTCGAATCCCGCGACCGCCGGCGCCGAAGCGTTGACCCTGCCCGGATTCGAGGCGCCCAGGCCCAAGATCGCCCCGCCACTCGCGACCTTCGGCGGCGTCTCCCTCCCCGCGTCGAAACCGCTCGCGCCGCGAACCGATTTACCTCAAGATTTGGCCGCGGTCGGCGCCCTCGTCGCGGCGTGCCGGAAGTGCGGCCTCTGCGAGACGCGGACACAGACCGTCTTCGCCGACGGAGACCCCGCGGCGCGCCTCCTCTTCGTGGGCGAGGCGCCCGGACGGGACGAGGACGCCCAGGGCGTTCCCTTCGTCGGCCGCGCGGGGCAGCTCCTCAACAAGATGATCGCGGCGATCGAGATGAAGCGCGAGGAGGTCTACATCTGCAACGTGCTCAAATGCCGCCCGCCGGACAACCGCGTCCCCGCCGCCGATGAAGTGGCGTCCTGCCGCCCGTACCTCGAGCAGCAGGTCGCGCTCGTCCGTCCCTCGGTGATCTGCGCGCTCGGCCTCTCGGCCACGCAGGCGCTCCTCGAGACGAAGGCGACGATGGCCTCGATGCGCGGGAAGACGTACGCGTATCGCGGCGTGCCGCTGATCGCGACGTACCATCCGGCCGCGCTCCTCCGGAATCCGTCGCTCAAGCGGGAGGCGTGGATCGATCTCCAGCGCGTGCGCGACCTGGTGCGCGCGGGAGACGCGGCGTGAAGCCGGCCCGGTCCCGCGAGGAGCGCGAGCCGCTCCGCCCGATCGCGGCCGACGCCGCGGACGGCGCCGCTTCCGGGCGCGTCCCGCCGCAGGCGCTCGACGCCGAACGGTCGGTGCTGGGCGCGATGCTCCTCTCGCGCGACGCGATCGCGAACGCGATCCAGCACCTGGAGGAGCGCGACTTCTACCGCGACGCGCACCGGAAGCTCTGGCGCGCGATGATCGACCTCTTCGACCGGAGCGAGGCGGTGGACCTCGTCACGCTCGTCGAGGAGCTGAAGCGGCGCCGGGAGCTCGAGGCGGTGGGCGGCGTCTCCTACCTGACCACGCTCGACCAGTACGTCGCGACCGCGTCGAACGTCGACCACTACTGCAAGATCGTCCACGAGAAGGCGATCCTCCGCCGGCTGATCGACGTCGGGACCGAGATCGTCGGCGAGGCGTTCGAGCAGCGCGAGGATCCCACCGACCTCCTCGACCGTGCCGAGCAGCAGATCTTCGCGATCTCCGACGAGCGGCTCCGGACCGGCTTCCAGCCGATGCGCCAGCTGGTCCTCCAGGGCTACTCCGCGATCGAGGAGTACCGCCAGCGGAAGGTGCACGTCACCGGCGTCCCGTCGGGCTTCTACGACTTGGACGAGATGACGGCCGGCTTCCAGAAGTCCGACTTCGTGGTGATCGCGGGGCGCCCGTCGATGGGGAAGACGTCGTTCGCGATGAACATCGCGGAGAACGTGGCCGTGCGGGCGAAGGCGAAGGACCGGCAGACGGTCGCCGTCTTCAGCCTCGAGATGTCGAAGGAGTCGCTGGTGCAGCGGCTCATGTGCTCCCACGCGCGCGTCGACATCCACAAGATCCGCCGCGGCTACGCGAGCAACGACGAGTACAAGCGGCTCCAGAACGCCGCCGCGCAGCTCCACGAGGCGCCGATCTACATCGACGACACCGCCGCGATCGGCATCCTCGAGATCCGCGCGAAGGCGCGCCGCCTCGTCTCCGAGGTGCCGCTCGGGATGATCGTGATCGACTACCTCCAGCTGATCCGGGGGCCGCAGACCGCCGAGAACCGCCAGCAGGAGATCTCGTCCATCTCGCGCTCGCTGAAGGCGCTCGCGAAGGAGCTCCAGGTCCCCGTCCTCGCCCTGTCGCAGCTCTCGCGCGCGGTGGAGACGCGCGGCGGCTCGAAGCGGCCGATGCTCTCCGACCTCCGCGAGTCGGGCGCGATCGAGCAGGACGCGGACGTCGTCCTCTTCCTGCACCGGCCCGAGGAGGACTCGAAGGAGTCGCAGCCTCCCGCCCAGGCGCCCGCGGACGTGCAGGAGGTCGAGCTCATCGTGGCGAAGCAGCGCCAGGGCCCGACCGGCGCGATCCCCCTCGTCTTCTTCAAGTCGACGACGCTCTTCGTGGAGATGGAGAAGCGCAGGGAGGCCTAGCGGTCGCCGTCGAGG
>JBLMXB010000133.1:0-4204 GCA_050257555.1 Hyphomicrobiales bacterium | reverse complement strand
CTCCACGTGGCGATCGTGCTGGGCGCGGGGCTCGTCGGGATGTCCGCGCTCCACGACGGGCTCGCGTTCGCCTGCGAGACGCGCGACGTCTACCCGAAGAAGGCGATGACGATCATGAAGGTCTGGGCCGTGCTCTTCGCGTTCGTCGGAATCCAGATGGCGTGGAACCTCCAGCCGTTCGTCGGCGATCGCGACCGGCCGTTCCAGCTCTTCCGTCACAACGAGGGGAATTTCTATACGGCGGTGATCTACTCGATCGACAAGCTCGCGCGGGGACAGGGACAGGAAGCGGCGCCGACGACCACGCGCGGACAGGGCGGCGATCCGAAGTGGTATCAGCCGCCGGACAAGGCGGGGCCGGGCGAACGGGGTGCGGCTCCTGGTGGCGGAGGCCCGGCGGCGCCATGAGCGGCGCGATCCCCCCGAACGATCACGAAATCCTGACGCTCGAGGAGGTGGCGCACTACCTCCGCCTCAGGCCGCAGACGATCTACAAGTGGGCGCAGGAGAAGCGCATTCCCGCCGTGAAGCTCGGGAAGGAGTGGCGGTTCCGCCGGAGCGTCCTCGACCGCTGGCTCGACGAGCAGATGCTGAGCGAGGACTCGGGCTTCAGCCATTTGAGGAACGGGGACTGATGCGCGCCGTCGTCGTGCGGTCGATCGGCGGCCCCGAGGTGCTGGGCCTCGAGGAAGTCGAGCCGCCGGGCGCTCCCGCCGCGGGGGAGGCGCTCGTGCGGATCGAGGCCGTCGGCGTGAACTACGCCGACACGGAGCGCCGACGCGGCGTCTATTCCCCTCCGCCCCTTCCATGGATCCCGGGCCGAGAGGCCGCGGGCGTAGTCGTCGACGTCGGGCCCGGCGTGGATCGCGGTGTCGTGGGCGCGTGCGTGGCGTTCTACTCCAACCAGTCGAGCGGAACCTACGCGGAATCGGCCCTGGTGCCCGCGAGCGCTCTCTTCCGATTCGAGGACGAGACTCCGTTCGAGACGATGGCCGCGCTCCCCGCGCAGGGCCTGACCGCGCACGGCGTGCTCCGCCTCGCCGGCCCGGCGCACGGCCGGACGGCGCTCGTGCTCGCGGCGGCCGGCGGCGTGGGGCAGATCCTCGCCCAGCTCGCGCTCCGAGCGGGGATCCGCGTCATCGGCGCGGTCTCCGCCGCCGCGAAGGAGCCGGCCGTCGCCTCGCTGGGAGCGGAGGTGATCGTGGGCTACGCGAACCTCGCGGCGGAGGCGCGCGCGCGCACGGACGGGCGCGGCGTGGACCTGGTGTTCGACTCCCTGGGGCGCGCGACGCAGGGGGAGAGTCTGGGAGCGCTCGCTCGGTACGGGCAGCTCGTGTTCTACGGGGATTCGAGCGGCCTTCCGGAGCCGATCGATATTGACGCACTGTACGAGCGCTCGCTCCGCGTGGGAGCGTTCGGTCTCGACATCGAGCGGGACCCCGAAGGGCTCGAGGCGGCGCGCCGCGACCTCCTGGGCGCGCTCTCGAGCGGCGCCCTCCGGATCGCCCCACCCCGGGCCTATCCGCTCGCCGAGGCTGCCGCCGCCCATGCCGCGATCGAGAGCCGGGAGACGACGGGGAAGATCGTGCTCAACCCGTGAAGGTGATGATCGCGCGCGCCTCGACCCGAGGTGCGTAAGCCGGCACCGGTGGAGCCGGCCGCGTTGTATCAGGAGGTGATGGATGCGACGACCTCGTGATTGGCTGGCCACCACGATTTCCATCTTCACCGTCGTAGGGGCGTTCTCCGCCTACGCCGCCACGGCGGCTCGGACCATCACGTGGTGGGACGGCAGCGGCTATCCCCTCGCGGCGGTGACGCTCGGGATCCCGGGAGCCCCCGGTTCCCTCCTGCTCACGCTGCTCGGCTGGGTCGTGAGCCGGATTCCGGTGGTCGAGCCGATCGCGTTCCGCCTCAACCTGTTCGCAGCATGGATGGCCGCCGTGCTGGTCGGTGTCGTGGCTTGGCTCGGCGCACACCTGTCCGCGCGCGACGATCGCCGCCCGGGCCGCCGTGAGTACCTGGCCGGCGGGACCGCCGGGCTCCTTTTCGCGTTCAGCGTCACGCCCTGGACCTACGCGGTCCAATTCACGCCGTACGTTCTGAGCGCGCTCTGGACGGGGCTCATCCTCGTCGCGCTCCTCTCGTGGTGGCGCCGCCCCGCGGAATCGTCGGGCCGGCTGCTGATCTTCGTGATCTTCCTCCTCTTCGGCCTCGATCTGAGCGTCCACCGCACGAACGCGCTGCTGTTCCCCGCCGCCCTCTTCCTGTTGGCGCTCCGCCGACCCCGCGGCCGAATCGATTGGCGGGCCGGCATCATCGCGTGTGGAGGTCTCGCGCTCGGACTCGGGTTCCACCTCCTTTTGATTCCCCTGGCCGCGCGCCGTCCCTCGTACCTGGTCGAGGACCCGAGCACGTGGGCCGGATGGTGGTCGTACGTCTCGATCGAGGCGAAGGGCGGCGGATTCCTCCTCCGGCTCTTCCCCCGGGCCGCGAGCTTCTTCAAGGTGCAGATGGGCGACTACGGGGTCTTCCTCGCGCGGAACCTCTCGCCGATGCTCTTCTTGCCCGCGATCCTCGCGGGCGTGGGGTGGATCGCGGCGCTACGCCGCGATGTTCGGCTCGCCGCGGGCTGGCTGGCTCTCTTCCTCTTCGCCGGGGTGGGCGCGGTCGTGTACTTCAACCTGCCGCTCCACTACATGCGCCCGATCGACCGGCACTATCTGCCGTCGCTGGTGATCCTCGCGCCGATGGTAGCCGCGGGGATCGACGCCGCCCTCCGCGGCGCGCGGCGTCTTCCGGGCGGCGGCGTCATCGCGCCGTGCCTCGGCCTCGTGCTGGCGGCGACGCCGGCGCTCGCATGGCGGTCGAACCACGACGTCTGCGATCTCTCCCGGAATCGCTTCACGGAGACGTTCGCGCGCGACCTCCTCGACCCGCTGCCACGTCGCGCGATCCTCCTCACCAATGGGGACAACGACACGATTCCACTCTGGTATCTCCAGCAGGTCGAGGGCGTGCGCCCGGACGTGGAGATCATCAACCTCCCGCTGGCCAACACGGAGTCGTACCTGGCGCAGCTGCGGCGACGAGATCCGGATTTCGGGGGACTTCTGACCGGCGAGTCCTTGCCCGAGGCCCTCCGTCCGCGCAGGGCGGACGGCGACGTCGCGACCGTCGTGGAGGCGCGCTCGGGGCTGGGGTTGCCACCTGGGGTTGTGCCGCCCGACACGGTCCGGTTCCATCCCGAGGGCATCCTCTTCGGGCAGGACCGCGTGATCCTGGACCTGCTGCGTCGCCTGCGCTGGAGGCGCCCGGTCTACCTGGCCTGTACGGTCGTGCCCAAGAACCTCGCCTGGCTCTGGCCGTTCGCGCGCCTCGACGGCCTCGCCTTTCGGGTCGTTCCGTCAGCGGATCCGGGGGTGTGGGACGTGGATCACCTGCGACGGCAGCTCTTCGAGCACATGCGTTACACCGATCTCGACGACACGACCGTCTCCATGGACCGAGTGAGTTACCTCCTGGCGTCGAACTACATCGCCGCCCTGGTGCAGCTCGCCGATGCACAAGTCGAACGGGGGCGCGTCGAGGAGGCACGCGAGACGCTCGGATACCTGAGACGGCGCGTTCCGCCGGAGCGGTTCGGATGGGACACGGGGGCCGGCGGCGCGTTCTTGGCGAAACTCGATGCTGACGTGGCCCGCGGTGCGAAACGGCCTACTTCCCCGCCGTCCCCGCGAACTGAGGCTCGGTGAGGAACCGCTCGATTTGACGGCGGTGACGGAGCACGTGCACGATCGCGTGCTCCAGCATCTGCTCCAAGTCATAGGCCTGACCCCACCGGGAGTGGATCTTCGCGGCCATGATCTCCTGTTCGGTGAGCTGCCACTTCCCTTCCAGGGTCTCGACCGTGTGGGCGAGCGCAGCCTGGAATCGATCCAGGGTCTCGAGCCGGGATCCGAGCGGCACCTCCGGCCGCTTCGACGCGACGCCGAAAAGATCGCGGATGTAGATCGAGTAGCCATACGTCGCGCTCACCACGTGCTGCATGACCGTCTGGATCGAGCGACAGCCCTCGTCCTGGGTCTCACGGTCGCGGGTCCGTTCGTACTCCTCCTCGCTGAGGCCGCGGATGAGGTCCATGAGCTCGGCGGCCGCCCGCTCGTACTCATCCATCATGGCGCCGACGGCGCCCTTGCGGCGT
>JBLMXB010000132.1:0-10598 GCA_050257555.1 Hyphomicrobiales bacterium | reverse complement strand
GGACCGGGCCGCTGCCCGGAGGCGGGGCGCTTTGCGGGAAGGCGGCCGTGCGGTATAGTGTCGCGTCTCACGCGTCGACGGCGGCTCCGCCGATCGCGAAACCCGGTGTGTCCCCATCGTCTAGCCCGGCCTAGGACACCGCCCTTTCACGGCGGCAACAGGGGTTCGAATCCCCTTGGGGACACCAGATTTGGCGACACAACCAGACGCTACCCACCGAATTTCGATGGCCCCTTGTCGACGGACGGTGACGGTCGGGTCGGGCGGGCCGGTTGTGGCCGAGCGCGCGGGCATCGTTGCCACATCGACATCACAGTTGCCCCGAGGGTCCCATGGCGCAACGGAGCCACGTCTCAAATCGAATTTACGTGATCGAAGCGCTCTCTCCAGGCGAATTGAGGACAGGCACTGACCTGTTCGAAAACGAGTTCGCCCAGCGGACGCAGCACAACCGGGAATTCCACGCGGCGCTCGCTCGCACGGACACGAAAGCGGAATTCTCCGCGGCGCTGACGCACGCGGAGCAAGAGTGCCGTGAGCGTGGGTGGCAACCCATGCTCCACATCGACGCACACGGCTCGGTCGAAGGCCTCGGGTTCCCGTCCGGTGAATTCATGCCCTGGGGGGAGATGAAGGAGGCGATCACCGCGATCAACGTCGCCTCGCGCAATAACCTGGTAGTTGTCCTCGCCGCATGCATGGGCATCCACCTGATTAGCATCATCGGCACTCACGATCGGGCGGCGGCGTTTGCGATCATCTCGACGGCAATCGAGGTCGAGGCAGGGGACGTGGCCGTGAGCTTCAGGGCGTTTTACAACGAGATGTTCCGGACGAGGGATGGAGCCGCCGCGCTACAGCGGTTGAATGATGCGCTCCCCGGTGCTCCGCCGAGGTACGGGATCGTCCACTCCGAGACGATGTTCCTCGACGCGTTCCAACATTACGTGGACACCCGGCTCTCGCCTGAGGAGGTCGTTCGGCGCATGGAACGGCTGGAGCGCGACTCGCGCGGCTCGCGCGCGATGCACGCGGGCGAGATCCAAGCTCGGCGCGAGAGCATCACCCGTGCGCTCGTCGATGGACTCCAACCCGAGTTCGAGAAGGCGCGGGATCACTTCTTCATGGTGGACCTGGAACCGGCGAATCGGGAGCGCTTCCCAGTTTCGTTCGATCAGATCAATATGCCGTTAGCTTTCCTTGGCCTGTGAACTGTAGGGGGCCTACGCGACTTCATCTCCGGGACTCCCGCACGTCGCCCCTCAGCGCACGGGAGGCTCCAGCCGGCAGATGAACCCCCATCCGCCGCCGAGCTCGCTCACCGCGAGGAGCAGGTCGTTGGCTCCCCGCTTCAGGGGGAGGTAGACGGCGTCGTCCTCGGGATTGACGATGCCGAGGAAGCCCGGATCGCGGAAGTTCTGGGCGCTTCGCCCGCGGAAGAGGATGCGGCCGTTCAGGAACACGCTGACCTCGTCGCTGTAGCCGAGGAGGAGCTTCCGCACCTGATCGCGGTCCGCGTCGATCCGGGTCCTCGCGTACACGACCCTCGTGCCGGGCTGCGGCTCCAGGCGCTTCGAGAAGTCGTGCTCGAAGGAGACGCGGAGGTGCGGCGCCTGCAGGTACCGGTAGAGGACCACGAAGCCGGGCGGCTCCGCCTCGACGTCCTGCCAGGGGATCGTGTCGCGCTCCGCCGCCGAGAGCGGACGCTCGACGTCCCGCGCGAGCGCGTCGTACGACGGCGACAGGCTCCATCGGGTCAGCGTGTTCGCCGGCATCGGAGGGAGGTGCCGCACGATCGGCGCGTCGGGCGTCGTCCGCACCGTGAAGTTCGAGAAGTAGGTCGGACCGGCCAGCACGTAGAGCGCCACCTGCCCGCGGGTGGCACCGCTCTTCAGGTCGCTCATCACGAGCGCGGGCTTCTCCATGTCCCCGACGTAGAGCGTCGCCTGGGCGCCCTCGACCCGAAGCCGCAGGTGAAACCAGGTCTCGTTCGGGATGGCGACCGCCCCCGTGAACCCGGGACCGTTGTAGATCTGCCAGTTCGCCCCCGTGTGGAGGATCGGCGTGTACTGCATGGCGTCGGGCAGCCCGGACTTGTGCGGGCGGAGGTAGACCCACTCGGCCGTCTCCCCGTCTCCGGTCATCCGGAAGAGGAGACCGACGAAGCCGCGGACGGAAGGGGAGACGGTCGTCGAGACGTCCACGTCGATGACGCCGTCGCGCATCTCGAAGTCCTTGAGCGTCGCGGCGCCGCCCTGGAGGAAGAGGCACGGGCGTCCGCCGTGCTCGGTCACCTCGGCGTGACCTTCGAGCTCCCAGTGGGTGGTGTCCGCGGGGATCGACAGGGGGCCGGGCGTCTGGGCGAGCGCCGTCGATCCGAAGAGAAGTGCCAGTACACCGATCGCGAGATGGCGCGGCATGCGTTGCCCTCCACGAGCTTGAATCCCTGGTGTCCGAGCCGGTCCTCGGCGGATCGCGCCCGCGGTCGGGGCGGGGAGGCGGCCGGCGTGGCCGGTCGACGCGGGGCGCCCTCAGTACGACGGGACGGGAGGCCGGGTTCCACCCGGTCCCACCCCGAGACCGTTCCCAACCCCTGCCGCCTGGGATATGCTGTGGGCGTCTACGCCGCCGCCCCCCACGGGCTCCGGCCCCCTCCATCTCGAACTCGAGGAGAAACACGATGCGGTCCCGATATTCCTTCCTTCGGCTGATCCTCGGCCTCGCGGTCCTCGCCGGTCTCGTGGCCCTGCCGCTCGGCGGCCGTGCCGCCGCGGCCGAGAAGATCAAGATCGAGAAGCTCGCCGACCTCCCGACCCACACGTACGACATCTCCGGGAAGCCGAGCGAGATGATCGAGAACTCCGCCGCGATCCTCGACCTCGCGGCGCGCGTCGACGCCGACGTGAAGAAGGACCTCGACACGTACGACATCCAGGACAAGACGACCCTCAAGCGCTTCGCGGGGACGCAGCTCACGGTGGCGATGCTCCAGAAGCGCTGGGACGACGCGCTCGCGTTCGCGGCCCAGATCAAGGGCCTCGAGGAGAAGCCGGCCGACAAGCTCATGACCGGGCTCCTCACCCACGCGACGATCGCCGCGATGAAGGCAGCGCCCGACCAGGCGCACCAGGCGCTGAAGGACGACCTGACCCAGGCGATCGCCGCGCTCCCGTTCGACGACGTGCGCGAGTCGATCAAGCAGGCGAAGAGCCGCGCCGAGATCCTCTCGAAGAACCTGATCCTCGGGCAGATCACGACGACGATCGATCCGATCGTGGCGGCGTCCGGCAAGCTGAGCCAGGACTTCGCGGGCAGCCTCCTCGGCGCCGCATACACGATCCAGTACTACCTGCCGTACCAGCAGGACATCGCCGGCGTCTACGCGGCGGCGCTCGACGCGCACCCGGAGACGAAGAAGCCGGACATCTGGGCGGCGCGCGAGGTGACGCTCGATCCGGGCGCGAAGCTCACGCCGGTCGTGATCGGCATCTGGGACTCCGGCGTCGACGTCTCGCTCTTCCCGAAGAACCTCTGGGTGAACCCGAAGGAGAAGGCCGACGGGAAGGACGACGACAAGAACGGCTTCGTGGACGACGTGAACGGCATCGCGTACACGCTCCACTCCGATCCGACCACCGGCCTCCTGATCCCGAAGGAGGACCTGGGGCCGAACATCGACCAGGACAAGCAGTACATGAAGGGGCTCGAGGACCTGCAGGCGAACCTCGATACCCCCGAGGCGCAGGCGATCAAGAAGCACCTCGCGAGCCTCCCGCAGGACCAGGTGAAGCCGTTCATCGAGGGGATCTCCCACTTCTCGCAGTACGCCCACGGCACGCACGTCTCCGGCATCGCGGCGCGCGGCAACCCCGCGATCCGGCTGATCGGGGCCCGCATCACGTTCGACTACCACCTGATTCCCGAGAAGCCGACGATCGAGCAGGCGAAGAAGGACGCCGACGCGATGGTCCAGACCGTGCAGTACCTGAACGGCCATGGGGCCCGCGCCGTGAACATGAGCTGGGGCGGCGACCTCAAGTCGATCGACCGTGCCCTCGAGCAGAACCACTTCGAGGGGACGCCGGACGAGCGGAAGGCGCTCGCGCGGCAGATCTACGACATCGGGTACAAGGCGCTCCAGGACGCCATCACGAAGGCTCCGACCACGCTCTTCTGCATCGCGGCGGGGAACTCGGACAACGACGTGAAGTTCGACGAGGTCTTCCCGAGCTCGTTCAAGATGCCGAACGTGATCGTGGTCGGCGCGGTGGACCAGGCGGGGGACCAGACGTCGTTCACCAGCTTCGGCAACGTGGACGTCTACGCGAGCGGCTACGAGGTGGAGAGCTACATCCCCGGCGGCGAGCGGATGAAGCTGAGCGGCACGAGCATGGCGGCGCCGCAGGTGACGAACCTCGCGGGGCAGCTCTGGGCCGTGCATCCCAAGCTGACGGTGGCGCAGGTAAAGCAGCTGATCGTCGACGGGGCCGATCCGACGAAGGCCGGCGACCGGGAGATCCGCCTGCTCGATCCCAAGAAGTCGATGGCCCTCGCGGCGTCGGACGGCTCGTCCTCGGGACGCGGCGCGTCGTCGCAAGGGCAGTGACCCGTATCCCGAGGAGCGTTCCATGCTGATCAGCAAGAAGATGGCCGGTGCGATCAACGCGCAGATCGGCCATGAATTCGGCGCCATGCTCCAGTACAACGCGATCGGCGCGCACTTCGGGAGCGAGAGTCTCCCGGAGCTGTCGAGTCACTTCTTCAAGCAGGCCGACGAGGAGCGCGAGCACGCGCTCAAGCTGCTGCACTACGTGGTCGACGCCGGCGCTCGGGTCGCGATCCCGGCGATCCCGGCCCCGAGGGCGGCGTTCAAGACCGCCGAGGAGGCGGTGAAGCTGTCGCTCGACTGGGAGGAGACGGTCACGAAGCAGATCAACGGCCTGGTCGATCTGGCGATCAAGGAGAACGACCACATCACCCGTCACTTCCTGCAGTGGTTCGTGAACGAGCAGCTCGAAGAGGTCGCCAGCATGGACACGCTGCTCAGCATCGTGCGCCGCGCGGGCGAGCAGGGGCTCCTCTTCGTCGAGGAGTACCTGGCCCGCCGGGGCGGCGTCGCGGTGTCGTCGGCGTCGGGAGCGGGCGGGGCCGCGGGCTAGATCCGCTCCGCCGCGCGACCGGGAACGAAGAACGGGGCCGCCCGGGTTCGGGCGGCCCCGATTCGTTCGGAGCGATGTTCGGCCGATCGCGCGGTCAGTTCGCCGCGGGCGCCTCCGTCACTTCCTTCCCGTCGGCGTCGCGGTACGCGACCGCGCCGAGCGAGAGCTTGGAGAGCTGCGGCGCCACGACCTTCTTGTCGCCGACGACCACGACCACCATCCGGTCGGGCGTCAGGTGCTTCTGCGCGGCCTGGAGGACGTCGTCCTTCGTGATCGCGTCCACCTGGCCCGGGAGCGTCTGGTAGTAGTCGAGCGGCAGGTCGAACAGGTAGATCTGCGCCAGCGTCCCCGCCGTGCTCCCGGACGTCTCGAAGTTCGCCGGGATCGACCGCGTGATCGAGTCCTTCGCGAGCTTGAGCTCGTCGTCGGTCACGCCGGCGTCCTTCATCTTCTGGATCTCCTTCAGGATCTCCTCGATCGACGGGCCGGTCACGTCGGAGCGGACCGCCGCGCCCGCCATCAGCGGGCCGACGCCCCGATTCTGTCCGACGAACGAGAAGGCGCCGTACGAGTAGCCCTTGTCCTCGCGCAGATTCATGTTGATCCGACTCGAGAAGAGGCCGCCCAGGACGGTGTTCATGACGTCGAGCTTCTCGTAGTCGGGGTCGGAGCGCGCGACGCCCATCTGGCCGGCGAGCACCGCCGACTGCTTCGCGCCCGGCTTGTCGACCAGCACGAGCCGCGAGCCCGTCGTGGCGCCGAGCGGCGGCGGCGCGACCGAAGTCTCGGCGCCCTGCCACGATCCGAACGCGTCGGTCGCGAGCTTCTTCGCGTCCGCCTCGGTCATGTCCCCGACGAGGACGAGCGCGGCGTTCTTCGGCGAGTAGTACTTCTGGTAGAACGACCGGAGGTCGTCCCGCGAGATCTGCTTGAGCGAGGCCTCCGTCCCGAGCGTCGTGTGCCCGTACGGATGCGTCGGGCCGAAGAGGCACGCGTTCATCACGCGGACCGCGGTGCCGAACGTCTGGTCCCGCTGCTGCAGGAGCTGCGTCAGCCGCTCGTTCCGGACGCGAGTCAGCTCCTTCTCGGGGAAGGCGGGGTGGAGCACGACGTCCGAGAAGATCGCGAGCGCCTTCGACGCGTTCTGCTTGAGCGACGCCGTCGAGGCGCCGGTCCCGTCGGTCGCGGCGTTCGTGTGGAGCGACGCGCCGAGCGCGTGCATCTGGTCGGCGATCGCGAGCGCGTCGCGCTTGTCCGTGCCCTCGTCGAGCATGCCGGCCGTGAACGACGCGAGGCCCGGCTCGCTCTGCGGATCGACGGCGCTCCCGGAGCGGAAGACCAAGTTGGCCGACACGATCGGCAGGAAGTGGGACTCGACGAAGTAGACCGAGAGCCCGTTTGGCATCGTGAACCGCTTCGGCGTCGGGAGGGACGCGTGGGGCGCCTCGCCGATGCCCGGCATCGTGCTGCGCCACGGCTGGGCCGAGACGACCGGCTTCTCCGTGTCCTCCGGCTTGGGCGGCGCCGGCGGATCGTCCGTCTTCTCCTTGTCGCCCGGGGTCACCGTCACCACCACGCGCGCGTCCTTCCGGAGCTGCGACGCGGCGAACGCCTTCACCGACGCCGGCGTCACGGCCGCGTACCGGGCGAGATCCTTGTTCAGGTAGCCCGGGTCGTGCTGGAACTGGTTGTACTCGTTCATCCGGTCGGCGAGGCCGCTGAAGCCTCCGATCCGCTCGACGCTGAACACGGCCTGCGAGTAGATCGAGTTCTGCGCCGCGTCGACCTCGGCTTCGGTCGGTCCCTCGGTCGCGAAGCGTGTCAGCTCGGCGTCGATCAGCTTCTCGACGTCGGCCGGCTTCTGGTCGGGCTTCAGGGTCGCCTGGACCGTGAAGACCGATCCGAGCTGGAGCGACTGCTGATCCACGCTCACGTTCTGGGCGACCTGCTTGTCGTAGACCAGCGTCTTGTAGAGGCGGCTCGCCCGGCCCTGGCCGAGGATGTTGGCCGCGACGACGGCGTCGGCGTCGCCCGGCTTGAAGATCGGCGACGTGATCCACGCCATGGTGATCCGCGGCAGCTGGACGTTGTCCGTCATCTCCTTCCGCCGCTCGGAGGTGATCGGCGGGGTCGTGGCGGTGATCGCCGGCACGTCCTTCCCGCGCGGAAGGGAGCCGAAGTACTTCTCGACCAGCGCCTTGGTCTTCGCCTTGTCGATGTCGCCGACGATGACCAGCGAGGCGTTGTTCGGGCAGTAGTAGCGGCGGAAGAACTCCTTCACGTCCTCGACCTTCGCCGCCTGGACGTCCGCGTGGGAGCCGATGACGTCCGCGTAGTACGGGTGCCCGGGCGGGAAGAGCATGTGCCACATCTCTTCCTCGGGGAGCTGGTACGGCGCGTTCTCGACGCTCTGCCGCCGCTCGTTCCGGACCACGTCCTGCTGGTTCGCGAGCGACGCGGCCGTGAGGCGGTCGAGGAGGAATCCCATCCGGTCGCTCTCGAGCCAGAGGGTCCGCTCGAGGGCGCCGGCGGGGATGTCCTCGAGGTAGTTCGTCCGGTCGAAATCGGTGGAGCCGTTGATGAACGACGCGCCCGCGCCCTCGAGGTCCTTCCAGAACTCGTCCTCGCCGACGTGGCCGGAGGACTGGAACATCATGTGCTCGAACAGGTGCGCGAAGCCGGTCCGTCCCGGGGTCTCGTTCGCCGGCCCGACGTGGTACCAGATGTTCACCGCGACGTTGGGCAGGCGGTGGTCCTCGCGGAGGATCACGTCGAGGCCGTTCGGGAGCGTGTACTTCTCGTAGTCGAGCTTGACCTGGGGCGGCTTGACGCCCGCGCGCGCGGCGGGGGCCTGGAAGGCGAGGGCCGCGAGGGCGACGAGGACGAGCGCGGCGCCTACCCGCCCCCCGCGCGCGAGTGCGCGACGGATCCGCGGACGGCGGCGAACCTCCACTGGCATCATCGGTTGTCTCCTTCGTGAACGGTGGGAAACGTGGCGGGGGACACGGTCAGTACGTCATTGGCGGACGCGATGTTCCGGAAACGCAGCGGGCCTGTCAAGGCGACTCCCATACGGGACTTGGATCCCCCGCGGCGGGGCGGGGGTTGGAACGGACCGTCAGCGGCTCGACGCGAGCGCCGCCTGCCGGGCCCGGGAACGGGCGACCGCCATGCCGAGGATCTCCTGGACCAGGGTGCCGGTGTCGCGTCCCGACGCCCGGGCCGCCAGCGCGAACTCGGCCGTCGAGTGGAGCCAGGGATTCGGGTTCACCTCGAGCACGTACACCGCCCCGTCGGCCCGGAGCCGGATGTCGACGCGGGCGTAGTCGCGGACCTCGAGCGCCCGACACGCGCGCACGGCCGTGTCCTGGATCTCGGCCGTCTGCTCCTCCGAGAGATCGTCCGGCAGCCGGAGCTTCGTCCGCTTGTACGCGACCGTGCCCCGCTCCCACTTCACCTCGGTCCCCGCGATCCGCGGCGTCCCCTCCGGGAGGTCGTCGAGGTTCAGCTCGACGATCGGGAGCGCCTGCGGCGGGTCGTTGCCGAGCACGGCGACGTAGAGCTCGCGCCCTTCGATGTACTCCTCGATCAGCACGGGCGAGTCGAGGCTCGCGTGGAGCGCGTCGATCCGCTCCATCAGCTCCTTGATCGAGCCGACCACGGCGTTGAACTGGATGCCGATCGAGCCGTCCTCCCGTTTCGGCTTCACGATGACGGGGAACTGAACGTCGTGCGACCAGTCGAGGCGTCCCTGGTAGACCGCGGCGAAGCGCGGGGTCCGGATCCCGTGGAACGTGAAGAGGCGCTTCGCGACCGCCTTGTCCTGCGCCAGGTGGAGCCCGCCGGGTCCGGAGCCGGTGAAGGGGAGCCCGAGGAGCTCGAGGTACGCGGCGAGGTGGATGTCCTTCGTGTCGTCGCCGGCGTAGCTCTCGGTGAGGTTGAAGATCACGTCTACGTCCGTCCGCGCCAGCGCGGTCAGCGAGCGGGCGCGGCCGTCCAGGCGGAGGTACTTCGGCTCGTGGCCCGCCTTCCGGAGCGCGTCGAACACCTCCTCGCGGTCGGTCCTCTCGCGCTTCCGCTTGCGGCGTCCCGATGCGGGGGACGGCGGCTCCGCGGCGGGCGGCTCCTCCGCCGTCTCGTGCCACTCGTCGTACAGGATGCCGATGCGGAGCGGGGCTTCTTCCATGCGGTCTCTCCGTCGCCGTCGTCGCCGCGGCGGAATCGTCGGGCGGCGATCCGCCCGCAAGGTATCATGCCGCGGTCGCGGCGGGAAGCGCGGCGGTGCTATCGTGATCGCGTGATCGGGTTCGCATCGAACGCAGCGGATCGGACGGGACTCGCGACGAGGGACTGGATCGGGATCTGGACCCTGGTGCGCCGCGTCTCCTTCACGCGCGGGGGCGGCGCGGCGCGGTTCCGCGGCGTCGCGCGCGTGATCGCGTGCGGTCCAAACGTGGCGCTCTACGCCGAGGAAGGGCTCCTCACGATCGGCGGCCGCACCGTGCGCGCCACGCGGAGCACCTGGCTCCGCGACGAGCCCGGCGCGGTCCTCGCGCTCTACTTCGCCGACGGCGAGGAGGCGTTCGATCCGGGCACGGCGCGCCCGTTCGTCCGGCTCGAGGCCGGCGCCGGAGGGGCGCTGGCCGGGACGCACCGCTGCGGCCCCGATCGGTACGAGGGGTCCTATCGGGTTCCGGGCGCGGGCGCGATCGCCATGACCTGGCGCGTCGAGGGACCCCGGAAGGCGGGGACGATCCGCACGCGGCTCCTCCGGGTCGCCTGGGACGGGGCGGCGGTCCCGGGCGAACCCGGCGCCGGCCGAGGGGCACGGGGGGTCGAAAAATAGTGCTTTACTTCGGGACCGCTCCGGCCGATACTCTCGGACAGTTGCCTGCTGGTTGGTGGAAGCACGTAGGTGTGTTCAACGCCGCAGGAAGCATTCTGCGGCTTTTTTTGTATCCGGGCGAAGCGTCGCCCGGAGGCCCGACCAAGGTGGCCGGGCGAGCCGCCCTCGAGGCGGTCGTAGAAGGGGCATCCGCCCCGTCAGTGAAGGAGTTGCATCAGTGGCGACTGGAACCGTGAAGTGGTTCAACGAAGCGAAGGGCTTTGGGTTCATTCAGCAGGAGGGTGGCGAGGACGTCTTCGTTCACTACTCGGCGATCCTGGGCGAGGGTTTCAAGACGCTCGCAGAAGGTGAGCGGCTGGAGTTCGACATCGTCCGCGGACCGAAGGGTCTGCAGGCGGCGAACGTCCGCAAGGCCTAAGCAGCCGAGCGAACCACAGCACGTGACGCTTCGAGCGGGGCGACGTCTTCGGACGCCGCCCCGTCTCCGCTTCCAGGGAGGAGCATGAGCCGCGACGCCGCGGACACGGCGCCGCCCGGCCCGGGCGGCGTCCTCTACCACCGCCCCGAGATCTACGACGTCGCCTTCGGCTGGG
>JBLMXB010000131.1:0-4475 GCA_050257555.1 Hyphomicrobiales bacterium | reverse complement strand
GCCGCCCCTCTTCGGTGACCGGGATCCACCGGATCTTCGCCCCCTTCTCCTCCGCGAGGATCTGCCAGGGGACGATGTTCGAGTGGTGTTCCATCTCGGTCAGCACGATCACGTCGCCCGGACCGACGTTCCGGCGGCCCCAGGCGTACGCGACCAGGTTGATCGCCTCGGTGGTGCCGCGCGTGAAGACGACCTCGCGCGCCGAGCGGGCGTTCACGAACCGGGCGACCGTGTGGCGCACGTTCTCGTACGCCTCGGTCGCCTCCTCCGCCATGCGGTAGACGCCGCGGTGGATGTTCGCGTTCGTGCGCCGGTAGTAGTCCTCGACGGCCCGGAGCACCGCGAGCGGCTTCTGCGTGGTCGCGGTGTTGTCGAGGTAGACGAGCGGCTTCCCGTAGACCGTCCGCTCGAGGATCGGAAAGTCCTTCCGGAGCGCGGCGAAGTCCACCGGCCGTTCCGGAGCGACCGCTTTCATCTCACCCTCCCGCCTTCCGCTCGATCGCCTCGGTCACCAGCGTCCGGAGCGACTCCGAGGGAATCCGCTCGAGCACCGGCTCGAAGAACCCGGCGATGATGAGCCGCTCGGCGTCCAGGCGGCTCAGGCCGCGCGCCATGAGGTAGAAGAGCTGCTCCTCGTCGACCTGGCCGACCGTCGCGCCGTGCGTGCAGCGGACGTCGTTCGCCTCGATCTCGAGGCTCGGGATCGAGTCGGCCCGCGCCTGGCTCGAGAGGATCAGGTTCCGGTTGGCCTGGTACGCGTCCGAGCGCTGCGCGTTCTTGTGGACGCGGATCAGCCCCTGATAGACGGTGCGGGCCCGGTCGCGGAGCGCCCCCTTGAAGAGGAGGTCGCTGACCGAGTTCCCGACCACGTGGTTCTGGAACGTGTGGAAGTCGAAATGCTGGCGCTCGTTCCCGAAGTAGCAGCCCGAGAACTTGCCCTCGCATCCCTCGCCCTCCAGATGCATCTCCATGTCCGCCTTGACCAGCTTCCCGCCGAGCCCGGCGAACGTCCAGTGGAAGCGCGCGTCGCGCCCGATGCGGACCCGCTCCGCGCCGAAGTGGTGGACGTTCCCCGCCCAGCGGTGGAGCGTCGCGAGATGGAGGTCGGCGCCCTCGCCGACCGTGACCTCGGTCACCGGCACCACGACGCCGACGCCCGGCTCGCCGGGCGAGAAGTACTCCTCGATCACCGACGCGCGCGCGCCGCGGTCGAGCGCGACGATCACGTGCGGGAAGACGGCGAGGTCGGGGACGCTGCGCGAGAGGAGGAGCCGGATCGGCCGCTCCACCGCGACTCCCGCGGGCACGTGGATCAGAAGGCCACCCCGGCCGAGCGCGGCCTCGAGCGCCGTGAAGCGGCTCTCGTCGTGGCGCACCGTCGCGCCGAGGAGCCGCTCGACCAGAGCCGGCGACGCCTTGGCCGCGTCGCCGATCGGCGCCACGGTGACGCCGGCCTTCCCGAGCGCCTCGTCCACCTCCACCAGGACCGCCGTGTCGTCGAGCGTCACGGCGAGCGCCGAGCGCTCCGCCGCGGGCCCGATCTCGTCGCGCAGCGCCGCGGGCAGGTCGGCCACCGAGCGCGCCGCCGGATGCGGATCGTGCTCGAAGCGGACCGCGTCCCACTGGAGGCCGGACAGGTCGGTCCGGCGCCACAGCTCCTCGGTGCGCGCCGGGAACGGCGTGGCGATCGCGTGCGCCCACGCGGCGGCGCGGCGGCGGATCAGGAATTCGGGCTCCCCGTCGCGCGTCGCGCGGTCGCGGATCGCGTCCTCGCGCATCGCGGCCAGCTTCGCCGGAAGCGGGGGAAGGGGCGCGTCCGCCGCCTTCGCGGTGTCGGGGCGCGTCATCGTCTCGGACTGGCTCACGTGCTCTCCCATTCGTCGGGGCCGTCGGCGGCGCTCAGCCGACCGAGCCCTCCATTTGCAGTTGGATCAGCCGGTTCATCTCGACCGCGTACTCCATCGGAAGCTCCTTCGTGATCGGCTCGATGAAACCGTTCACGATCATCGCCGTCGCCTCGACGTCGGTGATGCCGCGGCTCATGAGGTAGAAGAGCTGCTCGTCGCCGATCTTGGAGACGGTCGCCTCGTGACCGATCGAGACCCGGTCCTCCTCGATCTCCATGTACGGGTACGTGTCGGAGCGGGACGCCTCGTCCAGGAGGAGCGCGTCGCAGCGCACGGTCGACTTGCAGTCGACGGCGCCCTTCGCGACCTTGACGAGGCCGCGGTAGCCGGCCCGCCCGCCGTCCTTGCTGATCGACTTGGAGACCACGTTCGACGTGGTCCGCGACGCGGCGTGAACCGCCTTGCCGCCGGCGTCCTGGTGCTGGCCCTTCCCGGCGAACGCGATCGAGAGGATCTCGGCGTGCGCGCCCGGCTCCATCAGGTAGACGCTCGGGTACTTCATGGTCAGCTTCGAGCCGAGGTTCGCGTCGACCCACTCCATCGTGGCGTCGCGGTAGGCCGCGGCCCGCTTCGTGACCAGGTTGTAGACGTTGTTCGACCAGTTCTGGATCGTGGTGTACCGGCACCGCGCGCCCGGCTTCACGATGATCTCCACGACGGCCGCGTGGAGCGAGTCGGACGCGTAGATCGGGGCGGTGCAGCCCTCGACGTAGTGCACGTACGCGCCCTCGTCGACGATGATCAGCGTCCGCTCGAACTGGCCCATGTTCTCGGCGTTGATGCGGAAATAGGCCTGCAGCGGAAAATCGATCTTCACCCCTTTGGGCACGTAGATGAACGACCCGCCCGACCAGACGGCCGAGTTCAGGGCCGCGAACTTGTTGTCGTTCGGCGGGATCGTCCTCCCGAAGTACTCGCGGACGAGGTCCTCGTGCTCGCGCAGCGCCGTGTCGGTGTCGAGGAAGATCACGCCCTGCCGCGTGAGCTCCTCCTGGAGCTTGTGGTAGACGACCTCGGACTCGTACTGCGCGCCGACGCCGGCGAGGTACTTCTTCTCCGCCTCGGGGATGCCGAGCTTGTCCCAGGTGTCCTTGATGTCGGCCGGCAGGTCCTCCCACTTGTCGGCCTGCTTCTCGGTCGGGCGGATGTAGTAGAAGATGTTCTCGAAGTCGATGTCGGCGAGGTTGCCGCCCCATTTCGGCATCGGCCGCGCGAGGAAGTAGTCCAGGCTCTTGTGCCGGAACTTCCGCATCCAGTCGGGCTCGCCCTTGTGCGAGGAGATCGCGTCGACGAGCTCGTGGGAGAGGCCGCGCCCGGACTTGAAGAAGTAGTCCTCGGCGACGTGGAAGCCGTACTTGATCTCGTAGTCGGAGCCGATCCCCTTGACCACTTCGGTCTCGGTGAGGCCCGCTCCGGCGCCGGCCAAGCCGGCGCCTGCGCTCATTGCCGGCTCCGTCGAGCCTACGCCGGTCATCTGATCCGTCATCAGGCTGCCTCCTCCCCGAAGGCCGCATACCCCTGCGCCTCGAGCTTCTTGGCCAGATCCGGCCCGCCCTCCTCGACGATCTTGCCGCCGACGAAGACGTGCACGAAGTCGGGCGTGATGTAGTCCAGGATCCGCTGGTAGTGCGTGATCACGAGCGCGCCCATCGAAGGGCCGATCAGCTGCTGGACGCCGCTCGCGACGATGCGCAGCGCGTCGATGTCGAGGCCGGAGTCGGTCTCGTCGAGGACGGCGATCCGCGGCTTCAGCATCGCCATCTGCAGGATCTCGACCCGCTTCTTCTCGCCGCCGGAGAAGCCGTCGTTCAGGTAGCGCGACGCGAGCTCGCGGCTGACCCGCAGCCGGTCCATCTGCGCGAGCATCTCCGTGCGGAACTCCTTCACCGGGATCGGGTCGTCGACGCCGTCGTTGCGCGCCTTGCGGACCGAGTTGATCGCGGAGCGCAGGAAGTTCGTCACCGTCACGCCCGGGATCGCGTGCGGGTACTGGAACGCGAGAAACAGGCCCCTCTGCGCCCGCTCGTCGGCCGCCGCCTCGGTCATGTCCTCGCCGTCGAGGAGGATCCGGCCCTCGGTGATCTCGTAGGCCGGGTGGCCCATGATCGCGTAGGAGAGGGTGGACTTCCCGGAGCCGTTCGGGCCCATGATCGCGTGCACCTCGTTCGAGGACACGACGAGGTCGACGCCCTTGACGATCTCGGTGCCGTCATCCAGGGCGACGTGCAGGTTCTTGAGCTCGAGTGTTGCCATCGTTGAGAGTCGGAGCCGCGGAGGCCGGTCTTCCCCCGTCACGCTCGCAGACCCAGTCTAGCGACAGGGCCTGTTTCCGGCGTGCCCTGTCCGGTCCCCCGGAAACCAGCTACCATCGCCGGCATGCCGAACATTGGCCCTTGGGAGATCATCCTCTTGCTCCTGCTCGCGCTGCTGCTCTTCGGCGCGAAGCGGCTCCCGGAGATCGGCCGGTCCCTCGGGACGGGCATGCGTGAGTTCAAGGACTCGGTCACGGGCAAGGACGCCCGGGACGATGCTCCCGCCGAGCTCCCTGCCTCGACCGAGACGACGACC
>JBLMXB010000130.1:0-38103 GCA_050257555.1 Hyphomicrobiales bacterium | reverse complement strand
GCTCGGAAACGTCGCCGGCGCGCCATCATAGGTGTACGACGGGAACCGGATCGCGGTGATCGTATAGCGAACGTCGAAGAAGAGGTCGAACCGGACCGCGAGATACCCGCCGGGCCGGCTCGCGAGCTTGTCCTCGAATTCGCCGTACGGCGCGATCTCCACTCGCCCGGGACTGCTCTCGGCCCGGAGCGCCGGGTCGGCGATCGAGATTCGGTTCGTCGTCAACGGAGTGGTCGCATCCGACGTGGGCGTTGGCTCCGAGAAGTTGATCGGATCCGCGGCCAGCCGTGGCGCGGGAAGCGACAGGGCGAGCAGGAACGTAGTGGCCAGCACCCCACGAAGCAGGAGCGGCCCGAGCGTGGCGTACATGATCGAGCCTCGAAGCGGCTTCACCGGCACCGAGGGGATGGCGCACGGGCAAGCCGTCGTCCGAGCGCGCACTGATCATGCGCCCCGCGGCGCCCCGAGGCAATGGGTCGAAAGTCTTCCTATCCTCGCGCGGCTCCCCGGGGCTAGCCCCCTCCGTGCCCGCCCCTTCTCACCACCCGTATTTCTTCCGGATCGCGCGGATCTGGTCCAGGTGGTTGAGGTCGTGCCCCGCGATCAGCTCGAGCGTCCGCTGCACCGATTCCCGTCCCCGCTCGCTGTGCCAGCCGTACCGCTTCCACCACGACCGCGGCACGCTCGTCACCAGATCGAGGTTCACCGCGCGGAGCGCGCGGATCTGCTCGATCATCTTCTTCGGCTCGCGGCGCCGCCGCGTGAACGTCGCGGCCCAGCCCGCCTGGTCGTAGCCCGGGATCGGCGAGCCCGGCTGCGCGAGCTCCATCCGGTACCGGTAGCCGTACACGATCTCGGTATCGACGAGATGCCCGAGGATCTCGGCGATCGACCACTTCCCCTTCGCGGGCCGGCGCCGGAGCTGCGCTCCGCTCAGGCCGCGGATCGCGCGCTCGAGCCGGGCGGCGTGCCCCTTCATGATCGAAAGCGGCGCGCGCCCGGCGCGATACGCCTCGGTCTTCCGGATGTACGCGCGGGTCTCGGGGCTCACCGAGCCGCGTCGAGCGCGGCGTTTCGCCCCCGTACGTAGCCTTCGGTCGGAGCGGGACATGGGACCACCGGAGGATCGCCGAACGCGCGTTATTTTTTTCACAAGCGGTTCCTTTCTGGTAGTGTCCTCGGCCGGACGGTTGTCGAATCGACACACGGAACTCAGGAACGACACGCGTGAAGGTAGCGATTCCCAAGGAAACGGGCCAGGGCGAACGGCGCGTCGCCGTCATCCCCGATTCGGTCAAACAGCTCAAGGCCGCCGGCCTCGACGTGATCGTCGAAGCGGGCGCCGGCGCGAACGCGTACCACCCCGACGCCGCCTACGAAGCCGCCGGCGCGGCCATCGTTTCCGATGCGGCCTCCCTCTACAAGGATGCGGACGTCGTGCTGAAGCTGATGCCGCCCCAGGCGAACGGGCCGGGCGGAAGGCACGAAGCCGAGCTCCCGCGCGAAGGCGCGGTCTACATCTCCTTCCTCAAGCCGAACGCTGAGCTCGACGTCGTGAAGACGTTCGCGGCGCGGAAGGTCTCGGCGTTCAGCATGGACCTGGTGCCCCGCTCGACGCGCGCGCAGCGAATGGACGCCCTCTCCTCCATGGCGACCGCCGACGGCTACAAGGCGACCCTGATGGCGGCGCTCACGTCGCCCCGCTTCTTCCCGATGTTCGTGACGGCGGCCGGCACGATCGCGCCGGCGCGCGTGCTCGTGATCGGCGCGGGCGTCGCGGGCCTCCAGGCGATCGCGAGCGCGCGTCGCCTCGGCGCGGTGGTCGAGGGGTACGACATCCGGCCGGCCGTGAAGGAGGAGGTCGAGAGTCTCGGCGCGAAGTTCGTCGGGCCGACGCTCTCGAAGGAGGAGACGCAGGACGAGCAGGGCTACGCGAAGGCGCTCTCGGAGGAGGCCCGCGCCAAGGCGCAGGAACTCCTCCGCGCGCGCATCCCGCACGCCGACGTGATCATCACCACCGCGCGCGTCCCCGGCCTCAAGGCGCCGATGCTGATCGCCGAGGACGACGTGAAGAAGATGAAGCCCGGCTCGGTGATCGTGGACCTGGCGGCCGACCAGGGCGGGAACTGCGCCCTGACCGAGGCCGGGAAGGACGTCGTGAAGCACGGCGTCACGATCCACGGCCCGGTCCAGCTCGCCGCGACGGTCCCCGTCCACGCGAGCCAGATGTACTCGCGCAACATCGTGGCGCTCTTCCTCCTCATGGTGAAGGACAAGGCGCTGAACCTCGATTTCAACGACGACATCATCCGCGACACGTGCGTCACGCATGACGGCAAGGTGATGCACGGTCCGACGCGCGAGCGCCTCGAGGGCGGGTCCACCGCCCCGGCCGGCGCCGCGGGGAGCCCGAAGTGATCGACGCCCTCCTGACCGACGTGACCGTCTTCATCCTGGCGATCTTCGTCGGCTACGAGATCATCTCCAAGGTGCCCGTGATCCTCCACACGCCGCTCATGTCCGGCACGAACGCGATCCACGGCATCGTCCTGGTCGGCGCCATGATCGTGCTCGGATCGGCCGGCCAGAGCACGCTCTCCCGCGTGCTCGGCTTCCTCGGCGTGATCCTCGGAACCATCAACGTGGTGGGCGGATTCCTCGTCACCGACCGGATGCTCCTCATGTTCGCGAAGAAGAAAGGACCGGGCGCCTGATGCACTTCGCGTTGAGTCCGGTCACGATCCGCATCTCCTACCTGATCGCGGCGATCCTCTTCATCATCGGCATCAAGCAGCTATCCTCGCCGAAGACGGCGCGGAACGGGAACCTGATCGCGGCCGTCGGCATGCTGATCGCGATCGTGGTGACGATGCTCGACCGCGAGATCGTCTCCTACGGGATGATCTTCCTGGGCCTCGCGATCGGCACGGCCGTCGGCGCCGTGGCCGCGCAGCGCGTGGCGATGACGGCGATGCCGCAGATGGTCGCCCTCTTCAACGGCTCGGGTGGCGGCGCCGCGGCGCTCGTCTCCACCCTCGAGTACATGCACCTGATGCGCTCCGTCGAGGGCGTGCCGGTGGACCGGAGCGTCAGCGCCATCGTGGGGGCGCTGATCGGCTCGATCTCCTTCACCGGCTCGATCATCGCCTGGGGCAAGCTCCAGGGCGTCATGACCGAGAAGGCGCTGACGTACCCCGGCCAGAAGATCGTGAACGGCCTCCTGATGCTGGTGATCGTGGCCCTGGCCGTGATGATCATCGGCGGCCACGCCGGCCCGAACACGTTCGTGATCTTCCTCGGTCTCTGCCTCGTGCTCGGCGTCCTGGCCGTGATCCCGATCGGCGGCGGCGACATGCCGGTCGTGATCTCCCTCCTGAACTCGTTCACGGGCCTGGCCACGGCGGCGACGGGCTTCACGCTCCACAACAACGTGCTGATCATCGCCGGGACGCTGGTCGGCGCCTCGGGGACGCTGCTCACGGTCCTCATGTGCAAGGCGATGAACCGGCCGATCACGAACGTCCTCTTCGGGGCGTTCGGCGCCGGCGCGCCGGCGGGCGGCGGCGGCGGCGGCGCGGCGTCGATGGCGGGGAAGTCGGTGCGGGAGGTCTCGGTCGAGGACGCCGCGACGATCCTCGCGTACTCGAAGCTCGTGATCGTGATCCCGGGCTACGGGCTCGCGGTCGCGCAGGCGCAGCACACGATCCGCGAGCTGGCCGA
This sequence comes from Hyphomicrobiales bacterium, assembly GCA_050257555.1. Classification (GTDB taxonomy): domain Bacteria; phylum Eisenbacteria; class RBG-16-71-46; order SZUA-252; family SZUA-252; genus DASQJL01. Next base: position 34,383 of record JBLMXB010000130.1, on the reverse strand, counting down.
CATGCTGAAGGAGAAGGGCGTGACGGTGAAGTACGCGATCCACCCGGTCGCGGGCCGCATGCCCGGACACATGAACGTCCTCCTCGCGGAGGCGAACGTGCCGTACGAGGAGCTGTACGACCTCGACCAGATCAACGGCGAGTTCCCGAACGCCGACGTGGCGATGGTGGTGGGCGCGAACGACGTCGTGAACCCCGCCGCGCGCACCGACACGTCGAGCCCGATCTACGGGATGCCGATCCTCGACGCCGACAAGGCGAAGCACATCCTGATCCTCAAACGGAGCATGCGCGCCGGCTTCGCGGGCATCGAGAACGAGCTCTTCTACGATCCGAAGACGATGATGCTCTTCGGCGACGCGAAGGACTCGATCTCGAAGCTGGTCGCGAACGTCAAGGCGCTGTAGCCGCGCGGAGCCTCCGGCCCCGCGACGGATCCCCCCGATTCGGCGCCGCCCGACCTTCACCTTCGGGCCGGAGCCTCCCCCCGTCACAGGACGATCCCCGAGCCCGTACTCCCCAGCATCACTGGATCCGCGGGGGCTCCCGAGCCGGTGGGGTTCCGCGGTGAGGAGGTGCTCCCGTGCCAACCCGACCCAGGACGATCGTCCCGGCGGTTCGCATCGCCACAACCGCGATCACACAACTCGCCCTCGCCCTTGCGCTTGTATGGCCGGTCCCCGCCCGGGCGACGTTCCATCTGAACGAGATCGACAAGGTGATGGTCGGGTACAACGGGGACGCCACCGTGCAGGCGGTCGAGCTGAAGATGCTCGCCAGCGGGGAAAATCTCGTGAGCGGGGCGTCGCTCCAGGTCTACGACGCGACCGGAACCCTGGTCGGGACGCTCGGCACCTTCGGCGCCAGTCTCCCCGCGTCCGGCGCGGTCGCGGGGAACAGGATCCTCCTCGCGACCCAGAAGTTCGCCCAGACGTTCGGCATCGCGCCGGACCTCCTGATCGCGCCGGGGCTGGCGGCGACGACCGGTCAGGTCGTGTTCCGGACCTCCACGTGCCTCGTCGACGCGATCGCGTACGGGGCGGTCACGACCTTCGAGGTCGGGATCTCCGCCGCCCCGCCCTTGCCGTCGAGCGCGGCCGCCGTGCTGGTCCGCACGGTGGACACCGGCACCTTCCCGTCGTGCCCGCTGTCGGACGACTCCGGAGCGGACTTCCAGCTCGTGACCGCCGGCCCGTCGAATCCGGTCACGTTCTCCAATAATTCCGGCGCGTCGGTCTCGGTCGCGAGCACCGTGACCGCGGTCGAGACCACGATCTCGCCGGTCCGCCTGCGGATCTCGCCGAACCCGGTCCGCACGACGGCGCGGATCGAGACGCCCCGGGCGCGGCGGGTCGAAATCTTCGACGCGGCCGGCCGGCTCGTCCGGATCTTCGAGACGCCATCCGGGGCCACCTCATCGATCGCCGTCCGGTGGAATGGAGACGACCGCGAGGGCCGTCCCGTTCCATCGGGGATCTACTTCCTGCGGTACGTGGGCGACGAAGACGCGGGCGTCCGTCGGTTCGCCGTCGTGCGCTGACGAGCGGCGCGCACGCCGAGGCGCAAGGTAGGGTCGCGGACGCCGGGACTCGCGATGCTGGGGCTCGCGGTCATCCGGATGCTCCCGGCCCTACCGCGCCACGACCTCGCCCTGGAGCATCCGCATCGGGCAGGCGAACGCAATCCGGTCCTGCGACACCTTGCCGAGGGCGACGCGCACCGGCTCGTTCAGCGGCAGGTCCTTCTGGATGGCGCTGTCGCCGACCACGACGCTCACGGCGCACGTCTGCTCCACCTCGCGGGTGAAGACGAGCGTCACGTCGTCGCCCCGGTGCACCTTCACCTCGCTCGGCACGAATCCCCGGTCGGTCACCTTCACCGGGATCTCCTTCGCCTGCGCCTTGGTCGGGCCGGCCGACTGGCAGCCCCAGACGGCGAGCGCCGCGCCGGCCAGGACGGCGGCGGCGAGCGCCACCTTCCACGTGCGGTTCATGATCCCTTCTCCTTTCCGCTCCGGGGTCTCCCGGAGCCTCAGCGCGCGGGCGTCTCGGCCCGCGCCGGGAGCCGTCTTCCCTTCCACCACGCGAAGATCGCGGGGTAGACGACCAGCTCCAGCACGAACGACGTGATCACGCCGCCCACCATGGGCGCCGCGATCCGCTTCATCACGTCGGCGCCGCTCCCGTGCCCCCAGAGGATCGGGAGGAGGCCCAGGAGGATGGCGCAGACGGTCATCATCTTGGGACGGATCCGGTGCGCGGCCCCTTCGACGATCGCGTCGCGCAGGTCGGTCCGGTCCCGGAGCGCGCCCCGTTCGGCGCGCTCGGCGTGGGCGAGCTTGAGATAGAGGAGCATGACGACGCCGGTTTCGGCGTCGAGCCCCGCGAGCGCGATCATCCCCACCCAGACGGCCACGCTCAGGTTGAAGCCGAGGATCCAGAGGATCCAGACCGCCCCCACGAGCGAGAACGGCACGGCGAGCATCACGAGGAACGCCTCGCCGACCGATCGGAGGTTGAAGTAGAGGAGCCCGAAGACGAGGAGGAGCGTGAGCGGCACCACGAACGCGAGGCGCGCCCGCGCCCGCTCGTAGTACTTGAACTGCCCCGCCCAGTCGATCCGGTAGCCCGGCGGCAGCGTGACCCGCTTCGCGACCGCCGCCTTCGCGTCGGCGACGTAGGACGCGAGCGGCCGGCCGGTCACGTCCACGGAGACGAGGCCGAGGAGCTCCCCGTCCTCGTCCTGGATCATCGGCGGGCCGGTCCGGGAGACGATGTGCGCCACCTGCTCGAGCGGCACGTGCGCGCCGGTGGGCGTCGGCACGAGCACCCGCTTCAGCGCCTCGGGGTCGCCGCGGAAGTCGCGCGCGTACCGGACGCTGACCGGATAGCGCTCGCGCCCCTCGACGGTCTGGGAGACCTGCATGCCGCCGATCGCGGCCTCGATCACCTCCTGCACGTCGCCCACCGTGAGGCCGTACCGCGCGGCCGCCTCCCGATCGATGTCGAAGTCGAGGAAGTAGCCGCCGGTCACGCGGTCCGCGAACGCGCTCCGGGTGCCGGGCACGGTGCGGAGCGCGTCCTCGATCTGGATCCCGAGCCGCTCGATCGTCTTGAGATCCGGCCCGTAGACCTTCACGCCGACCGCGCTCCGGACGCCGGTCGCGAGCATCTCGTTCCGCGTCTGGATCGGCATCCACCAGATGTTCGGCATCCCGGGGAGGCGCACCTTCGCGTCCATCTCCCCGATCAGGCCGTCCCACGTCATCCCCTTCCGCCACTTCGACTCGGGCTTGAGCGTGATGACCGTCTCGACCATCGAGAGGGGCGCGGGATCGGTGGCGGTCTCGGCCCGGCCGATCTTCCCGAACACGGTCTCGACCTCGGGGACCTGCTTCAGGCGCCGGTCCATCGTCTGGAGGATGCGTCCCGCCTCCGCCTCGGCGATCCCAGGCGGCGCCGTCGGCATGTAGAGGACCGACCCCTCGTTCAGGGGCGGCATGAACTCGCTCCCGAGCCGGAGGAAGAGCGGCACGGTGCTGACGAGGAGGAGGAGCGCCGCGGCCACGACCCACGTGTGCCACTTCACCGAGAACCGGACGACGGGCGCGTACCACGCGACGAGACGCCGCGTGAGCGGGTGCGCCTGCTCGGAGCGGATCCGCCCGCGGATGAACCACGCCGCGAGCGCCGGGGTCAGCGTGACCGCGAGGAGCGCCGCGAAGAACATGCTGTACGTCTTCGTGAACGCGAGGGGCCGGAAGAGGCGCCCCTCGGTCGCCTCGAGCGTGAAGATCGGGAGGAACGAGATCGTGATCACCATGAGCGCGAAGAAGACGGGGCGGCCCACCTCCTGGAGCGCATGGACGATGACCGCGTCGCGCGAGCCGGCGCGCCCGCGCGCCTCCCAGCCCTCGAGCCGCTTGTGGACGTTCTCCACCATGATGATCGAGGCGTCCACCATGGCCCCGATCGCGACCGCGATGCCGCCGAGCGACATGATATTCGCGGTCAGCCCCTGCGCGTGCATCGGGAGGAAGGAGAGGAGCACCGCGATCGGGAGCGTCAGGATCGGGATCAGGGCGCTCCGGAAGTGGAAGAGGAAGAGGACGATCACGAGGCTCACGATCACCATTTCCTCGAGCAGCGCCCGCTTCAGCGTGTGCACGGCGCGATCGATCAGGGCCGAGCGGTCGTACGTCACCACGAGCTGGACGCCCGGCGGGAAGGACTTCTTCACGTCGGCGATCCGCTGCTTCACCGCCTGGATCACCCGCGAGGCGTTCTCCTTCTGGCGCATGATCACGATGCCGCCCACCGTCTCGCCGACCCCGTTCAGCTCCGCGATGCCGCGCCGCTGCTCCGGCCCGAGGTAGACCGAGCCGAGCGCCCCGACCGTCACCGGGACTCCTTCGGCGTCCACCTTGACCGGCACGGTCTCGAGGTCGCTCACGGAGTGGATGTAGCCGCGGCCCCGTACGAAGTGCTCGTGCTCGGCGATCTCGATCACGCTCCCGCCGACGTCCTGATTGCTCTTCCGGATCGCGCGGGCGACGTCGCCGATCGAGACGCCGTACGACTCCAGGCGCCGCGGATCGAGGTCGATCTGGTACTGGCGGACGAACCCGCCCACGGACGCGACCTCCGCCACGCCGTCCACGCTCTGGAGCCAGTACCGGAGCGACCAGTCCTGGAACGAGCGGAGGGAGGCGAGATCGTTCTGCCCGCTCGTGTCGATCAGCGCGTACTCGAAGACCCAGCCGACGCTCGTGGCGTCGGGGCCGAGCACCGGGTTCACCCCCTCCGGAAGGCGGCCGCGGATCGAGGAGAGGTACTCGAGCACCCGGCTCCGGGCCCAGTAGACGTCCACGCCGTCCTTGAAGACGACGTAGACGAACGAGTTCCCCATCATGCTGATGCCGCGCACGTAGCGGACGCCGGGCGCCGAGCGGAGCGCGGTCACGATGGGATACGTGATCTGGTCCTCGATCAGGTCGGGGCTCCGCCCCATCCAGTCGGTGGAGACGATGACCTGCGTGTCGGAGAGATCGGGGATCGCGTCGAGCGGCGTCTGGCGCGCCGCGCGGAATCCGAGCGCGCCCGCGATCAGGACGAGCGCGACCGTGAGCCCGCGGTTCCGCGCGCACCAGGCGATGACGGCTTCGATCATGGCGCCCCCTACCGCGCGTGCGCGGCGGCCTTGAGCCGGCTCTCGGCCGCGACCAGGAAGTTGCCCGACGTGACGACGACGTCGCCCGCTTCGAGGCCGCGCTCCACCTCGAACCAGTCGCCGGCCTTGGCCCCGAGCGTGACGTCGCGCGGCACGAGACGGCCGTCCCCCATGTCGACGAAGACGATCCGCCGCTCGCCGGCGTAGAGGACCGCGCTCTCGGGCACGGCGAGCCGCTTCCCGAGCGAGCGGTGGAGCAAGACGTCCACGTACATGCCCGGCTTCAGGTCGCCGGTCGGGTTCCGCACGTCGATCCGGACCTCGCCCGTGCGCGTGCTGGGGTCGAGGTACGGGTTCACGTACGACACCCGCCCCGTGCGCGACGCGCCCGGCAGGTACGCGACCTGGATGCCGGCCTCCATGCCGGTCCTAACGAGCGGCAGCTCGTACTGGTAGACGCTCGCGATGACCCAGACCGGGTCGATCGGCGCGATCCGGTAGAGCACCGTGCCCGGGCTGAACGCGCTCCCCTCGACCACGTTCTTCTCGACGACCACGCCGCCGACCGGCGCGACGATCGGCACCGCCTCGAGCGGCTTCCCCGACGACGCGATCGCGTCGAGCGTCGACGCGGGCACGTCCCAGAGGAGGAGCCGCTGGCGCGCGGCCTGCGCGAGATCGGCGTCGTTCCCCGCCTTCAGCGCCTCCAGGTACTCCTGCTCGGCCGCGAAGAGCGCGGGGCTGTAGACGGTGAGGAGCGTCTCCCCCTTCCGCACGGGGCTCCCGGTGTAGTCGACGCGCACGTCGCGCGCCCAGCCCCCGAACTTCGGCGCCACGTCGGCCCGCCGCGTCTCGTCGTACGCCACGCGTCCGGCCGCGAGGATCGTCGCGTCGAGATCGCGCGCGGCGACCGCCTCGGTCGTGACGCCGATCTCCTGGCGCCGCACGACGTCGAGCCGGATGCCGACCAGGTCGCCGACCGTGTCGGCCGCGGCGGTCGCCGTGTCGGCCGCGCCGGCGGCCGCGGCGGACGTGGCCGCGTCGGTGAAGGCGAGGCCGCCCCGCGTCGTGCTGAGCCGGAGGCCCGCCTCCCCCTGGCGACCGTCCGCGGCGCGGATCCGGACGTCCGCGTCCCAGTCGCCCTGCATCTGGATGCCGTACGACGCCTCGTAGACTCCGGGCTTGGTCTCGACCACCGACCCACGGCTCTCCATGTAGGGCATGGCGCCCATCGCCGGCATCGAGACGACCGCGGCCACCGTCGCGCCGCGCACCGGCGTTCCGGTCGAGTCGCGCACCGTGATCACCAGCGTGTTGTCGCCGACGATCGGCTTCTCCGGCCGGTTCGAGACGTCCACCTGGAACGGACCGACGCGCGCCGTGGCGCCGTCCCCCGCCTGCTTGCCGCCGCAGCCCCAGACGACCGCGGCGACGCCGATTCCCGCGGCCGCGAGGACCGCCCACCGTGTCGTCTTCATCGGGATTCCTCCGTGGGAGCGTCCGCCGCGTCGCCGACGGGATCGGTCCCGAGCGCGCGATCGAGATCGGCGATCGCCTTTCCGTAGTTCGCGTCCGCCCGGTACTGCGCGAGCCGCGCCTTGGCCAGATCGCGCTCCGCGTTCAGGAGCGTGAGGAAATCGCCGCGGTCGGCCTCGTACGAGGATCGCGCGGAGCTGAGCGAGCGGAGCGTGGCGGGGATCACGCCCTCGTCGATGACGTGACGCTCGTGCCCCGACTCCTCGACGCGCGCGATCGCCTCGGTGAGGGCCGCCCGCGCCTCGTCGCGCCGCGCGTCGGCCTCGTGGTCGGCCCGCGCGACCGCGGCCCGGGCCGCCCGGACGCGGGCGTCGATGCGACCGCGCCAGAGCGGGACGTTGAGGCCGACGCCGAACAGCACACGTCGCTCCGGCTCCGCCATGCCCCGGTCGTACCGGACCATGAACGTGAATTCCGGCGCGTTCGCGCGCTTGGCGAGGCGTTCCTCGGCGGCGCGCGCGTCGCGCATCGCCGCCGCCGCGCGGACCGAAGGGAGCGTGTTCACGTCGAGGGTCACCGCCGCCGCGCGCGTGCTGTCGGGCGACGCGGCGCCCCGGAAGACCGACTCGGGCGGCTCGGGGAACGGAGCGTCCCCCTCGTCGTGGAGGAGCGCGCGGAGCCGCGCGTCCTGGGTCCGCCGCTCGCGAAGGAGCACGACCCGCTCGTGGTCGAGCATGGCGATCTCGACCTCCGCCTGGAGCGCGTCCGACTCGCCCACGGTCCCCGCCGCGTACTTCTGGAGCGCCACGCGGCGGAACTGCTCGACCAGGGCGCGGAGCTCGTCGTTCACCGCCTGCGCGCGCGCCACTTCGTAGATCTCGTAGAAGAGCGTCCGCGCGTCCCGGATCAGATCGAGGCGCATTGCCCCGACGTTCTCGCCTTCGGCGCGCGCCTCGGCGCGCGCCGCCGCGCGCTCGAGCCCCCGCTGTCCGAAGATCGGGACGTGCTGCGAGAGGCCGACCTCCCACCGGGGCATGACGGCGTCGTTCCCGAGGCTCCGCGGCGCCGCCATGCCGTCGAGCATCGGGTCGGAGAGCGCACCGGCGGCGTCCGCCCGCGCCTCCGCGCCGGCCCACGCCTCGCGCATGGCGCCGAGCGAGGCGTTCCGGGCGATCGCCGCGCGCTCGAGGAGATCGATGTCGAGCACCGGCGCCGCGTGGAGCGAGTCGAGCGCGTCGCCGGCGGCGGGAGGCGACGCGAGCGCGGGCGCGCCGGGCCGTGCCGCCGCCGCGACGAGCGCGAGCGCGAGCGCGACGAGAGCGCGCGTGAGACGCGAGGAGAGCATGATGGACCGATCCTCCGATGGACGTGGCCGGTGTCGCGCCGGGCGGCGGCGCGACGGGGCGGCCGTGATCGACGACGAACGCCGATCGCGCGGGGCGCACGTCGCCCCTGGCGCGTCAGCGCGCGAGCGTGATCAGTTCCGGAGGACGGTGGTTCGGGTCGGAGAAGGCGGTGCGGGCGTGGGTGGCGACCCGCCGATCGGCGGGGCCGACGCGAGCGCGGCGCCGTGGAGCGACGCGTTCGCGGGAAGCGTGGTGAGGAAAAGTCCGCGGCCGTCGTCGGACGAGGGCCGATGGTCGGAAAGCGTCGCGGTGATGGCGCCCGCCTCGTCGACCGGAGCGATCCGGCAGCAGGTGCCGGCGCGAAGTCCGAACCGGCCCTCCATCTCGGCGCAGGTCGGCGTCGCCTCGCAGGAGGCGGTCCCCCGGTAGGACGCGTCCGCCATCGACTTCGCGTCCATGCCGGGGCCGCAGACCATGCGCGTCCCGAGGATCGGGAGCGCACTGGCGAGGGCCAGCGTGGCGCTGAGGATGAGGGCTGCGGCTCGTTTCATCATGGGGTTCGCGTCGTCCTACCTCGGAAAACGTCTCCGGTTCCCTTCCGTGACCGGGCTTCGATGGATCACGATGCCGGTCCGGAGCGCGGATCGCAAGTATACGATGGTATCGGTACGCGGCCGCGAGTCCTTCACTCCACGCCCAAGCCGCATCATTTCAACAGCTTCGACATCCGCCGATCCTTGAGCGGCGCCCCGCCGGTCTGGCAGCCGGGACAATAGAACGTCTCGTGATCGGCGTAGGAGACGCGGGCGATCGTACTCCCGCAGCGCGCGCACCGCTCCCCCGCGTGGTCGTGCACGGCGTAGTGCTCGACCGGCTCCTTCTGGGGGAGGGCGCCGGCGGCCGAGGCGCGGAGGAGATCGGTCTGACGCGCCAGCACGTCGCCGACCGCTTCGAAGAGGCGCGCCGCCGCCTCGTCCGCGACGTTCTTCGTCAGCTGGAGGGGCGAGAGGCGCGCGGCGTGGAGGATCTCGTCGGAGAGGCCGTTTCCGATCCCCGAGATCGCGCGCTGGTCGGTGAGGAACGTCTTGAGCTGCCTCGACGCGGCGCGAAGCGCGGCGAGGAACCCGGCGGCGTCGATCTCCCCACGCGTCGGGTCGGGCCCGACCGCCTCGATCTCCGGGAGCGCATCGGCGTCCTCGGCGAGCCAGAGCCGCGCCCGCTTCTCGGTCCCGTGCTCGATCAGGCGGAGCTCCGTCCCGTCGTCGAGCCGGACCCGCGCCGAGAGGTTCTTCGGCGCGCCGGCCCCGGGCTTCGCCCCGCGACCCCGCTTCGCGCCGGCCGCGGGCGAGGCGCTCGCGATCTGGAGCCGGCCGAGCCGCATCAGGTGGATCACGATCGCGCGGCGCGACTCCGTCTCGAAGATCAGGTACTTCCCCTTCCGCGACGGATGGCTCAGGAACTCGCCGGCGAACGACTCGGGCGCCGGCGTCGCGGTCATCAGGAGGGCGGGCTGGCGGATCTCGATCGCTTCGATGCGGCGTCCGACGACGCCCGCGGCCAGGTTCTCCGCGAGCACTTCGAGGAAGGGAAGCTCCGGCACCGCTACTCGAGCCGCGTGGCGAGGATCAGTCTGCTGTGGAAGGGAGGACCGAGCTCGCGGGTCGCGCGGATCCCGAACCGCTCCTGGGCGAGCCAGCCGTGGATCCGCTGGACGCTCCACGCGCGGCCGTGCTCGAAGACGAGGAACATGAGGAGCGAGAAGAGGGCGAGCGGCGCCGAGGGCGGCGCCTCCTCGTCGGACATCATCCCGTGCACGAGGAGCGTGCCGCCGGGGCGGATCGCCTCCCACGCCTTGCGCAGGATCCCGAGCGCGTGCTCCTCGCTCTCCGTCTGGAGCAGGTTCGAGATCAGGATCGTGTCGACCGGCCCGGGGAACGGATCGGTCCGGTAGTCGCCGGGATGGAACGTGACGTTCTCCTCGTACCCCTCGTCGAGGAGGATCTCGCGCGCCACCTCGAGCGTCGGCGGCAGATCGAAGAGATGCGCCGTCACGCCCGGCGTGCGCCGCGCGTACTCGGCCGCGTAGACGCCCGAGCCGCCGCCCAGGTCGAGGAAGCTCGAGCCCGGCGGGATCGGCGCCAGCTCGACGATGCGGTGCGCCGCCTCCCGGCTCCCGGTGTGCACGGAGCGGATGTACCGTCGGACGCGGCCCGGATCTCCCGTCAGGAGCGCGTCGCTCCCGAGCGGATCGCGCGGCGTGCCTTCGCGGACGCCGCGCTCGAGGTCGCCCCACGCGTGGTACGCGTCGGGGATCCCCTCGATCAGTCCGGTCGCGTCGCCGCCCTCGCCGGGGACGAGGTACGGGGCCATCTCCCGCGGGAGCACGTAGGAGGCGCCGTGCTTGTGCACGACGCCGAGGGCGACCAGCGCCTCGAGCAGGAGCTCGACGCCGCGCGGATCGCTCGCGCAGTGCCGCGCGATGTCCGCGGCCACGAGCGGCCGGCGGTGGATCTCGGAGAAGATGCCGAGCGAGTAGGCGGCGCTCAGGACCGCCGTCTGCTGGAACGCGGAGAGGAGCCGTCGCATCTTCTGGAGCGGCGGCTCGGGCGGCGCGGGAACCGGCCGCGGCGGCCCCTCTCCCGCGCTCTGCACCCCCGTGCGATACGGCTTCGGCGCCGGCCGTTCGCGACGGCCTCCGGGCCCGCGGCCGCGGCCGGGACCCGGCGCGGGCCCGCGGTCGACGCGATCCCCGCGGGGGCCGCGATCGCTGCGTTCCCCGCGATAGCCGGCCGGAGCCGGTCCCCTCCCGCGACGCTCACGGTCGCGGTCGCGATCGTACTCACGCTCGCGGGGCGGGCCGGGATACCGGCCGCGCTCGCCGCGGTATCCGGGACCGCGCGGGGTCCCTCCGGCGGGGCGGCCGCCGGCGGGGCGACCGCCGGATCGGTCGTAGCTCCGCGGCCCGTACGAGTGCGAGGGGCCGAACCCGCGGCGCTCGCGCTCCTCGCGCGCGCGCTCCTCCGCCTGCTGGCGCATGAACTCCAGCTCCTCGGGCGGAATGCGGGTGCCGTACTGCGGGTGCTCCTTCATGGCGGGGGCCTCGGGACCGCCGCGCTTGCGATGCGGCTTCGCGGGACGGCCGCGGCGCGCGCCTTCGGGGCGGTTCGCTCCGGACGAGCCCGCGGGACGGGGCCGTTCACGTCGGCGATTCGGCTTGTTCATGGGCGGCTCGCTTCCATGGCAGGAGGCCGCAGTGTACCACGGGCCCGCGCGGTCACGCGAGCGCGGCTCGGACGAGATCGCTGAGGGTCTTGCCGTCGGCCCGCCCCTCGGCCCGGGCGGTGACCTCCTTCATCACGCGGCCCATGTCCTTCATCGAGGCCGCGCCGAGCTCCTGAACGACGCTCGTCACGAGGGCCTTCGCCTCGTCCCCGCTCAGGGGAGCGGGCAGATATTCCATCACGACGGCCAGCTCGCCCTTGATCTTGGCGGCCGCGTCGGCCTGGCTCAATTTCTCGTACTCCGCCGCCGTCTCGCGGAGCTTCTTCGCGTACGCGGTGAGCACCGAGAGCGTCTGCGGATCGGGAAGGGTCTGGATGGAGGCGTCCTTCTTCTTCTCGAGCAGGATCTGGCTCCGCATCATCCGGAGGGTCGCCAGCCGATCCTGGTCCCCGCCCTTGAGGGCGCGCTTCATGTCTTCGTTGACGCGGTCTTCGAGCATCCTGGGCTCCGTAAAGGTGTCGTGGCCACCGGAACGAGGCCCCCGGGGGGCCGGCCGCCAAAGTATATCAGAATCTTGACATAGGAGCGGAAAACCGCCACACTGCCGCGTCTCATTCCCCCCGACCCGTCGGTCAATTCCGGAGGCATAACGACATGCATCGGCCCTTCGCCCGAGCGCTGCGCTGGCCCGTTCTCGCTGCCCTGCTGCTGATCGCGGGGACGGTGCCTCGGGCCTACGCCGTGGAGGAGCGAGGCTGGTTCTCGCTCGAAGCGGGCAGCGACCTCTACGACCCCGAACAAGCGCTCCGCGACGCCCCCGGCATCGGCCTGCGCGGCGCCGGGTTCCTGAACCGCTGGATCGGTCTCGAGGGGCTCTACCACCGATCCTCCCCCGACGTCGAGTTCCCGGGCACGGGCGGCGCGACGTTCAGCCACTTCGGCGCGGGCGTCATCGTCACGCCCGACCGCTATCGCTGGACCCTTCCTTATATCTATGGCGGCTTCGGCTCGGCGAAGGTGAGCCGCGACAACGGTGCCTCCAAGTCGTTCGGGGCCTACCACGCCGGCGTCGGCGTGATCCTCCGCGCGGGCGAGCGGCTCGGGTTCCGGCTCGACGGCCGCGACGTCTCCTACAAGCAGACCGGCGGCCCCGGCCGCGACACGCGCGTGAACGCGTTCGAGATCACGGGCGCCGTCACCGCCTTCTGGTTCGGGCGTCCGCGCGACAGCGACGAGGACGGCGTCCCGGACAAGAACGACAAGTGTCCCGACACGCCGCGCGGCGCCGTGGTGGACGCGACGGGCTGCCCGCTCGACTCCGACGGCGACGGAGTCTACGACGGGCTCGACACGTGCGCCAACACGCCGAAGGGCGCGAAGGTGGACGCGAAGGGCTGCCCGATCGACAGCGACCACGACGGCGTGCCCGACGGCATCGACCAGTGCGACTCCACCGCGGCGGGCGTCGTGGTCGACGCGAAGGGCTGCGGCATCGACTCCGACGGCGACGGCGTCTTCGACGGACTCGACAAGTGCCCGAACACGCCGAAGGGCGCGGTCGTCGACTCGGTCGGCTGCCCGATCGATTCGGACGGCGACAGCGTGCCGGACGGCATCGACATCTGCCCGGCCACCCCGGCCGGCGTCCCGGTCAACGCCGGCGGCTGCCCGCTGGTCCACTCGCCGTACGAGGAGGAGCTGATCTCCGACTGGCTCATGCGGCTCACCGACCTCGAGTTCGCGCCCGACTCGGCCAAGATCCTGCCGCAGGGGATGGCGCGCATCGACTCGGTGGCGGCGGTGCTGAAGCAGTGGCCGACGCTGAAGTTCGAGATCGGCGTCCACGTGGACGACCAGCCGGAGCCGGGCTACCGGATCCCGCTGACGGCGCTCCGCGCGAAGGCGCTGCTCCGCTACCTGTTCGAGACGAACCCGAGCCTCGACCAGCGGAACTTCTGGATCACGGGCTACGGCGACACCGATCCGCTGGTGCCGAACACGTCGGCGGCGAACCGGACGCTGAACCGGCGCGTCGACTTCCGCCTGGTGAATCCGAACGTGCTGTCGCAGGAGCTGGAGAAGCGGCGGTCGTACGGCGACACGCCGGTGCCGCCGGCCCCGGGCCTCGAGCCGAAGATGCCGAAGGCGCCCGAGGGACAGGCTCCGCCGCAGGACGGCCAGACCGCGCCGGGCGGCGCTCCGTCCGACTCGACGCAGGCGGCGCCCCCGGGGAGCACGCCGAGCCCCGCGCCGGGCGACTCGACGCGAACGGCGCCGCAGGGCGGCACGGGAGGCAAGTAGGGAGCGGGACGGAACGACGGGGGCGGCCGCGGGGCCGCCCGCGATCAACCGGCGGGCGCGGAGGTCGGCTCGATCTCGGCGAGCCGCGCGGTGAAGTGACGCAGCACGGGGGCTTCGTAGACGATACGGAGCCCCCGTAGCGCTTCCCGGCTCCGGTGGATCTCGATGACCGACTGCGCCACGTACCGCATCTGCTCGGACGTGTAGACGCGGCGCGGCACGGCGAGGCGGACCAGGTCGAGGCGCGGCAGGACCGACTTCCCCGTCTTGGGATCGGCGTGGCCGAACATCAGCGCCCCCACCTCGACGGCCCGGATCCCGTAGTCGCGATAGAGCGCCACGACCAGCGACTGCCCGGGAAACTGGTCGGGAGGGATGTGGGGCGCGAACCCGCGCGCGTCGATGTAGACGGCGTGGCCGCCGACCGGACGCACGATCGGGATCCCGGCGTTCGAGATCATCTCTCCGAGTCCCCGCACCTGCTTGATGCGGAACGCCAGGTAGTCCTCGTCCAGCACCTCCACGAGCCCGCGGGCCATCCCCTCGAGATCGCGGCCGGCGAGCCCTCCGTACGTCGGGAATCCCTCGACGCGGAGCAGCAGGTTCGTGACCCGCTCCGAGAGCGACGCGTCGTTGAACGCGAGGAACCCGCCGATGTTCACGAGGCCGTCCTTCTTGGCGCTCATGGTGCAGCCGACCGCGCAGTCGAACATCTCGCGCGCGATCTCCCGGACCGTCTTCCCGGCGTAGCCCGGTTCCCGCTCCTGGATGAAGAAGGCGTTCTCCGCGAAGCGGCAGGCGTCGAAGAAGAGCGGGACGCCGTGGCGGTCGCAGATTTTCCGCGCGGCGCGGGCGTTGTCGATCGAGACCGGCTGCCCGCCACCCGAGTTGTTCGTGATCGTGATCATCACGAGCGGGACGCGCGCGTGGCCGTGCTCGGAGAGCACGCGATCGAGCCGCTCGAGGTCGATGTTCCCCTTGAACGGGTGGTCGAACGCGGGATCCTGCCCTTCCCGGATCACGAGGTCGAGCGCCTCGGCCCCCTGCGCCTCGACGTTGGCGCGCGTCGTGTCGAAGTGGCTGTTGTTCGGAACGATCTGCCCGGGCGAGACCATCGAGGAGAAGAGGAGGTTCTCGGCCATCCGCCCCTGGTGGGTCGGGATCACGCGGGCGTACCCGGTGATGTCGCGGACGACCTTCTCGAGCGTGAAGAAGTTCCGGCTCCCGGCGTACGATTCGTCGCCGATCATGAGCCCCGACCATTGCCGGTCGCTCATGGCCGACGTCCCCGAGTCGGTGAGGAGATCGATGTAGATCGAATCCGCGGGGACGGCGAAGATGTTGAGTCCGGCCGCGTCGAGGAGGGCCGCCCGCTCCTCGCGGGGGACGAAGCGGACCGGCTCCACCACCTTCACGCGGAACGGCTCGGCCGGGAAGCGCATGTGGAGAGCGTAATCACCCTGGCGGGGCGCGCGCAATCGCAGTATCGTGCGTGCTACCAATGGAGCATCGGATGGGCGTCCGCGCGCCGGAAGGCGCTCCTCGGGGCGAACGCGCTCCCGGGCCCCGCGCCCCGGCCGCGGCGTGGGCGGAGGCCCTCCTCGCGCCCTCGGCCGTCGCCGCCCTCTCGTGGATCCTCGCGGAGGGCGTTCCGCTCTTCGATCGCCCGATCCTCCTCTTCCTGACCGTCCTCTGGATCGCGTACCGGCGTCCGGCGCCGGTCGCGTGGCTGGCCGCCGGCCTCTCCATCGCCCTCGTCGCCGCCCGTCCGTGGATCCCGGGGATGTCGCCGACGACGTGGCAGGAGGGACTCGTCCCCGCGATCGTCTTCGCGCTCGGCTCGCTCGCGGTCGTGCAGATGACCGCGCGCATGCGGCGCCTCCACGCCGCGGTCCTCGCCCACGAGCGGGGCGATGCGAGCCGCTTCCACGCGCTCATGGAGACGTCGCCGGAGGGGGTCTGGCGCATCGATCCGGAGGGCCGGACCCTGGACGTGAACCGCCGCATGGCGGCGATGCTCGGCTACGAGCCCTCGGAGATGATCGGACGCGACTTCGCCGCGTTCGCGGACGGCGCGTGGGTCGAGCGGGCGCGGGAAGCGTGCGAGCGCTGCCGGAAGGGTGACCCGCTCCAGTTCGAATTCATGTTCCACGACCGCGCGGGTCATGAGGTCTGGACGCTCATGACGACGCATCCGGTCCTGGACGAGTCGGGTCGGTTCCTCGAGGGATTCGGGATCGTGCGCGACATCACCGAGCGCCACCGCGCCGAGCAGGAACGCGGAACCGCCCTCTCGATGCTGGAGGCGACGCTGAACGCGACGGCGGACGGCGTCCTGGTCGTCGATCCGGAGGGGAAGATCGTCCGGTGGAACGATCGCTTCGTCCGGATGTGGCGGCTCCCCGACGAGATCCTCGCGTCGCGCGACGACGATCGCGCGATCGCGTTCGTGCTCTCGCAGGTCGTCGATCCGGAGGCCTTCGCCGCGAAGATCCGGCACCTCTACGCGACGCCGGACGAGGAGAGCTTCGACGTGCTCCGGTTCCACGACGGCCGGGTCTTCGAGCGGTTCTCCATCCCCCAGCGGTCGGGCGGTCAGCTGTTGGGTCGCGTCTGGACGTTCCGGGACGTGACCGACCGCGAGCGCGCGATCGCCGAGCAGCGCCTCGCGCTCGAGCGGGAGGCCACGATCGCGCGGAACCTCGACGCGGCCCTCTTCACGTTCGTGATCGACCCGGCGACGGGGGCCGTGCTCCGCCACGAGCATCTGACGTCCGGAGCCGAGGGGCTGTACGGGCTCACCACGCAGGAGATGCTGGCCGACCACGACTTCTGGATGAAGCGGGTCCATCCCGACGACGCGCGCGAGGTCGTGCCGCCCGCGCTCGAGCAGCTCCTCCGACTCGAGCCGGCTTCCCTCGAGTTCCGCTTCGCGACCTCGCGGGGGATCTACCGGTGGCACCGCGCGCGGCTCCTGCCGCGCCGGGGCGAGGACGGTCTCGTCTACGTGGACGGCCTCGAGGCCGACATCACCGACCGGGTCGCGCTCGAGGAGCAGCTCCGGCACTCGCAGAAGCTCGAGGCGGTCGGCCAGCTCGCCGGGGGCGTCGCGCACGACTTCAACAACATCCTCACGGCCGTGCTCGGCTACGCGGACCTGCTCCTCTCCCGGCTGCCCGCGAACGATCCGCACCGGCGCGCCGTCGAGGAGATCCGGAAGGGGGGCGATCGCGCGGCGGCGCTGACGCGGCAGCTCCTCGCCTTCAGCCGGAGGAGCCCGGCCCAGCCGCGCGCCGTCGACCTGAACGAGGCGATGCGCGAGCTCCTGCCGATGCTGCAGCGGCTCGCCGGGGAGGACATCCGCTTCGCCCTCGATCCCGCGCCGGGGCCCGCGCGCACGCGCGTGGACCACTCGCAGCTCGAGCAGGTGGTCGTGAACCTCGTGGTGAACGCGCGCGACGCGATGCCGGAGGGCGGCACGATCCGGATCGAGATCGGGCGCGTCGCCGTGACCGCGGCGGACGCGGCGAGCGACCCGGAGCTGATCCCGGGCGCGTACGTGCGACTCACGGTGACCGACACGGGCACCGGGATCCCCGACGCGGTGATGCAGCACATCTTCGAGCCGTTCTTCACCACGAAGGAGCCGGGACGCGGCACGGGCCTCGGCCTCGCCACGATCTACGGCATCGTCCGCCAGCACCGCGGACGCGTGCGCGCCGTGCGGCCGCCGGAGGGAGGGGCCTCGTTCGAGATCCTCTTCCCCGAGACGGAGGACGTGGAGACGAAGCGGCCCGAGCGCCGCCACGACGGCTCCTTCCCCGCGGGCACGGAGCGGATCCTCCTCGTCGAGGACGACCGGAGCCTCCTGGCGCTCGGTCGCGAGATCCTGGTCGAGCTCGGCTACACGGTCTTCACCGCCTCCTCGGGGAACGACGCGCTCCGCGTGCTCGAGGCCCAGGACGGCGACGTGGATCTCCTGGTGACCGACGTCGTGATGCCCGAGATGGGCGGGCGGGAGCTGGCCGCCTGGGCCACGACCCGGTCGCCGAAGCTGCGCGTCCTCTACGTCTCCGGCTACACGAAGGACTCGACCCTCCTCCAGGGAATCCGCGATCTCGAGATCGCGTTCCTGGAGAAGCCCTACTCCCCGCTCGCCCTCGCCCGGCGCATCCGCGACGTCCTCGACGCGCGCCGGCCGGTCCCCGCGCCGACCCGCTAGCCGGTCCGGCCCCGGACCTCGGCGGCGTGGGCCGCCGTCACGTCCCGGAGGATCGTCTCGAGCGGCGTCGGCGCGACGTCCAGCTCCCGGCGCGTCCGCTCGCTCGTGACCGGAGCGAGACGGCGGAGATGGAGCACCAGCTCCCGCGGGAGGACGAGCCGGCGGAGGAAGGATCCGGGGGGGAGGACCGGCGTGAGGAGTCCGAGCTCCTCCACGAGCAGATCGGGGAGACGCCGCCGCGGCGGCTCCACGCCGGTGATCTCGTGGAGACGCGCGTAGAGGTCTCCGAGGCGGATGCACTCCGACACGGCGAGGTACCGCCGGCCGCCGACGCCGCGCTCGACGGCCGCCGTGACGAAGCGGGCGAGATCCCGTCCGTCGGTCACGGCGAGCCATGCGTCGTCGAGCAGGCGGAACGGAAGATCGGTCTCCTGATACGCCCGGATCAATCCGCCCAGGAGCGTATCGATCCCCGGTGCGACCACGACCCCGGGACTGACGACGAGCGTCCGTAGCCCCCCGAGGCCGTTCGCCTCGAGGACGAGCACCTCGGACTCGAACTTCTCGCGGACGATCCCGGCCTCGAATTCCCCCCCGGGGGGCGTCTCCTCGTCCACGGCTTCGGTCCCGCCGCGCTCCTGCACGGTGCCGGCGTACCCGACGAGGACGAACGTGCGCGCCCCCGCGCTCTCGGCCTCTCGCAGGAGCGCTTCGGTCCCGGCGACGTTCACGCGCCGGCTCCGCGCCCGGTCGTGGGGCGCGAAGCCGCCGCGCGCCGCCGCGTGGATCACGACGTCGCAGCCGTCGGCGACGCCGCGGATCGTCTCGGGGCGCTCGAGATCGGCGACGCGGGTCTCGGCGCCGGGCAGCGCGCTCGCGACCATCGCGGGCACGGGCGATCGATGCAGGAGGAGACGCACGGGGACGCCCCACGGCGACGCGGCGGTCGCCACGAGTCGTCCGACGGCGCCGGCGGCGCCCGTGACGAGGATGCGTTCGGGATGGGTGGGAGTGCGCATGGCGGTTCGCGCGTGGCGCGTCGCGTGACTCTACCCGACCTGGCGCGCTCAAGCCACCGCTTCGCCCGCGATCCGGCCCACGGTCCGATCGAGGCTCCGGCGACTCGCGATTCGCAATCGCGGCCCCTTGCGGACCGGGCAGGTTGCCTCGCCCGTCGCGGCTCGATCCGGCCAATCGCCGTCCACGGCGCGCCAGGCGACGGCGACGGCCACGGTGCCGGGCGGCCGCCTGGAGCGCAACTCGCGTCCCCGCAAAGACCTGGCACAAAACCCGCCTCCGGCCGGCGGCGGCGGCACGGTCGCTGCAATCCCGACGGGTGTTGGGGTACGCGTCCGCCCTGGACGCGGGACGGCCCGGGTTCGCCCGTCGGGGGGCTCGCGGCCTCTATCG
Organism: Hyphomicrobiales bacterium; assembly: GCA_050257555.1. Classification (GTDB taxonomy): domain Bacteria; phylum Eisenbacteria; class RBG-16-71-46; order SZUA-252; family SZUA-252; genus DASQJL01. The sequence goes on along the minus strand of JBLMXB010000130.1, from coordinate 15,238 downwards.
AATGGACCAAAGTACCGGAGGTGTCGCCGTGCGCCATGCACTTCGGGGGGCGTGGCTCGTCATCGCGCTTTCGCTCCTGCCCTGGACGCTGATCGCTTCGCCCGCCGAGGCGGGGCCGTACACCCGCCTGCAGGTCCTCCTGCCGGGCGAGTCCGCCGCGCCGGGAACGGGCAGCGGAAAGACCGGAACGCCCCTCGCGCAGGTCGCCGGCATGCCCTTCACCGTGACGGTGAACGCGTGCGACGCGAGCTGGAACGTGGTCACGAACGTGTCGAACTCGATCTCGATCGACGCGACGGACGCGAGCGCGACGCTGCCCTCGCCGGGTCAGCTCGTTTCGGGGACGAAGACGTACACGATCACCCTGAACGCGGCCGGCACGTTCACGATCTTCGCGCACGACGAGACCGACAACACGATTCCGGACGGCAGCTCGGCGTCGGTCACGACCCGGCTCCTCGACCACTTCGAGTTCTCGAACATCTCCCAGAAGAACCAGTACGCGGGCGTCTCCATGACGCTGACCGTCACGGCCAAGGATCCGAGCGGCAACACGGTCTCGGGCTACTCGGGCCCGACGGTCCTCCAGGAGCTCACGTCGTTCGGGCCCGGCCGCATCGTGGCCAGCCCCGGCGCCGACTCGGTCGTCACGCTGACGAACGGCGTCTGGAGCGGCAACGTCACGATGTACCGCGCGGACGAGACCAGCATCAACCGCGGGAACGTGAACGTCTACGCGTACGACCAGGCGAACCCGACGAAGAACGGCACCAGCGACCCGTTCACGGTGCACCCGGGCACGTTCAGCCGGGTTCAGATCGTGGTCCCGGGCCAGAATCCCTTCCCGGGCAGCGTCTCCGGCGTGAGCGGTAGCCCGGCGACCCAGGGCGCGGGCACCGCGTTCAACGTCTCCGTGTACGGCACCGATCCCTACTGGAATCAGGTGCCGGTGGGCGACAACGTCCGCGTCACATCGAGCGACGGCGCGTTCACCCCGGTTTCGGGCGCGCTCGTGAACGGCTTCCGGCAGCTCACGGTCACGCTCAATACGGTCGGCACGCAGACGCTGACGGTCACCGACCAGACGAACGGCTCGAAGACGCCGATGACCAGCGCCGGGATCCAGGTGGTTCCGGCCGGCGTCGATCACTTCGTATTCAACACCATCACGGGCCCGCTGACGGCCGGCGTGCCGGTCTCGATCACGGTGCGCGCCACCGACGCGAGCGGCAACACGGTCCCGGGCTACAGCAGCGACGCGATCCTCCAGGCGAACACCGGCAACCAGAGCATCACGCCGACGACGGTGACGCTCACGAACGGAACCTGGACCGGCAACGTCACGTTCAAGGGCGCGGGCGGCGCGGTCGCGATCACGGCGGCCGACTTCTCGGCACCGCCGAAGACCGGCACCAGCAACACGTTCGTCGTGAACCCGGGTCCGTTCGCGAAGCTCCAGGTGATCCTGCCCGGCGAGACCGCGCTGGGCGGCACGCCGTCCGGCAAGACCGGCTCGACGACCAACCAGACGGCCGGCGCGCAGTTCACGGTGACGGTCCGCGCCGTCGACCAGTACTGGAACCTCGTCCCGGGCATCAACGACCGGATCGTGCTCTCGTCGACCGACGCGTTCGCGTCGATGCCGTACGACACGGTCCTGGCGAACGGCCAGGTGCTGATCCCGACCCGCCTCTACCGGAGCGGGCTCCAGACGATCACGGCCCGCGACTCGACGAACACCGGCATCACGGCGAACACGTCCTCGCAGGTCAACGTGATCGGCGGCACGTTCTCGAAGGTCCTGGTCCTGGCGCCCGGCGAGTCGCCGGCGCCCGGCACGGCGACCGGCCGCACCGGCACCGCGACCGACCAGTCGATCAACTATTCGTTCACCGTCACCGTGCTCGCCACCGACCAGTGGTGGAACCCGGTCACGGGCGTGAACGACACCGTGCACCTCACGTCGAACGACCCGCTCGCGACGCTGCCGCCGGACGCCGCCATGGTGAACGGCGAGGCGGACATGGTGGTGAGGCTCGCGACCGGCGGCTACCAGCAGATCTCGGTCAGCGACGTGACGAACCCGTCGAAGACGGGGAGCACGACGCAGGTCCGTGCGATCTCGAGCGGCTTCCACCTCGAGGCGTCGGTCGCGCCGACCACGGCGCGCGCCGGCGATCCGTTCACGCTGACCGTGAAGGTCACGAACGACGCGGGGAGCGTGATCCAGGAGATCAATTCCTTCGTGACGATCGAGGTCCGGAACTCGAACACGAACGGCCCGGGCGGCGGCACGCTCCAGACGACGCAGTTCCAGCTCCTCCAGGGACAGCGGTCGGTGAGCGAGACGTACACGCTGGTCGAGCCGATCATCCTGATCGCGCACGACGACGCCGGGAACGCCCCGGCCACGAGCAACACGATCACGATCACGCCCGGTCCTCCGGCGAGCCTGCTCCTGAGCAGCACGCCGGGCTGGGTGGGCGGGAACAAGCACGCGACGATCAACGCGCGGGTGGTGGACCCGTTCAACAACGGCGTGCCCGACCAGCCGGTCGTCTTCTCGCTCACGAGCGGCACCGGCACGCTGACGCCGACGGACAGCACGACCGACGTCACGGGCCTCGCGCGGGCCGACTTCCTGGCGCCGCGCCAGCCGGAGAAGGACGGGATCCACGCCGTCTCCGGAGCCCTGAGCGCCGACTACGTGATGGAGACCGCGTTCGTCGATCCGACGAAGGGCGGCGGCTACGTCACGAACTATCCGAACCCGTTCCATCCGCCGACGGAGGGAACGACGATCGCCTACAAGCTCGACGACAACGCGACCGTGACGATGCGGATCTACACGTCGACCGGCGATCTGGTGAAGCGGATCGTCTTCGACACGGGCGGGCCGGGCGGCAGCGCCGGCCTGAACGAGTGGGTCTGGGACGGCAAGAACGGAAACGGGGACGTCGTCTCGAGCGGAGGCTACATCGCGTTGATCGAGGCCCAGGGCAAGGGCGAAACGCTCCACGTCATCCGCCGCAAGATCGCGGTGGTCCGGTAAGCGAGGAGGCATCGACATGATCCGCATGCTTGATCGTCGCACGGTGGGGATCGCGCTCCTCGCGACCCTGGCGCTCTGGTCGGGACCCGCGTCCGCGGCGTCCGAGAACGGCGGCGCCCCCGGGCAGTGGCTCTCGACGTACGTCTCGGCCCGCACGCTGGGCCTGGGCGGCGCGTTCGTCGGCGCGGCCGACGACGCCTCGTCCGTGATCTGGAATCCGGCCGGCCTCGCGCAGCTCGTGCCGAACGAGCTCCGGTTCGAAACGGCGCGTCTCTTCGAGGACACCTCGATCAACGCGCTCAACTTCGCGGTGCCGGGCAGCCGGCTCCCGAGCTTCGGCCTCAGCATCGTCAACCTGAGCTCCGGCCAGTTCAGCCGCACGAACGAGCTGAACGACCCGCTCGGCACCTTCAGCGAGGGCGAGACCGCGTACATCTTCAGCATGGCGCGGAGCATGAACCCGCGCTTCGCGGTCGGCGCGAACGTGAAGCTGATCCGCCAGCAGGTCGAGGACTTCAGCGGCACCGGCGTCGGCTTCGACGCGGGCGCGCTGATGAACGTCACGCCGACGATCCGGGTCGGAGCCTCGGTCCTGAACATCGCGGGCCCGGGCGTCACGCTCCGGAGCACCAAGGAGACGTATCCGATCGAGTTCCGCGGCGGCTTCTCCGCGACCGTGCTCCAGGGTCGCGGGCTCCTGTCGGCCGAGGTGGACCAGGCGTCCGGCCCCGGCACGCGGTTCCGCGGCGGCTCGGAGTACTGGGTGCAGCCGGCGTTCGCCCTCCGCGTCGGGCTCGACGATCAGAGTCCCGCGGGCGGCATGAGCTACCGCTTCAGCGGGCACTACCAGTTCGACTACGGCGTGATGGACCACCCGCTCGGCCTGGAGCATCGCGTCGGCCTCACGTACCGCTTCGGCGGCTTCTTCGCCAGCGCCAAGGCCGATCCCGAGATCTTCTCGCCGACGGGCGAGCACGCGGTCACGAAGATCGACCTGAACGCGCGGACGAAGGCCGAAGCCGAGGACTGGAGCCTGGATCTCGTGAACAAGTCCGGTGAGACCGTCCGCCGCTTCGGCGGCAAGGGCGCGCCGCCGGCGCACATTCTCTGGGACGGCAAGGACGAGACCGGCCTCCCGCTGGCCGACGGCACCTATACGTATCGCCTGACCGTGCACGACACCGACGGACACGTGATCGAGAGCCACGAGCGCTCGGTCCAGATCTCGACGGGCGGCCCGCAGGGCGACGTGCCGGTCATTCCGGTCCAGTAATCCAACGGGGGCACGGGCCATGACGCGAACGGAACGGAACGATCGGATCCACCACGGAGCGCGCGGGGGTGTGCGCTCCGCCGCGACCGCGATCGCGGCGATGATCCTCCTGGCGACGGCAGGGACGGCCGTCGCCAAGGAGTCGAAGGAGTCGCCGCGGACGACCCTGAAGGAGGCCGGGCTGTCGTTCGAGGCGGCCCGCGCGCTTCCCGACTCGGGCCAGAGCGGCGCGCTCGACGAGGCCGCCCGCGAGGCGGAGGAGGCGGCGAAGAACGCCGGCTCGAAGGACGACGAAGCGATCGCCCGGTATCTCTCGGCGGAGATCCGCTACCAGTCGGGCGACCGGCAGCATGCCGAGGAGGATCTGCGCGAGGCGGCCAATCGTCTCGAGAAGACCCCGTACGGCGACGACGCCTCGTTCGAGGCGATCCAGGCGCTCGAGCGCGCCGGCGACGACGCGCAGGCGGCCAAGGACTGGGTCGAGTGGGAGAACCGCTTCCCCGACAGCCCGCTCCGCGGCGAAGCCGACCTGGCGCAGGCATGGAACGCGCTCCGGCGCGGCGAGACCGCCGCGGCGGAGAAGCACCTCGCGTCGCTCCTCCATGACCGCCCGTGGTACGGGAAGGACGACCGCGCGACGCTCGCGCGGGCGACCGCGCTCTACCTGGAACAGAAGCCGACCGAGGCGCTCGCGCTGATCGGTACGAAGTCGGGCGGCGGCGTCCAGGCCACGTACCTGCGGGGACTCTGCCAGCGGAGCCTCGGCTCCGTGCTGCAGGCCGCCGCGGCGTTCCAGGAGGTCGCGAACCGCTATCCGACGTCCCCGCTCGCCGACCCGGCGATGCTCGCGAAGGCCGACGCCTTCCTCCGCGCGAAGGACTACCGGAGCGCGGCCGAGGAGTTCGCGAAGACCGTGGCGAAGGCGACCGACCCGGGCGTCGTCGCCGAAGCGGAGCTCCGCGCGGCGGGCTCGGTCTACCTCGCCGGCGATCCCGACTCGGCGCTCGGCCTCTTCCGCGGCATCGTGGAGCGGCGGCCGGACAGCGACCAGGCGGCGCGCGCGCAGTTCCTGATCGGCGACGTGCTCGCCGGGCGCGGCCAGTACGCCGACGCGATCGTCGAGATGAACAAGGTCCTGACGAACTACTTCCAGCACTCCGTGGCGGCGAGCGCCCAGTACCGGGTGGCCCGCTGCCTCGACGCGCTCGACCGGAAGAGCGACGCCACCGGCAGCTACCAGGCCGTCGTGCGCGGCTATCCGCTCGAGCCGGAGGCGCCGGCCGCCGCGTACATGGCGGGCGTCGGCCTCCTCGAGCAGCACCGGCCGCGCGCGGCCGCGCCGTACTTCCAGATCGTGCTCGACCGCTACGTGACGAACGCGATGGACTCGACCCGGACCGTCCGGCCGGTGACGCCGGAGCGCCAGGAGGTCATCGACGCGGCGCTCTGCCTGCTCCTCTACTCGTACCACGAGGCGGGCGATCTCGGGCAGGTGGCCGGCGCGCCGCACCTCCTCCTCCAGAAGATGCCGCCGAGCCGCTCGCCCTGGCGCGCGTACGCGCTCCTGATCGACGCCGACGCGATGGCCGCGCAGTCGCGGCATCCCGAGGCGCAGGCGACGCTCGAGCGCCTGATCCAGCAGTTCCCGGACAACCCGGTCGCCGCGTCGGCGACGAAGCTCCTCGCGTGGACGTACGCGCAGCAGGGCAAGGACAGCCTCGCGATCGCGACCGAGGAGCGGCTCGTCCTCCGCTACGGCAACGGCGACCCGAGCATCGTCGCCGGCGCGCTGCTCGACATCGCGCACAACCGGTTCAACCAGAAGCACTATCGGGACGCCGCGGGCAGCTACGAGGACTTCCTGAAACGCTACCCGGCGAGCCCGCAGCGGCTCCTGGCGCACTATCAGGCGGGACTCTGCTACGTGCGGCTGAACCGCCTCGGCGACGCCGTCGACCATTGGGAATCGATCGTGAAGGACAGCGCGAACGCGCCGATCGCCGAGCGGGCGTGGGCGCGCGCGGGCGACCTCTACTTCCAGGCGCAGCGCTACAAGGACGCGAAGCGCTGCTACCAGGGGCTCCTCGACAACTTCGCGCACACGGACGGCGCGGCGCTGGCCATGCTCCGCATGGGCCAGTGCGACTACAACGCCGGCAACGACGCGCCGGCGCTCGAGGCCTTCTCGGCCACGATCGCCCGGTTCCCCGACAGCCCGTACGCCAAGGAGGCGCGGCGCGGCACCGAGCTGGCGCTCTACCGGCTGGGCCAGTCCGACAAGGGGACCGAGGTGCTCGGCAAGCTGATCGAGCAGTATCCGAACAGCGCGTACGCGGCCGATGCCCTCTTCCAGATCGCGAAGAACCACTACCAGGCGAAGCGCTACGACGAGGCGGCCGACACCTTCCGGCGCGTGGTGAGCCAGTTCCCCGGCTACTCCTCCGCCGACCAGGCGCAGTACCTGATGGCCGACGCGTACGCCAAGGCCGGCCATCCGGACGAGGCGAAGGCCGCGTTCCAGCAGTTCCTCGCTTTCTTCCCGCAGAGCGAGCTCCGGCCGACCGTGCACTTCCAGACCGGCCTCATGCAGTTCGAGGCGAAGGACTACGCCCCGGCGGCGGTCTCCTTCACGCAGGTCCTGGCCGAGAGCACGACGGCGGAGACCCGCGCGGCGGCGCGCTACAACCTGGCGCTCTGCCAGCGCGCGATGGGCCAGACCGACGAGGCGAAGGCCGCGCTCCTCGCGTACCGGAACGAATACCCGAACGACGAGCGGGCCGTGGACGTCGCATTCCAGCTCGGCGACCTCGAGGACGCGGCCGGGAACTACGCCGACGCGCAGGCCGAGTTCGAGCAGGCGCTCCAGCGGAAGATCACGGTCGGACGGCAGGTGGAGCTGGAGTATCGCGTCGCCCGCTGCCTGGAGGAACAGGGCAAGACGGACGAGGCGCTCCGGCGCTACGTGCGCACGTCGACGATCGGCGGGCTCCGGAACGGATTCCGGCTGAACGCGGTCGCCCGGATGGCGGCCATGTACGAACAGAAGCGCGAGCTCGTGAAGGCGATGAACGCCTACCGGGACCTCGCGCAGAACTCGAAGGACAAGGAGCTGGCGCAAGCCGCGGCAGGCCGCGCGAATCAGCTCGAAGCGGCCCATAAAGCCCGCTAATCCCGGACACCGAAAGGAGCGACACGACGATGTTCGAGAATTTCGACTGGATCCAGGCGATGCGCAACAGCCCCATCATGGTGGTCATCCTGTTCCTGAGCGTGATGACCGCCGGATTCGCGATCGAGCGGGCGATCTACTTCTGGAAGCGGCGCGGGAACGCCGATTCCCTCCTGGCGTCGGCGATGGTCGCCGTCCGCTCGGGCAACAACGACGAGGCGGTCCGGCTGCTCGCTTCGAGTCCCCATCCGATGGGGCCCGTCGCGGCCGAGGCCGTGCGGAATCTTGGCGAGCCGGACCACGTGGCGGAGGAGAAGCTCCACATCGCGCTGAGCGAGCAGCGGCTCGAGCTCGAGCGGAACCTCGGATTCCTCGGCACCATGGGCAACACGGCGCCGCTGATCGGCCTCCTCGGGACGGTCTGGGGCATCATGCGGGCGTTCCACGACATGGCGCGAACCGGCTCGGCCGGTCCGTCGGTCGTCGCGGCCGGCGTCGCCGAAGCGCTCTTCACGACCGCGGCGGGCCTCCTGGTCGCCGTCCCGGCCGTGCTGATCTACAACAACTACGTCCGCCGGATGGGCGTCATGCTGACCGTGGCCGAGAACCACGCCCGCACGATCCGCCTGGGCGGCATCCAGTCGAACCAGAACAAGAACGCGACGTCCCGCGCGGCCTAAGGAGGCGAATCCCGTGGCGTACGGCACCCGCAATCGAAATCCGGACGCGATCCACGAGCCGAACATGACGCCGTTGATCGACGTCGCGCTGGTCCTGGTCGTGATCCTGATGGTGGCGACGCCGATGGCGTTCCAATCGAGCATCGCCGTCCAGAAGGCCTCGGCCGCCGGCCGGAAGGCCGCCGTCGAGGCGAAGACCGAGCGCGTCGAGATCACGATCCTCTCGGCGGACAGCGTGCTGGTCAACAAGCAGCTCGTCGCGCGCGAGCGCATGAACGGCATCCTGACGTCGCTGCTCGATCTGAGCGCGACCAAGACCGTGATCGTCCGCTGCCACGACCAGGTGCCGAACGGCGCCTTCGTGAACGTGCTGGACGAGGCGAAGCGCTGCGGCGCGGCGCAGATCGCCGTGGTGGGAGGCTGACATGCGACGCATGCTGGGAGAGCGGCACGGACTGATCACGAAGGTGAACATGACGCCGTTGATCGACGTCTGCCTCGTGCTCGTCATCATCCTGCTCGTCACGGCGCCGCTGATCGCGGTCGCCGACCTGCCGGTCGACCTGCCGCAGGCGCAGACGCGCGAGGCGGAGGACGAGCGGAACGTGAGCATCACCCTCGCCACGGACGGCGAGCTCGCCATCGACGAGGAGCACGTCACGCGCGACTCGTTGCCGGCCCTGCTCCAGCAGCGGCTCGAGCGGAAGGGCAACGAGGACGTGCTCGTCGTGGTGCGGGCCGACTCGAACGCCCCGTACAGCTCCGTTCGGGACCTGCTCGACGTGGCCCGCGCGGCGGGCGCCACCCGCCTCGCGATCGCGACCCGCCAACAGACGGAGGTGACCCCGTGACCGCGGCGACCCTGCGGCTCGACGAGATCGAATGCCAGAAGCGGACGCGCTGGACCATGACCGCAAGCGTGGTCCTGCACGCGCTCCTCTTCCTCTGGATCGTGTCGCTGAAGACGGCGACGGTGGAGATTCCGCACCTGACCGAGATCACCATGCTCACGCCGGGCGAGCTCGAGGCGGCCGCGGCGCCCGCGGCGCCCGCGGCGCCGGGCCGGACGCTGGCCGGAATCGCCTCGCGAATCTTCAAGCAGGACGTGAGCTTCAAGCGGACCGACCCGAGGGCCGACCTGACGGTCGACCCGCAATCGTCGACCGCGTTCACCGACCAGATGGCGGCGCGCCTCGCCGCGCTGACCGAGAACCAGGCGCCGCTCGTCACCGGCACCGCGACCTCGAATCCGGCCTCGCTCTTCGGATCCGGACCCGCGACCGTATCGGGCACCGGAACGGCGGGCTCCGCACCGGTCTCGCTGAACCATGGCAGCGCCCTCGGCGGATCCGGGGCGCTCCCGCTGACGCGCGGCGGTGGCACCGGCGCGCCGGCCGGCTTGGCACCGGCCTCGGTGCCGGGGAGCCATGCCGCGGCGCCCGCCGCCGCGGACGTGGGCGACGCCACGGCCCGGCGGACGATCGCCGGCGCGTCGCTGGCGGGCCCGATCGCCGACCGTCCGGTGCTCCAGACCGTGATGCCGGCGTATCCGGAGTGGGCGAAGAAGGAGGCCGTCGAGGGCTCGGTGACGCTCTACTTCGTCGTCCGGGCCGACGGCAGCGTGAAGGAGAACGTCGTCATCCAGAAGACGGCGGGCTTCGGAGACTTCGACGAGAACGCGCGGACCGCGATCCGCGCCTGGAAGTTCAAGCCGCTCGCCGCGGGCCGTGCGGGCGAGCAGTGGGGCACGATCACCTTCCACTTCCGGCTCACGAGCGCCGGGTGACGGGGAGAGTCGCGATGGATCTTCGTTCGACGCATCGATGGATCGCCGTGGGCGCCGCCGCCGCGCTCGCGCTCTTCGCTCCGGCGGCCGGGTTCGGCGCCGGCGGCTCCGGCGGCGGCACCGGCGACGCCTCGGCCGCGCCGTCCGACAGCGGGTACACGCTGAAGGGCGGGGCCGAGCGCACCGACCTCAAGTCCCTCACGGTCGAGGGCGAGGACCGGATCCACGTGGACATCGAGCGCCCGACGCTGACGCTCGATCTGAAGCCCGAGGCGATCGCGGGGCTCGATTTCGGCACGGCGGCGGAGGTGCTCAACCGCACGTCGCCCGACCTGACGACCGCGTACCTGGCCTCGACGGCCGACGCGCGCTCCCCGTACACCGGCCGGCCCTGGCTCACGCAGTTCGCGACCGGCTCCGTCGCCCGGTTCGCGCCGGACGTGAAGGGATCCGAGCGCTGGAAGCTGACCGTCGCCGACTCGCACGGCGAGACCGTGGCCCAGTTCTCCGGCAAGGGCGATCCCCCGAAGGAGATCACGTGGGACGGCCGCTCGGTGACCGGCGAGCCGGTGATGCCGGGGATCACGTACTCGTACGTCTTCGAGGCGGTGGACAAGGCGGGCAACAAGCGGAATTTCGTCGGACAGGGGTTCCGCGTCTCCGCCTACCGTCTCGACGGGACGACCGGAACGGTCCTCGTCTTCTCCGGCCAGTCGCTCCACGACGATCCGGGGGCCGGCGCGACCTCGTATGGGCAGGCGAGCGCGGCGTCGCAGGGCACCCCGGCGATCCTCCTCGAGGCGGCGTCGATCCTGAACCAATCCACCCGGGTGTCGCAGCCGATCCGGGTCACCGCCTCCGCCCGCTCCTACGAGCAGGCGAATTCGCTCGCGAAGCAGGTGAGCGGCGCGCTCTCCGACCTGACGCTCGGCGATCCCACGCGGGTCGTGCCGGTCGCGCAGGTGGTGCCGGACGCGCCCGACGGCGGAACCGTCCGGATCGCGCTCGGCGAGGCGACGACGACCCCGGTCGGGACCCCGGCCGGTCTCCGCGGCGGGTCGAAGTCGGAACGCTCGGCGTCGACCGCCAAGAAAGGCTCGAAGAGCAAGAAATAACGCCGCGACGTCGTGCGGACCGTCGCGGCGGGCGCGCCCCCCACGGAACGCGCGTATCGGATGTGCGGCTCCGACGCCGGGCTCGAAGCGGGCGTCGTTCGTGTTGCCGCGTCTCATGAGGAAATACAGGCCTCCGCGCCGCAAGTTGGTGCGGGGGCCTCAATTTCTCCTTCCCCTAGTCGCCACAACGAGTTACAGTATCCAGGATGCCCACCCGACCACAGACCGGCACGCGGCTCCTACGTGCCCTGAGGCGGGCTGCCACCCGCCATACGCCCCGGCGCGTGTCCGAGCGCCAGACCGGCCCCGCCGACCTGGAGCAGAGCGCCCGGGAGTACCTCGGCAACATCCGGATCGTGATCGCCTCGAATCGGGAGCCCTATCAGCACGTCCGCCAGGGGGGCGGAATCGAGGTCATCCGGAGCCCCGGCGGCCTCGCCTCCGCCCTCGACTCCGTCGCCCGGGCGACCGGAGCGGTCTGGGTGGCTCAGGCGGCGGGCGACGCCGACCGGGAGACCGCGGACGAGAAGGGGCGCGTCCGGATGCCGCCCGGCCTCGAGCGGTACACGCTCCAGCGCCTCTGGCTCGAGCCGACGGAGCTGGGCGAGCAGTTCAACCGGTTCGCGAACGGCTGCCTCTGGCCGCTCTGCCACGTCGTCTACGTCCGGCCCCATTTCGTGGCGGAGCAGTGGGACGCGTATCGGGAGGTGAACGAGCGGTTCGCCGATGCCGTCCTCGGCTCGGTCGGCCGCGGACCGGCGCTCGTCCTCCTCCAGGACTACCACCTGGCCCTCTGCGCTTCGACGCTCCGCGCCCGGCGCCCCGACCTCTCGATCGTCCTCTTCTGGCACATCCCGTGGCCGAACCCGGAGGTCTTCCGGATCCTCCCGTGGAAGACGAAGGTGCTGGAGGGGCTCCTCGCGTGCGATCTGGTCGGCTTCCACATCCCCTACCACGGGATCAACTTCATCGACACCGTGGCCGGCGAGCTGGAAGCGCACATCGACCGGGAGCGGTTCGCGGTGCGGCGCCGCGGGCACCGCACGATGGTCCGCGCGTATCCGATCAGCCCCGACGTCGAGGAGATCACCCTGGCCGCCGAGGAGCCCTGGACGCGGGAGGAGGCGCGGCGGATCCGCGACTCGATCGGGATGCGCGACGGGAAGATCCTGCTGGGCGTGGACCGGCTCGACTACACGAAGGGCGTGCCCGAGCGGCTCCACGCCTACGAGCGGATGCTCGAGCTCCATCCCGAGGAGCGCGGCCGCGTGGCGCTGATCCAGGTGGGCGTGCCGACGCGCGTCGACCTCCCCGAGTACCAGTCGCTGATGGCGGCCGTCGAGGACCGCACGGCCGAGATCAACGCCCGGTACGGCACGCCCGAGTGGCAGCCGATCCACCTGATCACGGCGAACCTCGGGTTCCGCGAGCTGATCCCCCACTACGTCGCGGCCGACGTCATGGCCGTGACGTCGCTCCACGACGGCATGAACCTGGTCGCGAAGGAATACGTGGCCGCGAAGCCGGGACTCGACGGCGTGCTCGTCCTGAGCCCCTACACCGGCGCCTCGCGCGAGCTGGAGCACGCGATCCAGGCGAGCCCGTACGACCGCGAGGAGCTGGCCGCCGCGCTCCACCGCGCGCTCTATCTCTCGCCCGCCGAGCGGACCGACCGGATGCGCGCGCTCCGCGAGGTCGTCTCCTCGTCGAATATCTACGACTGGGCGAAGAAGCTCCTCCGCGACGTGAAGCGGCTCCACCTCCTCCCCGGCGCGCGCCCGACGACGCGGCGGTGACCCGAGCGCGGAGCCTGTTCGGGCGCGCGGCGACCGAGGCGATCGCCGCGGCGGTCGCCCCCGCCGGGCGGCCGCGGCCGCGCCTCCTCGTCGTCTTCGATTTCGACGGCACGCTCGCGCCGATCGTCCGGAAGCCCGACGCGGTCCGCCTCCCGGCCGACACGCGCCGGCTCCTTCGGCGCGCGGCGCGACTCCCCCGCGTGCGCGTGGCCCTCCTGAGCGCGCGGCCGATGGCGGACCTCGACCGCTACGCCCCGAAGGACGGGCTCCTCCGTCTCGCGCAGTACGGCCTGGAAGGAGCCGTCGCGCCGCCACTCGCGACGCGGCGCCGCATCCGTCGCGGCGTCTCGCGGCTTCGCGCGCGGCTCCGCGAGGTGGCCGCGCGTCATCCCGGAGCCTGGATCGAGGACAAGAAGCTCAGCATCGCCGTCCACGACCGCGGATTGAGCGCGGCGCGGCGGGCCGCGCTCCACCGCGCGCTCCGGCCCGTCGCCGCCCTCGGGCGGACGCTCGGGTTCCACGTCGCGCCCGGACGGCGCGTGCTCGACTTCGTCCCGGCGGCCTGGAACAAGGGGCGCGCGCTCCGCGCGGTCCGCCGGAAGACGGCGCCGGCGGTCACGTTCTACTTCGGTGACAGCGAGAGCGACGAGCCCGCGTTCGCGGCGCTCGGCGCCCGCGACTTCGCGGTGCGGGTCGGCGTCGGGACGACGTCGGCCGGGTACCGCGTACGGAGCCCGCGGGACATGGCCCGCTTCCTCCGGACGCTCGTCCGGCTCCGGGAGCGCGCCGGGACCGCGTCTCGGAAGGAGTCGGCATGAACCCGATCGATTTCTTCGCGTCCGTCCTCCCGCCCGATCTGGCGGCCCAGCTCCGCGAGACGCTGGTCTCCGTCTCGGGCGGTCTCGTGATCGCCCTCGTGGCGGGGATCCTCGCGTTCCTCGGGTGGGTCGTCGCCGCGCTCCTCGCCCGCGCCGTGCAGTTCGTGCTCCGGCTGATCGGGATCGACGCGTCGGCGGCGCGGCTCGCGCCGGGACAGCCGATGCTCCCCGAGTTCCTGCCGAGCCGGATCGCCGGCTACGTGATCTTCTGGGGGATCTTCCTGAGCGCCTGCATCGTCGCGCTCCGGGTCGTGGGGCTCGACCTGGCGCCGTCGATCGCCGCGCGACTCCAGGACGTCGTGCCGCGCGTCGTCACGTCGGCGCTGGTCCTGATCCTCGGCATCCCGCTCGCGCTCGCGGCGAGCCGTGTGCTGAACGCGGTGCTCGCTCCGTCCGGCGTCAAGCCGAGCCGGCTCCGGTCCCAGGGGGTCGTGGCGCTCCTGATCGGATTCACGATCCTGATCGCCATCGAGCAGCTCGGGATCGCGGCGCAGCTCGTGGTCGCGATCGGGATCACGGTGGTCGCGTCGGCGGGTCTCGGGGCCGCGCTCGCGTTCGGACTCGGGTGCCGCGACCTCGCGCGCGACGTGGTCGTGGAGTATCTGCGCGGCTCCTCGGAGGACGAGGGGCGGCGGAGGTGACCTCGTCCCCTCGGGGCGCGGCGGAAACGCACGAGCGGAAGCCCCGGTTCCTCCTCGCGGGGTTCGAGCGGTGGGCGCTGCCGCGACTCGCCGGGGCGCTGCCGCGCGGGGTGCTGCCCGACCACCTCACGCTGCTCGGCGTGCTGGCCGCCACGTTCATCGCGGTCTGCTACGCGCTCTCGAACCGGAGCGACGTCTGGCTCGTCGCGGCGAGCGGCGCGCTCGTGGTGCACTGGTTCGCGGATTCCCTCGACGGCACCCTGGCCCGCGTCCGGAAGATCGAGCGTCCTCGATACGGCTACTACATCGACCACCTGACCGACGCGTACTCCACGACCGCGATCGGGATCGGCCTCGGCCTCTCGCCCTACATGCTCCTGGCCGTCGGCCTCGCGATCGCCATCGCGTACCTGCTGCTCTCGATCAACGTCTATCTCGAGACCCAGACTCTCGGCGAGTTCAAGATCGGCTACGCCTGGTTCGGGCCGACGGAAGCGCGGGTCGTGCTGATCGGACTCAACACGCTGGCGCTCTTTCGGCCCCCGCTCCCGTTCCACGTGGGCGTGATCGGGGCCACGCTGTTCGACCTGATCGGCGTCGCCGTCGCGGGGACCATGGCAACGATGCTCCTGGCGCGGGCAGCGCGGAATCTCAAGGCGCTCGCGAAGCTCGAGCCCCCGGGAACGAGGAGGGGCTGAGGCCCGCGGAAAGGCGCCCGGCGCGACGTTGCCGACGGCGGTGCCCCGAGCCGTTCCCTCGAGGGGCTCGACCCGGAGCCGTCCGTTCTCCCCAAACCGGACCCGCCGCCGAAATCGGACCGCCCCCACACGCGGCGGTCCCGAGGCACG
>JBLMXB010000129.1:0-19553 GCA_050257555.1 Hyphomicrobiales bacterium | reverse complement strand
AGCTCGTGGGCGACGACATCTTCGTCACGAATCCGAAGATCCTCGCGAAGGGCATCGAGGCGCACGTCGGCAACTCCGTTCTCGTCAAGGTGAACCAGATCGGCTCGCTGACCGAGACCCTCGACTCCGTGGACCTCGCGCACCGCAACGGCTTCCGGTGCATGATGAGCCACCGTTCGGGTGAGACCGAGGACACCACGATCGCCGATCTCGCGGTCGCCACGAACGCGGGGCAGATCAAGACCGGGTCGCTCTCCCGGAGCGACCGGATCGCGAAGTACAACCAGCTCCTCCGCATCGAGGAGCAGCTCGCCGACGAGGCCCGGTACGCCGGACCCGCGGCGTTTCGCGGCGTCGCCGCGCGCCCCGCCGAGGCGAGGGCCTGACACGATGATGCGCTCGCCGTACAAGAGCCCGCCGAAACCGCCGCGCCGCGAGACGGGCCGCCGCTTCCTCCGGCTGCCGCCGCCCGAGGAGCGCCGGCGCCACCGGGTCCTCTGGATCGTCGCGGGCCTCGGGGCCGGGTACCTCCTCTGGTCGTTCGTCGGGAGCGACACCGGCGCGATCCGGATCGCGCGCCTCGAGCACCAGAACGCGGCGCTCGAGCAGCGGAAGCTCGACCTCGCGGTCCGCGTGAACGATCTCGAGCAGCGCCGGAAGGAGCAGGCGCGCGACCCGATGATCGAGGAGCGCGTCGCGCGCGAGCGGTTCCACCTCGTCAAGAAGGACGAGATCCTCTACCGCTACCAGGAAGACCCCGCCGACTCCGTTCCCTGACGCGCCCGCGTCAGGACGCCGGTAGCGGAACCGGGACCTCGAGCCGCATCCGCCGGACCAGGTCCCGGAACCGCGGATCCTCCCGGAGCGGATCGAAGCGCGGCGACACCCCGAGCCACGCCATCCCGCGATCGCGCGCCTCGTGTGCGCGCTCGAGGTGCGCCAGCGCCGCGTCCGTCTCCCCGAAGCCGACCTTGATCGCGGCGAGCGCGTACTGGGAGACGTACCGGCTCCGGGCCGCTTCCTCGATCTCCGCGAGGAGGCGACGCCCCTCCGCCTCGTGCCCCGAGACCGCGTACGCGTGCGCGAGGAGGCAGCGCGCCGCCATGTCGTGCGGCTGGCTCCGGTGCGCCCTCCGGTACGCGTCGATCGCCTCGTCGTAGCGCCCGAGCGCCTCGTACGCCCCGCCCAGGCTCCGGAGCGCGGGGGCGAACGACGGATCGAGCTCGAGCGTCCGCTCCTGCGCCGCGGCCGCCTCGTCGTACCGGCGCGCGTAGAAGAAGTGGATGCCGACGCCGGAGTTCACGATCAGGGAGAGCGGGTCGAGCGTCCGCGCGGTCCGCGCCTCGGCGATCGCCTCCTCGTGGTGGCCGAGGGCCGAGAGGACGTCCGCGTACCAGTGGTGCGCCGGCGCGGAGTTCGGCGCGAGCGCGATCGCCTTCCGGTACGCGTGGATCGCCCCGTCCCAATCCCAGTAGCCGTTGAACCGGACCGTCCCGAGCGCGACGTACGCCTCGCCGAGCCCGTCGTCCAGCTCGAGCGCCCGCGCGATCGCGCCCTCGGCGCGCGGGAACGCCTCGCGCGGCGGGACGAAGTCGTAGTTCCCGAGCGTCGCGCAGACGTTCGCGAGGCCGGCGTAGGCCGGGGCGTACTCCGGGTCGAGCAGGATCGAGCGCTCGAACGAGGCGACGGCGAGCTTCGCCCCCTCCTCGGTCCGCCGCTCCCAGTGGTACCAGCCGCGCAGGTACTCCTCGTACGCCTCCGGATCGACCCGGTGGACGGCCCCGAGGCGCGCCATGTCCTGCGGCGAGATCGTGACCCGGATCCCGTCGGCGATCGCGCGCGCCACCTCCCCCTGGAGCGCCAGCACGTCGCTCGCCTCCCGCTCGTAGCTCTGCGCCCAGAGGTGCCGCTCCCGCCGCGCGTCGATCAGCTGGGCGGTGATGCGGACGCGCCCCGCCGAGCGGGCGACCGCGCCCTCGACGACCGCGTCGACGTCGAGCGCGCGCGCGATCTCGGGCAGGCCGAGCGGCGAGCCCTTGTACGGCATGACCGACGTGCGGGAGACGACGCGGAGGGTGTGGATCTGCGCCAGCGTGCCGATCAGCGCGTCGGTCATCCCGTCGGCGAAGAACTCCTGATCGTGCGCGCCGGTCAGGTTGGCGAGCGGGAGGACCGCGATCGATCCGATCGAAGGGGCGCTCGCGGGCGCGGAAGCCGACGGCCCGACGGACGACGGGACCGCGCGCTCGGCGGCCGCCTGCGTTCGAAGCGCGGCCGCGACCGCCGCCGCCGTCGCGGGGCGCACCGCCGGATCTCGATCGAGGAGCGTCAGGATGAGCCGATCGAGGGCCGGGCCGATCGCGGGCGCCACGTTCCGCGGCGGACGCGGCACCGCGTTCAGCACGTCGTTGATCAGCGCGGTCGCGGGCTCGGCGGCGAACGGGCGGCGGCCGGTCGCCATCTCGTAGAGCACGACGCCGAGCGAGTAGAGATCGGTCCGCTCGTCGAGCGCGCGGCCGAGGAGCTGTTCGGGCGACATGTACGCGAGCGTGCCGACCACGAGGTCGCGGGTGAGGTCGTCGGTCGTCTCCCGGCTCGGAAGCGCGCCGCGTGAGAGGAGCGCCAGGCCGAAGTCGAGGAGCTTCACGCGCCCGTCCGGGCCCACCATGACGTTCGCCGGCTTGAGATCCCGGTGGATCACGCCCCGGGCGTGCGCCGCGCCGAGCGCGTCGGCGATCTGGGCCCCCACGTCGCGCACGCGCGCCTCGTCCAGGGCGCCGCGCGCGAGCACGCGGTCGAGCGTCTCGCCCCGCACCAGCTCCATCACGAGGAACTCGAGCCCGTCGGCCGATTCGACGTCGAAGATCGTGCTGATCCCGGGGTGGCTGAGCTGGGAGAGCGTGCGCGCTTCCCGCCGGATCCGGTCCCTGTCCTCGGAGGAGCCGCGCGGCATGCGGAGGATCTTGAGCGCCACGTCGCGGTCGAGCCGCTCGTCATGGGCGCGGTAGACCTCGCCCATGCCGCCCTCGCCGAGCCGCTCCACGACGCGATATCGCGATAGGGTCCTGCCGATCATGCCGCTCGAATCCCCCCCGGCCCGGCCCACACCGGGGCCGCCTTCTCCCCTCTTGGATGCCCCGGACGCGGGGCAAGTCCCCCCTTTACATCGGGGTCGAGTTGGGACAGTATCACGGCGCGGGGTGGAGCAGCCTGGTAGCTCGTCGGGCTCATAACCCGAAGGTCAGAGGTTCAAATCCTCTCCCCGCAACCATGTAAATCCGAAGGGGTTGGCCGAACCGGCCAA
This sequence comes from Hyphomicrobiales bacterium, assembly GCA_050257555.1. Classification (GTDB taxonomy): domain Bacteria; phylum Eisenbacteria; class RBG-16-71-46; order SZUA-252; family SZUA-252; genus DASQJL01. Next base: position 16,249 of record JBLMXB010000129.1, on the reverse strand, counting down.
CCCCTTCTTCGTTCCCGCGCGCGACGCTCCGCGTGGCTACGGGGCGCTCGCGAACCGCCTCAGCTCCGAGGCGACGACGCCCCCCTCCCGCGCCCGGAGGCCCACGCAGTCGTTCACCGACTCCGCGACCTTCGCCAGCGTGGTCATCGTCCCCGGAGGGGCGTGCCCCGGCTCGGCGAAGAACGCTTTCGCCCTCTCGAGCCTCCCCGCGTCGCAGCCGGCGGCGGCGTACGGGACGTAGATGGCGTACTCGGGCGGCAGCCGCTTCATCACCTCGGCGTAGTGCGCCTCCCACCAGGCCCAGATGTCGTCCCGGAACTCGGGGACGCGAGCGGCGGACGCGGGGATCGCGAACAGCTCGTTCGGCCGGAGCGGGCCCGTGAGGTCGTAGTCGAGCGCCTTCCTATGGAGCGCCGGGTCTCGGAAATTGCCGAGCGCGCTCAGGAATCGAGGCCGCTCCGTCGGGATTCCGGTCGCCTCGAACCGCTTCCGGTACGCCTCGAAGCGGGTCGAGTCCCCGTGGATCGCGGAGATCCAGATGGCGGTCCCCGCGATCGCGGGATCGACGCGGTTCGGATCGACCAGGTAGCGGTCGGCCAGCGAGTCGGAGAACGCGATCACGCGCTCGTCCCCCGCATCGTCCGCCAGCCAGGCCATGAGCTGCCCGCGGAGCTCCGCGACCGTCTCGTCCTCGCCCGGGGCCCGCTCGAGACCGTAGCGGCGAAACGCGGGCGCGAGGACGCGGCGGACGAACGAGCCGAACGCGGCCGTGAGGTCGGGCGTGACGAACGTCTCCTTGAGCGTGGCGATCCCCCCGATCATCGACTTGAGGACGAGCGGCGACGCGTCGTCGGAGAAACCGGCGACGAGGCGCACGTATTGATCGCCGTGGATCTCCCCCGCGTCGAGGAGCGCGCCCGCGTCCTCCAGCACGCCGATCCGCTCGCGCACCCCGAGCGAGCGGGGCGCCGCACGGACGAGCGCGTCGAACGCGTCCGGTGCGAGGCTCCAGCGGTAGTAGCCCGACTCGTCCGCGTTCGGATGGATCCACGCGGGACGCGCGCCGTCCGGGAGCGTCACGGTAGCCCGGCGCCCGTCGAGCAGAACCGTCTCCGTGCGGAGCGTGTCGCCGGAGGGCCAGGCGAGCGTGACCGGGATCTTCCAGAGCGCCGTGTCCGGCAGCTCGACGCCGTAGTGGAGGAACCGCCGCTGCGAGAGCGTCACCCGGCCGTCGGCGGCCAGGTCCGCGGAGACGAGCGGCACGCCCGGCTGGTCGAGGAAGCTCGCGAGGACCCCGGGGACGTCCTTCCCCGACGCCTTGCCGAGCGCGTTCCAGAGGTCGGCCCCGACGGCGTTCCCCCAGGCGTGCGCCTTCAGGTACGCGACCACGCCCTTCCGGAACGCCTCGGGTCCGATCCACCGCTCCGTCATCTGGAGCACGGCCTCGCCCTTCTGGTACGCGAGCTCGTCGGCGGCTTCGTAGAGATTCTCCATGTCCTCGACCGGCTGGCGGATCGCCCGCGTGGAGAGGAGGGCGTCGGTGCCGTACGCGAACTGGATCTGGAGGAGCGCGTTCGGCCCGACGCCGAGCTCGGGGTGGACCTCCGCCGCGACCTTGTCCCCCATCCACTCCGCGAACGACTCGTTCAGCCAGAGGTCGTCCCACCACTTCATCGTGACCAGGTCGCCGAACCACATGTGCGAGATCTCGTGCGCGGTGAAGACGGCGAGCGTGCGCCGCTGTCCCACGGTCGCCGTCGCGTCGTCGAGGAGGAGGAACTGGTCGCCGTACGTGATGGCGCCGGGGTTCTCCATCGCGCCGGGGGAGAATTCCGGGACGGCGATCAGGTCGAGCTTCTCGTACGGATACGGGATGCCGAAGTAGCGCTCGATCGCGTCGAACAGCGGTGGCGTCATCGCCGCCGCCACCTTGGCGAACTTCCCCGCGCCCTTCACGGTCACGATCCGCCCCGGCACGCGGAGCCCGGGCATCGGGACGAAGTCGAACGGCCCCACGGCGATCGCGAGGAGATACGAGGGAAGCGGCTTCGTGCGCCGGAACGCGACCGTGCGCACACCGTTCGCGACCCGCTCGGACGCGACCGGCGTGTTCGACACGGCCCGGTCGGCTTCGGGAACGTGCAGCGTGACCTGGTACGGGAACTTGAACGCCGGCTCGTCCCAGCAGGGGAACGCCTTCCGGGCGTCGACCGCCTCGAGCTGGGTGAACGCGTACCAGAGCCCGCCGGTCTGGAGCCGGTAGAGTCCCGACGCGCGCCGGTCGAACTCCTTCGAGAACTCGACGACGAGCGTCGCCTCCCCCGCGTCGATCGGCCCCTCGGCCCGCGCCGTGACGATCGAGCCGTCCCCCTCCTTCGCCACGAGGGGGGTCTCCTTCCCGCCTCGAAGGAGCGTGACGCGCCGTAGGTCCATCTCCTTCGCGTGGAACCGGATCGCGTCGGTCCGCTTCGTCACGCGAAGCTCGACCCGGACGGTACCCTGGTAGGAGGCGGAGTCGGGATCGAGCGTGAGGTCGACGGACTGGAAGGTCGGTACCACGTCGGTCGGCAGCCGGAAGGGGGCGTCCGCCGCGAGCCCGGCTCGGGCGGAGAGGAGCAGGAAGAGCGAGGCGGCGACGGCGGTCAGGCGCCGCGCCGCGCCACCCGAGGCGCGACGATCGAGCATGGTGCGATCTCCCCTGGGAAGAGCCGACGTGCGAGACGAAGCGGTGATGCGGCGGCGGGGGGCCCCGCGCGTCGCACTATGGCACACGCGGACATGCCGCGCACGATGCATGGGACACCTCGGGGGCGTGCCGGGTTGGCGCGCAACTCGGTGCCGGGCAGGCGTGCCGGGTTGGCGCGTCCGTTGGAACGGCGGAGCCGCATGCGTGGTATAATGGAGGACGTTCCTGCCGATTCCCGGGGGGTCCGGGCCCGACCGACATCTTGCCAAAGGAGATCGAAGGCCATGGAGCTCAACGCGTTACGCCGCCCACGACATCGGTCGGCGGCCCTTCTCGTCACGGTGGTCGCCGCGTCCACGCTCGTCATCTGGGGGTGCGGCTCGAGCGGCAAGACGACCGCGCCCGTAAAGCTCGTTCCGCTGACCGTCTCCGCGCAGGGCGTCGGCGGCGCCGTCCAGCACTTCACGACCGCCTCACTCGCCGCCGGCATCGCCGCGACCGACACGATTCCCGTTACGTTCACGCAAGCGCTCCTGGTGGTGCGCGACGTCCGCTTCGTCCTGCCCGATGAATTCGTCGGCGGGGACGACGGCGACACGCTCGGCATGGGTGAGGCCGATGGCGACACGCTCGGCATGGGCGAGACCGACTCGACCGGCACCCACGAGATGGACGGCTCCGGCGGGCAGGTCCGTTTCAAGGGACCGTACGTGATCGACCTCCTCGCCGGCACGGCCCAGAAGCTCGACACGCAGATGGTGCCGCCGGGCGACTACCAGCGGGTGCAGGGCCATCTCCAGCCGCTCCACGCGGGCGACGACCCGGCCGCGACGTACCCCGACCTGGTCGGGTACACGGTCTGGCTCGAGGGCGACATCGCCGGCGACGGCGGGGGCCACTTCGCGTACAAGGCTCCGATCAACGACGAGTTCCAGATCCGCGGTCCGTTCACGGTCGCGACCGACACGCCGGCGACGGCGTTCGTGACGTTCGATCTCTCGAGGTTCCTGACCGGCCGTGACGGCCACTTCCTCGACCCGCGGAACGCCGACAACGACTTCGCGATCCGCCAGGCCATCCGGCACGCGATCAAGGCCGGGATGGACGCGAACCACGACGGCCAGATGGATGACGACATGCATGCGGAGGAGGATTCCAACCTCCCCTGAGTCGGGGTAGAATCGGAAGCACGTGAGGGTCGGCGGCGGGAACGCCGCCGGCCCGTCTCCCCCAGCGCCGGTGCCCGTCGGATGGAAGGAGGGAGCGACCCATGCGCCCTCGTGACCCCGGACCCTTCGATTCGCGTCCCGCCCGCGCGGCGATCTTCGCCATCGCCGTGTTCCTCACGGCCCTCGCTCTACCCCCCGCGGCCCGCGCCACCGTCACCTCCGTGACGGTCGAGCCGCCCGCTCCGCTCTCCTGCGACTCGACGACGGCGATCGTCGCCGGAACGCTGGTGAGCGACTGCGAGCGCGTGCGCGAGATCCATCTCTCCGGACCGACGACCGTCGACGTCGGCGGCGTCCTGGTTCAGCGCTTCGACGCGACGGTCGTCGTGGAAGAGCCGAACAACCAGATCGTCGTGATGTGTTTCGAGAACCATCCGCCGTACTCGGCTCGCTTCCCGCTCGGCCTCCTGCCGCCGGGGCCCTACGCCGTGCGCGCGACGGAGTACCGCGTGCCGTTCGGTACGAATACGCCGGACGACTCGAGCACGGTTTCGCTCCGATTCAGCGTGGCGCCCGGCGACAGCTGCCCCACGCCACCGGAGGTCTGCGCGCTCCTCGACTTCGTCCCCGCGGACGGCATCCTGCCGCCGAATCCGGGCGGTGGCGTCGTCGCGTGCGACGCGCTCGCGCGGCCCGGCGGGACCGGCTGCTTCGCGATCGAACTGAAGAATCCGGTGCCGGTTTGGGGCGTTCAGGTCGAGTTCATGGTGAGCGATCCGACCGCGGGGCCGTTGCCGGCCGGGACGTTCACGCCGGTCTCGGTCGAGAAGACCCCGCGGACGAGCGACTTCACGGTCTCGTGGCAGGCGAGCGGGCCGAAGGTGAAGGCGCTGCTCTACTCGGCGACCGGGTCGGCGATTCCTCCGGGCGCCGGACCGATCCTTCGCGTCTGCTACGCGACGTCGCCCGACACGCGCGAGATGGCCTTCCCGATGAACTTCGGGGCGGCGCTGGTGGCGGACACGACGCGCACCATGATCCCGCTCTGCCCGACGTTCGCCGTGATCACCGGCTGGTTCTGCGTCGGCGCGCCGGGCGGCTGCGACCTGAACGGGGACGGCCGCGCCGACGTGCGCGACATCGTCCGGCTGGTCCGCTGCGCGCTCGCGGGCGCGGGCTCGGACGCCTGCCCCGACACGATCGCCGCGCGCGCCGACTGCAACCAGGACGGCGCGATCGACGTGCGCGACGTGATCTGCTGCGTCCGGAAGATCCTCGCGACCGGCCTCCTGCCGCCGCCGCCCGACAGCACCGGCGCCGCGCCCGTCCGGGTCGGCTTCACGGGCCCGGCGACGTGGATCACGCCGGTCTCGGGCCGGGCCGTGCTCGGGATCTCGCCGGCCGGCGACCTCGCCGCGGCGCAGTTCGCGATCACGCCCGACGACGGGATCCGGATCCGGGGCATGTCGGTCCTCTCCGGCGGAGGGGACGGCGCCTCGGTCGAGTGGCAGACCGCGCCCGACGGCAGCGTGCGGGCGTTCCTCTATCGTCTCGACGCGGGGGCGGCGACGAGCGGCGCGACGGCGGGAGCCGGCGCGGCGTCGGCGCCGATCCAGGTGGCCATCGACTTCGAGCCGTCGGGGAACCTCCCGATCGTGAGCCGGCGGCTCGTCCTCGACGCCTTCGACGGCGCGACGTGGGACGCCGCGGCCCTGCCGACCGACGCCGTCGAGCCGACCGTCACGGTGCCCGGCACGTCGCTGGCCGCGCCCGCCGTCTACCCGGCGCGCCCGAACCCGTTCGCGTCGGAGACCGAGGTCTCGTACGCGCTTCCTCGCGCGGCCCGGGTCTCGCTCCGGCTCTACGACGTGTCGGGTCGGCTGGTGCGGACGCTGGTCGCCGGCGCGCGGAGCGAGGGCGTGCATCACGTCCGCTGGGACGGGCGGAACGACGCCGGCGGGACCGCGGTCTCGGGGATCTACTTCGTGAAGCTCTCGGCGGACGGGATCGTACGGACGGATCGTCTGCTCAAGCTGCGGTAGAATCGGGGGGATGAACCAGCACGACCCGATCGTTCAGTTCCTGATCTTCATCTTCCTCATGCTCGCCCCGCTCTGGCTCGTCGGCTGCTGATCCGGAGCGGGGCGACGTCACTCCTCGATCTCGACCCACTCCCCCGTCCGGTCGCTGAGCCGCGCCGCGTCGAGCGCCTTCTGGATCTCGACGCCGTCCGCGAACGTCGGCGAGGCCGCCTTCCCTTCGCGGATCGCGCCCGCCAGGAGCGAGACCACGACCCGGAACGGACCGAGGAGCGCCGCGTCCGGCGTCGGCTCGTGGTCGAGGTCGGCGGGGATCGCGAGCGGCTCGTCGCCGCCGTCGGCGCGCGGGCGGATCAGGCTGCGCTCTCCTTCGATCGCGAGCGCGTCGCGGGCGCCGAAGACCTCGAACCGGCCGCGCCGCGCGTGCGCGCCGCCGAAGAGATCGACGATGGCGGTCGCGCCGGAGCGGAACTCCACCAACAGCGTGAACGTGTCGTCGGACGTGATCGCGCGATGCGCGGCGTCCGCGCCGGGCGCCGTCGCGGCGAGGCTCCGGAGCCGGCAGAAGACGCGGCGGATCGGCCCGCCCCAGAGGATCAGCGTGTCGAGGTGGTGGGAGCCGAGCGCGCCGAGGTAACCGCCGCCGCGGTCGCGCTCGGTCAGCCACGTGAGCCGGCGCGACGGATTCCGCGCCCATCCGGGAATCCGGTCGGCGATCGCCACGTGCTCGAGCGCGCCGAGCGCGCCCTCCGCGAGGAGCCGCGTCATCGCGGCCCGCGCCGGCTGGTGACGGAATTCGTGGTTCACGACGTTCACGACGCCCTGCGCCCGCGCGAGCGCGGCCAGCTCCTTCGCCTGGGCCACGTTCATCGCGAACGGCTTCTCGCAGAGGACGTGACGCTTCCGCTCGAGCGCGGCGCGCGCCATCGGATAGTGGAGATCGGCCGGCGTGACGATGCTCACGAGATCCGCGTCGACGTCGTCGAGCATCCGCTTCCAATCGTCGGTGGCGTAGCCCACCCCGAACGTCTTCGCGGTCGCCTCGGCGTTCTCGCGCCGCCCGCTCGCGATCCCGACGAGACGGAAGCGCGGATCGCCGGCGAAGCCCGGCGCGTGCACCGTGGCGCCGAAGCCGGTGCCGATCAGGAGGACTCGGATGGGAGCGGGATCGGGGGCGGCGGTCATGACGCTCGATCCTACCGGATGCGGCGGGGCGCGCGAAGCGGATCGATCACGCGGCCGGGAAACCGGGATGCCGCGTGACGTTCGTCGCCTGGTAGAGGTGGCGCCGCTCGTGGACGGCGAGGAGCGAGAATGCGAGGCCGAGGCTCAGCCGGATGAGCGGCGACGCGGGGGAGACGACGCGCGCGCGTCCCAGGTCGAGCCCCTTGGCGGCGTCGAGCCGCGTCCGGATCGCCTCGCCCAGGCGGAGGAACTCGTCGAGGATCGGCGCGAACGGTGGCTCGGGGGGCGGCGTCGGCCGGAACGGGCGCGGAGCCGGGAACCGGATCGCCGGCGGCGGCTCGAACGAGCGGACGAACCACCGTGCGAGCCATGGGTGGCGGTACGGCGCCGTGGCGGTCACGCCGCGCGCGCGGGCCCGCTCGATGCCGAGGTCGATCGCGTCGAGGTAGAGTCGCGCCGTGACCTCCATGTGGAGGAAGCACTCGGCGATCGACCACGCATTCCGGCCGGGGCGCCAGAAGAGCTGCGCCTCGTCGAGCCGCGCCGCCAGCTCGCGCGCCGCGCTCCGGTTCGCGTCGATCTGCCGGCCGCACGCCGCGAGATCGTTCGCGGCATCGAGCACGAGCGATTCGTCCACCCTCGCCCCTCAGCGCCCGCCGTGGCGCCGGCGCCAGGTCTCGCGCAGGAGCGCGATCGACCCGGGCGCGTGCCCCGCGTAGTGATTGTTGAAGTAGCCGTAGACGTCGATGTCCCGCTCGAGGAGCGTCTCGAGCGCCGGCACCCAGCGCTCCATCTCGGAGGCGCGGTCGACGATCAGGCGGTCCCACGACGTGGTCTTCGCCTCGATCCCCTTCCGGTCGCCGAGCCAGCGGACGTAGGAGAAGTCGGCGGTGACGACGTCGTGCCGCGTCATCTGCTCCTCGATGGTCGGCATCCAGGGATGGTCGATCAGCGCGAACGCGATCCCATGGCGGCGGAGGAGGTCGAGGAGCGGCGGCCCGATCCATCCCTTGTTCCGCACCTCGAGCGCGTACGCCCGATCCTTGGGGAGCGTGTCGAGGAACGGCGCCAGCCGGTCGACGAACGCCTGCCCCGACGCGAACGCGTCCCGGCGGAAGTACGGGAACTGGAAGAGGAGCGGGCCCCGGCGGTCGCCCAGCTCGTCCATCGCGCCGAGGAACGCCCTCGTATCGTCCGCGCAGTCGAGCAGGATCTTCTCGTGGGTGACGACCTGCGGCACCTTGGCCGCGATCCGGAATCCCTCCGGCGTCTTCGTCGCCCAACTTCGCGCTTGCGCGGCGCTCGGGATGCGGTAGAAGGTGGCGTCGATCTCGACCGTCTCGAACCGGCGCGCGTACTCCGCGAGGAAATCGCCCGGCTTCGTGCCGGCCGGATAGAACGATCCGACCCACGACTCGTGGCTGAACGAGGACGTTCCGAGGTGGAGCCGCGGATGGACCGGCGCCTCCCGCTCGGCAGCGTCGTCCGATTGCCGTTTCGAGGAGACCATGGCCCCTAACCCTACGCCACCCGTGCCGGGCGCTCAACCGTGGGCCGGCGCGATCCCGTCGTACGGCGCGCGCTTCCTCTGGGGCGCCGGCACGTCGGCGCACCAGGTGGAGGGCGGGAACGACCGGAACGACTGGTGGCGATGGGAGCAGGAGCCGGGCCGCGTCGAGGGGGGCGCGCGCTCGGGCGCTGCCTGCCTCCACTGGGAGCGGTTCGAGGCGGATCTCGATCTCCTCCGGGGCCTCGGCATGAACGCGTACCGGCTCTCGATCGAGTGGAGCCGCGTGGAGCCCGAGCCGGGACGCGTCGACGAGGCGGCGCTCGCGCACTATCGCGCGGTCCTCGAAGCGTGCCGCGTACGGGCGATCACGCCGATGGTCACGATCCACCACTTCACGAACCCGACCTGGTTCGCCGATCTCGGCGGCTGGGAAGAGCGGCGGAACCTGCCCCACTTCGAGCGCCACGCGCGGCTCCTGGGCGAGCGGTTCGGTGATCTCGTCGACTGGTGGATCACCGTGAACGAGCCGGAGGTGCTCGGCTTCTACGGTTACGCGTCGGGGATCTGGCCCCCGGGGGTCGCCGACCGCTCCCGCGCGCTCGCGGTGATCGCGAACCTCCTCGAAGCGCACGCGCTGGCGTCGCGCGCGCTCCGCGAGGCCGACCGCGTGGACGCGGACGGAGACGGCCGCGCGACGATGATCGGCGCCGCCAAGCACTGGGTGATCCTGGAGCCGCGGCGGGCCTGGTGGCCGCTCGACCGGCTGGCGGCGTCCCTGCAGCACGACGTCTTCAACGAAGCGGTCGTGGACGCGCTCTCCGGCGGACCGATCGACCTCAGGATCCCCGGCGCGCGCGGCGTGCGCCGCACGGTGGAGGCGCTCGAGGGCTCGTCCGACTTCCTCGGCGTGAACTACTACACCCGCTGGATGGTGGCGCTATTCGGGAAGGATTCGCGAAGCGTGAAGGCGGGCACGCCGGTGAACGATCTCGGCTGGGAGATCTACCCCGAGGGAATCGAGCGAGCGCTCGCGGGCTGCCGCGCGGCACGGCTCCCGATGGTGATCACCGAAAGCGGCCTCGCCGACGCGTCGGACCGGCACCGTCCCGCGTTCCTCCGGAGCACGCTGGCGTCGGTCGACCGCGCGCGGCGTCAGGGCGCCGACGTGCGCGGCTACTTCCACTGGTCGTTGATGGACAACTTCGAGTGGGCCGACGGTTGGAAGGGGCGCTTCGGTCTCTACGCGGTCGACCCCGAACGTCCGGAGGGCCCGCGGGTCCCGCGGCCCAGCGCCGCCCTATATAAGGAAGAGATCCGCCGGCGGGGGTGAGCGCGCGTCGAGCCGGTCGGTTTCGGATGCCCCGTCCCGGGACGGTCGGCGGTGTGCATGCCCGGTCACGGTGAGGCGGCAGAGCGCACGCCTCCTACCGGGGGCGGATCTAGCCAATTCCCATCCCATTCAGTCTCAAGGACTTGGCGGCGCGCGCCGTCCGCTTTCCTTGGCACGGCGGTTGCGTAACCCCCCCCCGGATACCCGAATCGGGTACGAAAGGAAGGGAGGGCCTACGATGAAACGCATTCTGATGTCGGTTCTGGTGGCGGCCTCGGCCGCGCTGATCGGTGCCGCGAGTCCCGCGAAGGCGGAGACGAGCGTCGGCATCGACATCCACGTCGGCGATCCGTATCGCGGAGCGTCGATCCACTTCGAGTCGGCGCCGCGGATGGTGATGGTGCCGGACTCGAAGGTCTACTACGTGCGCGACGACGGCTTCGACAGCGACGTCTACCGGTACGGCCGGTACTGGTACTTCGTGGAGCAGGGCCGCTGGTATCGCGCGGCCTCGTACAACGGCCCGTTCACGTACATCCGTGTCGTGTCGGTGCCCCGCGCCGTGCGCACGGTTCCCGTCCGCTATCGCCGGAACTGGAACGGCCCGCCGCCGCACGCGGTGGCCCGCGGCTACCACAGGAATCAGGGCTACGATCGCGGCTACGCCCGCGGCTACGAGCACGGCCGGAAGGAAGAAGCGCGGCACGACAACGGCCGCCGTGGTCACGGCCGGAACGACTAGATAGGCACGCCGCGGCAGATGCCGCGACGGCTGGAACGACGAGGGGCTCCCGATTCGGGAGCCCCTCGATCCGTTCGTGCTCGGCGCCGCGCCGCGCCCGAGTAGTGGCGCGACGCGCGGCGGCCCGCACCGCGCGGCATGCGGCCGACCCCGCGCCGCGCTCAGCGCCCGTCGGCGGCGCGCGCGGGCGTCATCGGCTCCTCCGGCTCGTCGTCCGTATCGCGATCCGACGCCGCCGCATAGCGCGCCGCCATCCGCTCCCACCACGTCTCGACGCGGGGGCCGGCCCAGAACGTCAGGACGGTGAGCACGAGTCCCGCGAGGATGTCCACGACCCAGTGGTGGCGAAGGTAGACGGTGCCGAGGACGAGCCCGATGCCGAAGAAGAGCTGGATCGGGAAGAACCAGCGCAGATGGCGCCACGCGAGGAGGATCGTGAGGATCGCCACCGCGCAGTGGAGCGACGGGAACGCGCCGTACGCCGTGAGCGGGATCGCGGCCGGGGCGACGCGCGACTCGTCGAGCAGCGCCGAGAAGCCGTGGAGCGCCGTGCCGTACGCGCCGGGGATCGCGAGGCGCGGGGCCGACGCCGGCCAGAGCACGTAGCCGATGTAGCCGAGGTAGAGGCAGAGCACGATGCTCACCATCGTCTCGCGGAACGCGCGCCGGTCGCGCTTCAGGTAGAGGAGGAGCCCGAGGAGCGGCGGCGTGACGTAGAAGAGCCAGTAGCAGACCGTGAAGAAGTCCGTGAGCGACGGATTCAGGAAGCGCTGTGCCCAGACCGTCGGCTCCACGCCGAAGAGCGCCGCGTCCCAGCGGCGCAGATCGTTCGTGATGTTCGGGAAGCCGTAGAAGCGGATCAGGTCGTGCAGGTTCCCGTAGATGTTCGCCGCGAAGAGGAACGGCAGCGAGTCGCGCGCCAGCTCCCAGTGCGGCTTCGTGCGCACGACCCAGAGGAAGACGATCACCGAGCCGACCAGCGTGACCAGGCGGACGAAGGAGTCGGGATAGCCGGCGGCCGCGTGATCGACCGGGGCGCCGGGCGCGAGCGAGAGCGAGACGAGCGCGACGGCCATCGGCACGAAGAAGAGGAGCGAGACCGTCTCCTCGGGCCGGAACCCGAAGAGGAACCGGAGGACGCCGCGCATCAGGCGCCCGCGCCGGCCGGGGCGACCGAGGCGGCCGCGCCGGCCGCGGCCGGCGCCAGCTTGAGGCGCGCGTCGAGCGCGATTGCAGGCTCCGAGCCGGGAAGCGCCAGCACCGGGTTCAGGTCGAGCTCCGCGACTTCCGGCACGTCGAGCGCGAGGCGCGACACGCGGTGGAGCAGGTCGGCCAGGGCGGGCCGGTTGACCGGCGGCGAGCCGCGGTAGCCGTCGAGGAGCTTCGCGGCCCGGATCTCCCCGAGCATCTCCTCGGCGTCGCGGTCGGTCAAAGGCGCGATCCGGAGCGACACGTCACGGAGCAGCTCGACCGAGACGCCCCCCAGGCCGAAGAGCACCACCGGGCCGAACGCGGGATCGCGCGTCATGCCGAGGATCGTCTCGACGCCGCCGCCGAGCATCCGCTCGACCGTCACGCCCTCGAAGCGCGCCTTCGGCGCCGCCGCGCGGAGCGCCGCGCCGATCTCGTCGAACGCGCGCGCCGCCTCCTCCTCGGAGCGGACGTCGAGCCGAACGCCGCCGACGTCGCTCTTGTGGACCACGTCGGGCGAGCGGAGCTTCAGCACCACGGGGAAGCCCGCTGCCTTCGCCATCGCGGCCGCCTCCCCGCGCGTCCCGGCGAGACGCACCGGATTCGTGCGGATGCCGTACGCGCCGAGGAGCTCGTGGAGATCGGGCGCGGCGAGCCAGGAGCCCGGCGTCGCGCGCTCGATCACCTTCCGCGCCCGCTCCGGATGGACGCCCCCGAGCGTCGGCGTCTTCCCCGGCGGCGTCGCGCGCCAGCGTCCGTACCGGACGACCCGCGCGAGCGTGTGGGCCGCCGCTTCCGGGAACGCGTACGACGGGATGTGCCCCTCGTTCAGCGACTGGAGGCTCTCGGGCACGCCGTGCGACCCGAGGAAGCAGGAGAGGATCGGCTTCCTGCTCCCCGCCGTGGCCTTGAGGATCGCCTTCGCGACCTCCTGCGCGCCGGTCACGAGCGGCGGCACGAAGATCACGATGATCGAGTCGACGTTCCTGTCCTGGACGAGGAGCCGGAGCGCCTTCTCGTAGGACGCGGCGTCGGCCGACGCGATCATGTCCACCGGGTTCCGCGTGCTCGCCTCGGCCGGGAGGAACGCCTTGAGCCCCTTCACGGTCTTCGCGTCGAGCGCCGGGAGCTCGAGCCCCTTGCTCTCGCACGCGTCGGCCGCCATGATCCCGGGCCCGCCGGCGTTCGTCAGGATGGCCACGCGCGGCCCGGCCGGGACCGGCTGCGATTCCAGGAGGAGCGCCGTGTCGAACAGCTCCTCGATCGTGTCGGTGCGGATGACGCCGCTCTGGTGGAAGAGCGCCTCCACGGCGGCGTCCGAGCCGGCGAGCGCGCCGGTGTGCGACGACGCGGCCCGCGAGCCGCTCGGCGTCCGGCCGCTCTTCACGGCCACGATCGGCTTCGTGCGCGCGACGCGGCGGGCGATCTGCGTGAACTTCGCGGGATTCCCGAACGACTCGAGGTAGAAGAGGATGAGGTCGGTGTTCGGGTCCTTCTCCCAGAACTCGAGGAGATCGTTGCCCGAGACGTCGGCCTTGTTCCCCACGCTCACGAAGTGCGAGATCCCCAAGTTGAGCTGGCGCGCGTAGTCGAGGATCGCGAGCCCGAGCGCGCCGCTCTGCGACGAGAACGCGATCCGGCCCGGCGGCGGCTGGACGGGGGCGAACGTGGCGTTCAGCTGGACGGCCTCCTCGGTGTTCACGATGCCGAGGCAGTTCGGCCCGACGAGCCGCATGCCGTACTTCCGGACGGTGTCCCGAAGCAGGTTCTCGCGCGCCACGCCTTCCCCGCCGACCTCCTTGAAGCCGGCCGAGATGACGACGAGCGCCTTCACGCCCTTCTTGCCGCACGCCTCGACCGCCTCCTGCACGTGGGCCGCGGGAACCACGACGATGGCGAGATCGACCGGCTCGGGGATCGCCTCGATCGAGGGATAGGCGGGGACCGACTGGACGTGCGAGGCCTTCGGGTTGACCGGGTAGACGGGGCCCTGGAACGGCTGCATGAGGACGTTCCGAAGCAGCGCGCCGCCGATCGATTCGAGCCGGCGCGACGCGCCGAGCACCGCGACCGAGCGCGGTCGGAGCAACGGGTCGAGGGAGTCGTCCATGGCCGGCGGATTCTAGCAGAAACCGCCGGGGACGCGGCCGATCAGGAGGAGACCTGCGCGCGCCGGCGGATCGCTTCGATCTGCTGCGCGAGCGTGACGTCCTTGGCGGTGATGCCGCCTTCGTCGTGCGTCGTCAGGGCGAGCGTGATGTTCGAGTAGCGGATGTCGATGTCGGGGTGATGGTTCATCAGCTCCGCCAAGTGGGCGACCGCGTTCACGAACACGATCGCCTCGGGGAACGAATCGTGCGCGTACGTCTTCCGGATCACGTCCCCCTTCCGCTCCCAACCGGGGAGCGCGGCGAGCGATTGGCTGAGCTCGGCGTCGTTCAGTACGATGGCCATGACAACACCTCCTACCAGCGGCCCAGGAGGCCCGGGTCGGGCATCATCTCGGGAGACCACGGATCGGGGAGGATCTCGACGTCGGTCTCCTTCCCGGTCACGCGGGTGACGACCTCCTTCACCTGCTGCACGATCTGCGGCGCGTAGGGACAGAAGGGCGTCGTCAGGAGCATGCGCACCACGTGCGGCTCCACGGTCTGGTCGATCTCGCGCACGAGGCCGAGGTCGATGATGCTGAGGTGGATCTCGGGATCGACGACCTCCTCCAGCGCGGTTCGGATCTCGGTTTCGGTCGCCATGCGGGGTCCTTTCGTCGTCGGAGCGGGTTCCCCTACTCGGGGAGCCCGATCCAGATCTCGTCGCCGTCCACCCGGACGGGGAACGTGTCGACCGGCGTCACCGCGGGGAGCGAGCGCGCCGCGCCGGTCTTGATGTCGAACCGCGCTCCGTGGCGCGGGCAGATCACCTGGTCGCCGTCGATCTCCCCCTCCGCCACCGGTCCGCCGTCGTGCGTGCAGAGGTCCTCGATCGCGTAGTACGCGCCGTCGAGCCGGTAGACCGCGATCTTCCGGTCGTCGACGTCGAAGATCTCGGGCCGCCCGTCGGGGATCTCGGCGGTCGTTCCCACCTTCACGAAGCGCGCGGTCGTCTCGCTCACGACTCGTCCTCCTCGTTCCAGGCGGAGAGCCCGTACACGCCGACCTTCAGCGTCTTCAGGGCGAGGAGCGCGCACTTGAGCCGCACCGGCCCCAGCTCGATGCCGAGCATCTCGAGGACCTCGTCGCGCCCGATCCGCTTCACCTCCTCGAGCGTCTTCCCCTTGATCTCCTCCGTGAGCATCGAGGCCGCCGCGCGGCTGATGGAGCAGCCGATGCCGGTGAACCGCACGTCCTCGACGCGGCCGTCCTTCACCTGGAGCTCCATGCGGATCTTGTCGCCGCAGAGGGGGTTCGAGTCCTCCGCGCGGATGTCCGGGTGCTCGAGGGTGCCGAAGTTGCGGGGGTTCTGGTAGTGGTCGAGGATGTTCTGGCGATAGAAGTCGTCGAGGCTCATCGGCGGAACGTCTCGATCGCCTTTCGCACGCCGGCGGCGAGCGCGTCGACGTCGGACGACTGGTTGTAGACGTAGAACGAGGCCCTCGAGGTCGCGGCGATGCCGTACTTCGTGTGGAGCGGCATCGCGCAGTGGTGCCCCGCGCGGACGGCGACGCCCTCCCGGTCGAGCACGCCGGCCACGTCGTGCGCGTGGATCCCCTCCACCGTGAACGCGACGATCCCGCCGCGCTCCTCTGCCGGAGGTCCGTAGACGCGCACGCCGGGAATCGGCCGGAGCGCCTCGATCGCGCGCGCGGCCAGCGCCTGACCATGCCCGTGGATGGCGGCCGGGCCGATCGCCGTCAGGTACTCCATCGCGGCGCCGAGCCCGATCGTGTCGGCGATATTCATCGTTCCCGCCTCGAACTTGTGCGGCACGTCGGCCCACGTGCTCCCGGTCATCGTCACCTCGCGGATCATCTCGCCGCCGCCGAGGAACGGCGGCATCGCCTCGAGCAGCGCCCGCTTCGCGACCAGGGCGCCGATGCCGGTCGGCGCGAGCATCTTGTGGCCCGAGAACGCGAGGAAGTCGCAGTCGAGCGCCTGCACGTCCACCCCCATGTGCGGCACGCTCTGCGCCGCGTCCACGAGGAAGACCGCGCCGGCGGCGTGCGCGCGCCGGCCGATCTCGGCCACGGGGTTGATCGTGCCGACCACGTTCGACATCTGGGTCACGGCGACCAGCTTGACCGGGCCCCGGAGCATGGCGTCGAGATCGGCGAGGTCGAGCCGCCCCTCTTCGGTGACCGGGATCCACCGGATCTTCGCCCCCTTCTCCTCCGCGAGGATCTGCCAGGGGACGATGTTCGAGTGGTGTTCCATCTCGGTCAGCACGATCACGTCGCCCGG
>JBLMXB010000128.1:0-37978 GCA_050257555.1 Hyphomicrobiales bacterium | reverse complement strand
TGCTCCAGCGCCGCGGGCTGATCGCCGAGTCGATCGAGGTGGCGGAAGGGACGATGACGCTCGCCAAGGAGGTGGGCGATCCGATGCGGATCGCCCAGGCGCACCGGGCGCTCGGCATCGGGTACTCGCTTTGCGGGCGGATTCCCGAGGCACGCATGGAGATCGAAGCGGGAGTCCGGATCATGCGCACCCTGGACGACAAACCGCGGCTCGCCAATGCGCTCGGCGCCCTCGGAGAAGTCGACCGGTTGGAAGGGCGGATCTCCCAGGCGCGCGCGAGCTACGAAGAGGCGCTTGCCCTCCTCCGGAATGCCGGCGATCTGGACGGCCTGAGCATCATGCTCCTGAATCTGGCGATGGTCGCCATCGATGCCGGGGAGGTCGAGGGAGCACGCGGTCGCCTCCGCGAAGCCGCTTCCATCTCCGAGAAGATCAAGGGGAAGTACATCGGAACGGCGGCTGTGACGATCGCCGGTGCACTGGCGGCCGCATCCGGGGACAGTCAGCGTGCGCCGCATTTCTGGGGCGCGGCGGCCGAGGCGCGGGAGCGGATGGGCGTCTTGCTCGATCCGCCCGACGCGATGTTCCTCGAGCCCCACGTGGCGCGCGTCCGGGCCGAGCTCGGAGCGGCGGCGTTCGAGACGGCGGAGCGCGGCGGCCGCGCCGTCCCGCACGAATCGGCGCTCGCCGAGGTTCGGGCGTGGCTCGAGGGCTCGCGCGGGGGGTGATGCGCGCCCTCGATCCTGCGCTGAAGGGCGCGGGAGGCGCGGGTCGGAACCGTGCCGGCTACCGGGTCGCGGTCCCTGACTCGTCCCCGTCCGAGATCTCGCGCAGGAGCCCGCGCAGGAGCTCCATCCGCTTCGCCCCGAGGCGGCCCTCCCAGTCCCGTTCGACCTCCAGCACCGCGTCGCGGATCACGGCCACGGCCGACAGGCCGCGTCGGGTCAGGTGGATGCGACGGGAGCGACCGTCATCGGGATCGTCGCGTCGCTCCAGGTATCCGAGACGTTCCAGCTGCCCGAGGAGGTGGTTGACCGACTGCTTGCTCGCGCCGACGCGCGCCGCCAGCTCGGACGGCTTCAGGGCCTGTGGTCCGGGGAAGAGGAACAGGGTCAGGTGGGCGGCCTCGAAGTCGTCGAAGCCCCGCTCGTGGAGCCGCTCGAGCATCCGGCGGCGCACGGTCTCCCATGGCATCCGGAGCAGGGCGCCGATGAGGGCTGGCCCGAAGGGTCCCGCAGCGGGTGTAGTAAAAGGACTTGACTGTTTCCGCGTCGCCATAGTAAAATGACTTTACCATTAAACGAGGGCCGAGTCCAGATGCGATTTCGAGCGTGCTCCGCGCCCTCGCCCCGCGCACCATCCGAAAGGAGCGAACGATGAACGCACCGACCAAGGACCTCCACGTCAACCCGTCCGACGAGGCCATCCGCCTCGGGCCGCTCACGGTCCGATTCCTGATCACGGGGGGGGATGCGTCGGACAGCGTCGCCCTCTTCGAGCTCGGCGTCCCCGGCTCACAGCGGCTTGCCGCTCCCGCACACAGCCACGACCACTACGAAGAGACCGTGTACGGCCTCGAGGGCGTCGTCACCTGGACCGTGAACGGAAAGCCGATCGAGGTCGGTCCGGGACAGGCCCTGTGCATCCCCCGCGGCGCCGTGCACCGGTTCGACAACAACGGAGCCCGTGACGCGAAGCAGCTCTGCGCCGTGACCCCCGCCGCGATCGGCCCTCGGTACTTCCACGAGGTGGCCGAGGTGATGAAGGCGGCGGCCGGCGGGCCGCCGGACAAGGCAAAGCTCATGGAGGTCATGCGGCGGCACGGGCTCACGCCGGCGGTCTGACCGCGCGGCCGAGCTCCTGGCGCGAAGGAGGGAAAGATGAAGGCGTTCATCGTACGCCCGGGCGAGGGACGGTCCATCGTCGTGGGCTCCGCCGGCGTCGGCGTGACCATCAAGGCCTCGCAAGACGAGACCGGAGGAGTTTGCACGGTATGGGAGGGGCGCGTCCCGCCCGGCCAGGTGGGGGCCGGCCCGCACCTCCATCGCCGTCAGGACGAGCTGTTCTACGTGCTCGAGGGCGAGATCTCGCTCCGGATCGGCGAAGAGACCCGGACGGCGCCCTCGGGCACGTTCGCCTTCGTCCCGCGGGGCACGGTCCACGGCTTCCACAACCGGAGCGACCGGCCGGCGGCGCTCCTGGTCCAGCACACTCCCGGTGGATTCGAACGGTTCCTGGACGAAATGCAGGAATGGGCCGCGCGGGGTGGCAGCGCCGAGGAGCGGGCCGAGATCGCGGCCCGCCACGACATGTTCCCGGCGCCTCCGTCCGAGACCGCGGCGGCCGATTCGGGGTAGACTCGCATCACCCCGATTCGAACTGACCCTCCCGGAGGAAACCGATGAAGTCCCGCATCCTGATCCTCGGCGCCGGATTCGGCGGCCTCGAGCTCAGCACCCTCTTGTCCGAGGCGCTTGGCGAAGACGCCGGCGTCACCCTCATCGAGAAGGCCGACGCGTTCGTCATCGGCTACTCGAAGCTCGACGTGATGTTCGGCAAGCAGGAGCCCCATGCCGTGCGCCTGCCGTACGACGCGTTCCGGAAGCCCGGCGTGACGCTTCGACGCGAGACGATCACCGGGATCGATGCCCCGAGCCGGAAGGTAACGACGAGCGCGGGCACGCACGAAGCCGACGTGCTCGTCCTGGCCCTCGGCGCGGATTACGACGATGCGGCGACGCCCGGTCTCGTCCTCGGCGAGAACGAGTTCTACTCGGTCCCGGGGGCCAGGCGTCTCCGAGACGTGCTGCCCACGTTCACGAAGGGGCACGCGGTCGTCGGCGTCTGCGGCGCGCCGTACAAGTGCCCGCCGGCGCCGAGCGAGTGCGTGCTGATGCTGCACGATTACCTCTCCGCGCGTGGCCTGCGGAGCGATTGCACCATCACGCTCGTGAACCCGCTCCCGAGCCCGGTCCCTCCCTCGCCGGCCACGTCCCAGGCGCTGACGGCGGCGTTCGCCGAGCGGGGAATCGCGTACCTGCCCGAACGGAGGGTCGCCGCCGTGGAATCCGCCCGCGGACGCGTGACGCTCGACGACGGGCGCGAGCTTCCCTGTGATCTCTTCCTCGGCGTTCCCAAGCACCGCGCGCCCGACGTCGTGATCGAGAGCGGATTGACGGAGAACGGCTGGGTCCCGGTCGACCCGCCGACGCTCGCGACGAAGCATCCGGGGGTCTACGCGATCGGCGACCTCGCGAACCCGGCCGGCGCCCCCAAGGCCGGCGCCTTCGCGGAGGACGCCGCGCGCACCGTCGCGGCCAACCTGCTCGCGCGGATCCGGGGCCAGGAGCCGAAGGCGACGTTCCGGGGCGCGGGCACCTGCTTCATCGAGTTCGGCGCCGATCGCGTCGGACGCGTGGACGTCGACTTCTTCTCGGGGCCGAAGCCGGTCGGCATCCTCCACGAGCCGTCGGTCGCGTTGCGGGCGGGGAAGCAGAAGTTCGGGTCGGACCGCCGCGCGCGCTGGTTCGGGCGGTGATCCGCGGCTGGGGTCTGGCCTCGGCCGCGATCCTCGCGGCGCTCACGGGGGCCCCGATCACGGCGGCATCGGGCCCAGTACCGACCGATCCGAGCGCCTCGCCGCTCGAGCGGGTGGCGGAGATCCCGCTCCCGGGACCGCCCGCCCGGTTCGATTACCAGAGCATCGACACCACGGCGGACCGGCTCTACATCGCGCACATGGGCGCGGGGCGACTCCTGGTGTTCGATCTCGCGGCGCGTAGGGTGCAGGCGACCGTCGCCGGACTTCCACGGGTCACCGGCGTCCTCGCCGTGCCGCCGCTCGGAAAGGTGTACGCCTCGGCTCCGGGGGCGCACGACGTGGCCGTGATCGATGCGCGGACGGAGCGGATCACGTCTCGCCTCGGTCGGATCGGATTCCCGGACGGGCTCGCGTACGCGCCGCGCTCCCGACGGATCTTCGTCTCGGACGAATCGGGGGGCGGCGAGGCCGTCCTCGACGGCCTCTCGGATCGCGTGCTCACCACGATTCCGCTCGGCGGGGAAGCCGGAAATTCGATCTACGATCCGCTATCGGACCAAGTCCTCGTGGCGGTTCAGACGCGCGACGAGGTCGTTGCCATCGATCCCGGCACCGAGCGCGTCACGTCGCACTACGCGTGGGCGGCGGCGGCCCATCCTCACGGGATGTGTCTCGACGCTCGTCGCCATCGTTTGTTCGTGGCGAACGAGGGGAACGCGACGTTGCTGATGGTGGCGCTGCCGTCGATGCGCGTCCTCGGGACCTATCCCGTGGGGGAGGGTCCCGACGTGCTCGCGCTCGACGAATCCCTTGGCCTCCTCTACGTCGCCTCGGAGGCGGGCACGATCACCGTCTATTCCGACCGTGGCCGCACGCTGGCTCGCGAAGGCGAGGTGCGTGCGCCGCACGCGCACACGGTCGCGGTCGACCCGCGATCGCACCTCCTCTACGTTCCGCTGCAGGACGTCGGGGGGAGGCCGGTGCTGCGTATCCTGAAGCCTCGCTGAGCGCCCCGGCGCGGGAACCGGGCCCAGGATTCCGAGGCGGCCTGGGTTCTCGCCCGACCGTATCCGATTCGATACACCATCGCCGCTGGCGCGGAACTTATCCTTCCGTCCCATAGCGGCGCCTCGCGCGACTGGCGAATCCTACGCTCCTCCCTGGACGAAGGAGGAGACCATGAACCGCGCACCCCTCACGAGCCTGCTCGTCGCGGCGACCTTCCTGCTCTTCCCGCGCACGACGACGGCCCAAGCCGGCGGCACCGACGTCTACTGGCACATCGACCCGAGCGTGAAGTCCTGCTCGATGGTGATCGATCCCTCGCTGACGCAGGCGCAGTGGAAGCGATTCGCCGAGCAGGCGGGGGCCATCATCAGTTTCAAGCCGCTGGCTTCGGCCGAGCCGCTGGGGAAGCACAACGTCACGGTAGGGCTCGACTACTCGAGCACGGCCGTCGATCAACGTGACCCCGCCTGGATCAACACGTTCACGCATCCGGACGAGACGTGCCCGCTGGGGGACCACGTCGTGGTCCCCACGCTCCGGGCGCGAGTCGGGGTGTCGGACCGGATGGACTTCGGCGCCTCGTGGACGAAGGCGCCCCGCGCGAACTACGGGTACGTTTCCGGCGAGGTTCGGTACGCGCTCCTCGCGGAGACCGCGCATCGGCCCGCGGCGGCGGTGCGGACATCGATGACGGTGCTGACCGGCGTCCCGGACTTCAACTACATCGAGTACGGCGCCGAATGGAGCGCCAGCAAGCGGCTCGCCGCGTTCACTCCGTTCCTCGGGACGCGGGGGAACTTCGCCGTGGCTACCGAGACCACCTCGAAGGTGGATCTGCGCCAGGAGCGCCTCTTCCTGCCGCAGGCGTTCATCGGAACGACGTACTCCGTCTGGAAGTTCGACCTGGCCGCGGAGTACGACATCGCGAAGGTGAACACGATCGCCTTGATCGTGGGCGTACGGCCGTAGCGGGAACGCCGGTCGCGTCCGCGGGGACGAATCAGCCGGTGATCGGGCCCCGGTCGGGGTGGAGAACGTCGATCACGTCGTACGCCTCCGCCCGCACCTCCTTCGCTTCGTACGCGGTCGGGATCGTCTTCGCCAGCTCCGTTTCGCGATACGCCGACAGGGCGTCGCGATCGCGGAACACGTAGATCCCGCAGACGGCGCCGCTCGCCGGGTCCCGCACGTAGAACTTCTGGATCAGTCCCGGCACCTCGAGGAAGCGGGGCCGGCGCTCGGTCAGGCGGCGCCGCATCTCGTCGAAGTCGAGATCGGACGCGATGCGCACGAACAGGATCGCGGCCATGGCGCTCCTCCTTTCGGGAATCGGGTGCGGGCGTGGGCACGCCGGGCATCCACCGATCCCTAGCACGGCCGGACCGCCTGGGCCACCTCGACGTGCGGGACCCGGGCCGCTCGCCCCTACCATGGCGCCGGGTCGGCCGGCCGATCCGCCGTCTTCAGAATGTGTTTCAGCGCCGTCAGGACGCCCGCCGGCTGAATCCTTCCGCCGTCCGGGCACGGGCCCGGCGCCCGGCGAGAGGCTCCGGCGCGAGCGCGTGATGAAGGAAGTTGACAGATCGTGACATCGACCCCAAGGTCTGCGCCGGCGCCCGAGCGGCCGTTCGGGGCGCAGCCACGAACCGAAGAAGGGGGACCCACAATGCTCAAGACCGCACTGCTTTCACTCGTTGCGTTGACGCTGCTCGCGTCGACCGCGGGGGCCGCGGGGATGACGGAGGGGCAGGTGATCGGCTCGATCGGCGGCGGGATCCAGATCCCCACCGGCGACTACAGCGACGCGGGGAAGACCGGGTTCGGCGGCATCCTGGGCCTGGACTACGCCATCTCGCCGGTCGTCACGGTCGGCGCGACGTTCCACTACAACCGCAATTCGATCTCCGACGATCTGAAGTCGGCGCTGGAGCTCTTCGCGGGCCAGCCGGTGGACGGCCACTACACCGTCCTCCACTACGGCGCGAACCTGAAGTACATCGTGGCGCCCGAGCAGAACACCCACCCGTACTTCACGATCGGCGGCGGCCTCTACAACTTCAAGGCCACGCTCGAGACGGGCGGCGTCTCCGCCAGCGATTCGAACACGGACGGCGGGATCAACGGCGGCGTGGGCGTCCTGTTCGACGTCGGGGCAAAGTCCCATCTGGCGCTGCAGGGGCAATACCACGACATCTTCACGTCGGGGTCCTCGACGCAGTACGTGAACTTCCACATGGTGTTCAGCGTCGATCTGAATTCGAGGTAGCCGGGAGCCGATCCGCGCCGCCTGCGGGTCGCGGGCCCGCGGCGCGCGAATCGGGGTGCGGCGCGCGGACGACGAGCGCCTCCATCGCGTAGTACACCGGGAGTCCGAGCCGCTCGACCAGCCGCGCGGTTCCCCGGTTCCGCTCCTCGACCCGCTGCCAGAATTCCCGCTCGTCGACGCCCGGGAAGGGCGCACGATCCTTCTGGCTCTGGTGCTTGAAGATCGCGCCGACCTTGAGCCGGAGCTCCTCCTCCGACAGGGGCACGAGCATGTCCGCGTCGGCGACGGGCCATTCCTCCCACGCGCCGCGGTAGAGCCACACCTCGGGCGGCTCGCCCCGGTAGCGCTCGAGCGCCCGCTCGACCGCCTCCAGGCACATGCGGTGCGTCCCGTGGGGATCGGAGAGGTCTCCCGCGACCAGAAGGATCTCCGGGCGACGGGCCTCCAACAACTCGAGGATGATATCGACGTCCCGCGCTCCGATCGGGTCCTTGCGGACCTGGCCGGTGCGGTAGAAGGGAAGGTTCAGGAACCGCGATTGCCCCGGCGCCAACCCCAAGGTTTCGATCGCCGAGACCGCCTCGACCTCACGGATACGCCGTTTCAGGAGCAGCACCGTCTCGGAGTCGACCGCTCCCGGCTCCTTTCGGGCCAGGAACGCCTCGACCTCGTGAAGAAGCGACTGCAGTCGGTAGCTCCCGAGTTCGAAGTCGCTCGCCGTGCGGCGGAGGAAGTCGAGATACCGGCGGACCTCGTGATCGAAGACGGCGATGTTGCCGGAGGTCATGTACGCCACCACGAGGTC
Source organism: Hyphomicrobiales bacterium (assembly GCA_050257555.1). Lineage (GTDB taxonomy): Bacteria > Eisenbacteria > RBG-16-71-46 > SZUA-252 > SZUA-252 > DASQJL01. The sequence continues at coordinate 30,358 of JBLMXB010000128.1, read as the reverse complement.
GTTCCCGTTCTCGCGGAGCTTCCGCAGCGTCCCGCCCGCAGAGATGACGTCGTCGTCAGGATGCGGCGAAAAGACGATGATGCGCCGCCCGCGGGGAAGGGCGCTCCTTCCGCGGATCTTCGCGACGAGGGCCTCGACGACCCGCGCGTTGAGGGTCGCCGCCGATCCATGCCGTGCGAGGAGCCCGCCGAGGTGGTGCGCTCGATAGTCCGCGTCCTCGAGTCCGAGGACCGGTTTCCGGATGGTCTGCGCGAGCCAGACCGTCGCGCGGATCTCGAGCGCCGCGCTCCACTCCACCTCGCGCACCACCCACGGCGTCTTGACGCGCGTCAGATCGGCCGCGGCCGCCGGGTCGAGATAGACGGTCGCGTCCGGATGCCGCTGGAGATGGGTCGCGGTGACGGCGCCGTCGACGTCGCCCTCGACGGCGCGCTTCACGATCGCGGACTTGTGCTCGCCGGTGGCGATGAGGGCGATCTCGCGCGCCTCGAGGATCGTGGCGACACCCATGGTGATCGCCGCCTCCGGGACGTTCTCGACCCCGAAGAAGTCGGCGGCGGCGGCACGCCGGGTGATCGGGTCGAGCGCGACGAGTCGCGTGCGCGAGGCCGGGTCCGATCCGGGCTCGTTGAATCCGATGTGCCCCGTCTGTCCGAGGCCGAGGATCTGGAAGTCGATGCGGCCGGCGTCGGCGATGGCCTGCTCGTACGCGCGGCAGTGCGCCTCGACCTCGTCGCGAGGGAGGTCGCCTCGGGGGATGTGAACGTGCCGCGGATCGATGTTCACGTGCTCGAAGAGGTTCTCGCGCATGAAGCGGTGATAGCTGTGCACGCTGTCGGGCGACATCGGGTAGTACTCGTCGAGGTTGAACGTCCGGACGCCGGACATGTCGAGGCCGTCTTCCCGATGCATTCGGACGAGCTCGCGATAGACGCCGATCGGCGTCGAGCCGGTCGCGAGACCCAGCACGGCCGGACGGCCCGCCGCCCGACGGTCCCGGATGACCTCCGCGATGCGCCGGGCAATCAGCGTCGCGATGAGGCCGTGCGATTCCGAGACGATGGTGGCGATCCGTTCGGGATGCTCGTCCATGATCGTCTCTATCGGCCGCACCCGCGCCGACGTTAACGGCGGAATCGGTCCCGGATCCCGCGCGGCCGGGCCCGGGCGGGGGTGCATCGGAGGCGGTGCGAGCCGGCGAGGGGCGGGCGGTCAGGTCGCCGGGGCGCCGCCCCGGTCGCTCGAGGGAAGCGAGACGAAGGACGCGGCGCCTCCATCCTCCGGGGCGGCATGACCGCCATCGGCTGCCAGCGAGTCTCCGAGGGCGCGTGGGCCGCGTATTCCGACCGGAAGATGTCGTGGCGCCGGCGCAGCACCGACTCGATCCCCTCGAGGATGCGCCGTTCCCCGGGCCGCCGGCAGACGTCCGGGTACCTCACTCCGACGCCGCTGCTCGACAGACCCGACGGCCCGCCGTGCGCCGAGGCGAACCGCTGCCGGGCCTCGTTGACCAAGAGGATCCTCCCGTCGCGCACGAAGACGAGGAAGTTTCGGCCGCCCGGGCGCGGGGTCGTGCCGGCCTCGACGTCGATCACCCGCCCGTCGTGCCGCGCGGGACGTGCGATGGGTTTCACAGCGAGGGCGGCCCGGATGCGACCCCGCCGGTGATGCATCACCGCGCCGGGTTCGGCCACGAAGGGGTGCGCCGAGCTCGAGGTCGTGCCGTCGCCGGCCGCGCGAGCCGTCCCCTCGAAGTCGGCCGTGATACTCCGGCCCGTGCTCCGTATCATTACCTGCCATGGCGAACGGTGACGCGACGGTGGCGCGGCTCTGGCTCTGGGTCCAGAGGGCGCGCGCGACGGACTGGGATGCGGTCTTCGGGGAACAGCTGCCCCGGGTCTACAACTTCTTCCGGTATCGGGTCGGGCCCGGCCCGGTGGCGGAGGACCTGACCTCGCTCACGTTCGAGAAGGCGTGGCGGGCCCGGGACCGCTACCGCCGCGACCGGGCCGCCTTCGGCACGTGGATCTTCGCCGTGGCCCGAAACGTCGCCGTGGATCACTTCCGGAGCGAGCGCGCGACGGCACCGCTCGACGAAGCCTCGGAGATCGCGGGAGGTCCCACGCCGGAGGATTTCGCGGAGCGACGCTCCGACGAGGAGCGGCTGGGCCGCCTCCTCGAGCGCCGGACGGACCGGGAGCGGGAGCTCCTGGCCCTGAAGTACGGATCCGAGTTCTCGAACCGGGACATCGCCCGCCTGACGGGCCTCAGCGAATCGAACGTCGGCACGATCCTGCACCGAGCCGTGCAGGCCCTGCGCGCCGATTGGAATGAAGGAGCCTGACATGGACGATCGGATGCTTCATGAACACCGCCGCGATCCCGACCCGCGGTTCGCCCGCGAGCTACGGGAGCGACTGCGGCGCGAGGAGCGGTCGCTGCTCCGGGCCCGCGGCCTCCGGAACGCGCTGGTCGCGGCGTGCGGCGTGGCGATCGTGGCCGCGCTCTTCACGATCCCCTCGGTGCGCGTCTCCGCCCAGTCGTTCCTCGAGCTCTTCCGGGTGCGGCGCTTCGCGGCCGTGGAGCTGAGCGAGTCGCGTCTCCAGACGCTCCGCTCGCTGGGGGAGAAGCCGGGCGAGCTGGTCCTCGACAGCACGCAGACGGTGGTCGATCCCGGGCCCGCGCGGTATGTTCCTTCGCGGGAGGCGGCGTCGCCCGAGGTCGGGTTCGCGGTGAGCGCGCCCGGCTACCTGCCCGAGGGCCTCGCGGCGGACAGCGTGTTCGTCGAGGGGGAAGGGGCGATCCGCTTCTCGGTCAGCGAGGAGAAGGTGCGCTCGCTCCTCCGGCGTCTGGACCTGAGCGACGTGCAGGTGCCGGCCGGGCTGGACGGACGGTGGATCGAGGTCCGGAAGCCGCCGGTGGTCGTGCAGAAGTTCCGGTCCCCGAAGGACCGGCGCGCGATCCTCGCGCAGGCGAAGAGCCCGGAGGTGTCGGTGCCCGCGGGCTGGGACGTCGAGCGACTCGCCGAGATCGGCCTCCGGGTCCTCGGGCTCGACGCGGGCGAAGCGCGCCGGATCGCGCGCTCGACCGACTGGCGGACCACGCTCCTGGTGCCGGTCCCCATGAACGCGAGCACGTTCCGGCAGGTGACCGTGCACGGGCAGCCGGGGCTCCTGATCACGACCACGGGCGAGCGCACGGACGACGGCCGTCCGCGACGCGCCGGCGTGGTGCTCCTCTGGACGGAGGGCGATCGAGTGTTCGCGATCCAGGGAAATCTCTCGAGAGAGGACCTGATGCAGATGGCGGAGTCGATTTCGTAGCGGTCGTGACCGATCCCGTCCTCGAGACGCGCGCGCTTCGAAAGTGCTTCGGGGCGAAGACCGCCGTGGACGACCTCTCCCTGACCGTGGGCCGGGGAGAGGTCTTCGGCTTCCTCGGCCCCAACGGGGCGGGGAAGACGACGTCGATCAAGGTGCTCCTCGGCCTCGTGGAGCCGACGTCCGGCTCGGCGCGCGTGCTCGGCGCGCCGCTCGGGGACCGCCGCACGCGGGCACGGATCGGATTCCTGCCCGAGCACTTCCGGTTCCAGGAGTGGCTGACCGGGCTCGAGCTGCTCGATCTGCACGGACGGCTCCTGGGCCTCCGGCCCGCCGACCGCCGCGCGCGCGCCGACGCCCTCCTCGGGCGCGTGGCGCTCCTCGACGCGTCACGCCGGCCGATCCGCACGTACTCGAAGGGGATGACGCAGCGGCTCGGCCTCGCCCAGGCGCTCCTCGGCGACCCGGAGCTCGTGTTCCTGGACGAGCCGACGTCGGGCCTCGACCCGCTCGGACGGCTCCTCGTGCGCGACATCATCCACGAGCTGCGCGATCGGGGCACGACCGTCTTCCTGAACTCGCATCTCCTGGGCGAGGTCGAGGCGACCTGCACGCGCGTGGTGTTCGTGAAGGAGGGTCGCGCGATCGAGGAGATGCGGGTGGGCGAAGCGGCCCGGCGCCTCGAGGTGGAGGTGAGCGCCGGCGGATCGATCGCCGACGCGGCGGCCGCGGTGGCGGGCGTCGCGCGGGTGATCGAGGAGGGAAGCGGCGATGCGGTTCGCTCGGATGGCGCGGGTGCGGCCTCCCCCGGCTCCGCGCGGTCGCGCCTCCGCCTCTCCATCGACGGGGAGGCGCGAATCCCCGAGCTCGTCCGTGCGCTCGTGGCGCGGGGCGTGCCCGTCTACGAGGTGCGTCCCGCGCGCCAGTCGCTCGAGGCCCGCTTCCTCGAGGTCATGGGCGAGGACCAGAGGCCGGGATGAGCGGGCTCCTGGCCGTGACACGGCTCACGCTTCACGAGGCGGTGCGCCGGCGCATCCTGACGGCGGCGCTGATCGTGGGCGCGGCGTTCCTCGCGCTCTACGGAATCGGCCTCCACTTCATCCTGCGCGAGAGCGCGGCGCACGGGAACATGACGCTGATCGAGCGCCGCACCATGCTCACCGTGCTGACCCTCGCGGGTCTCTACGCCGCGAACCTCCTGACGGTCATGGCCGCGGTGCTCCTGCCGGTGGACACGCTCTCGGGCGAGATCACGTCCGGCGTGATCCAGACGCTGGCCGTCCGCCCGATCCGGCGGCGGGACATCGTGCTCGGAAAATGGCTCGGGCACTGGATCGTCCTCGGCGCGTACATGCTGCTCCTGGCCGGGGGCGTGCTCGCCATCACGGGGGGACTGGCGCACTACGCGCCCCCGCGGATCGAGCGCGGCCTGCCGCTCGTGCTCCTCGAGGGGACGGTGCTCCTCACGGTCTCGATCGCGGGGGGCGCGCGCCTGAGCACGGTGACGAACGGCATGCTCGCGTTCGGGCTCTTCGGCGTGGCGTTCATCGGGAACTGGGTGGAGCAGATCGGGACGTTCGCCGGGAACGAGGCGGCGCAGCAGGTCGGCACGGTCGCGAGCCTGATCATGCCGGCCGAGTCGCTCTGGCAGCTCGCCGCCTCCCAGATGCAGCCCACGATGCTGAGCCAGCTGGGGGCGACGCCGTTCTCGCCGGTCTCGGTGCCGAGCGCGGCGATGATCTACTGGGCCGCGGGGTACGTCGCGGTCGTGCTCGCCGTGGGCGTTCGGTGGTTCGGGAGGCGGCCGCTCTAGACGAGCCGCCGCGTCAGGTCGCTTCGGGCCCTTCGGGCGGCCGATCCGCCTCGCCCGGCTCCGCGTTCTCCTGGCCCGGTTCCGCCGTCGACTCGCCCGTCTCGGCGATCGACTCGCCCGAGGCGGCCATCGCCTCGTCCGTATCGGGCGGTTCGGGCGCGGCGTTCATCTCCGCGCGAGCCTGTTTCCTCTGGAGTCGGGCCTCCCGCTTGCTCTGCGCCTTGGCGAGGCGCTTCTGTTCCTTCTGTCGCTTGAGGTACGACGGTCTCTTGGTCGCCAGGGCTCTTCCCTCCCTTGGGTGCGTGGCGCCGCGTCGGGCGCCGGAATCGTGTCAGCTCTGTAGGATCACCCCGCACAGCTGGCACCACTCGGTCCACTCCGTGCGAAATGATCGTTGCAGCTCCCGGACGCGCTCGTGAATGCCGTGATGCTCGACCGGGATCGGATGGCCGGCGCGCGCCGTCCGCTTGGCCTCGCGCCAGTGCGCCAGCTCCTCGATCTTCGCCTTGAGCGATTCCGACCGCGCGATGACGTTCGCCTCGAGGTGCGCCAACGGCCCGAATCTCGTCTCCAGCCTCGTCCGGAATTCGGCGGCGCCGGCCGAGGCCGCGTGGCGCAGGCGCTGCAGGAGCAGCTCGGTGTCGAGCCGCACCTGGATGCGCCGGACCTTCTCCTCCGGCTGTCGCTGGAGATTCCACGCCAGGCGGAACCGGCTGAGCAGCCAGATGACCCACTTGCCGGGATCGACGTGGTACCAGTGGATTCCATTGCGGTAGTCCGAGGCGAAGACGTGGTGATAGTTGTGGTACCCCTCACCGACCGTGATCATCGCGACGATGTAATTGTCCCGCGCGGTCAGCTCCTTCGAGTACGACCGCGACCCCCAGTAGTGGGCGAGGGAGTTGATGCACCACGTGATGTGGTAGGAGAGCACCAGGCGAACGCCGACGAGAACCACGAACGCGCCGACCGTGTCGTGCAGGAGCCAGCCGGCCGCGAGCGCGACCAGCGCGTTGCTCGCGAGCGCCAGCGGCACGTAGTACCGATACTGGAATTTCGCCAGGGGATTGGCCCAGAGGTCCTTGACGGTTCCGTCGATCGGCCGTGGGCGGCTGAAGATCCACAGAACGTGGGCGTGCCAGAATCCGTGGCGGACGTTGTACGGATCCCCTTCGCGATCGACGTGGCGATGGTGGGCCCGATGATCGAAGCTCCAGCGGATGGCGGGGCCCTGGAAGGCGAGGGTTCCGAGGAAGAGGAACACCGCCTCGACGGGTCGCGCGGCGGCGTAGGCCTGATGGGCGTAGAGGCGATGGTACCCGGCCGTGATGCCGATCAGGGACGCGTACATGACGACGAGGGTCGTGCCGATCAGGGGCCAGGACAGGGGCGTATGGGCAACGTACAAGGGGACCCCGATCAACACCGCCGCGTGGAGCAGGATCAGAAAGACCCCGCTCCCGGTCCACTCCAGACGGGGGGGCGCCAGCTCGCCCGAGCTCTCGGCCATGTGCGATGTCCTCTTGGGTTCGACAAGAATGGAAGCGGGGGGTAGCCGCACGAGCGAGATCGGGCCCGCGTCGGCGCCTGCGTCACTCGAGCGACCATCCTACCACAGTTCGGGATCGAGGAGGGCGGCGTCCTCCGCGCTCCGTTTCGCGCGGACGTCCGGAGTTCACCGCGCCGGAGATCGTCCCGCGGACCCGTCGACCCATTCGAGCACGCGGAGCGCCCGCAGGGTGATCCAGCGGCTGGGCCGGCCGTCGCCGTCCTCCAGGGGGAAGTGCACCCTGCCGGGGTGCGTGTTCTCGAGATGCCAGGTCCCGTCCAGCTGGCGTTTCGACCGAAGCCGTTCGATCGCCTCGCCCATCCGCGGGTCGGCCGCGTCGCCGGCCGATCGGAAGTGCTCGAGAGCCCGCAGCACGTCGTAGTGCCACCAGACCGGGTACGACAGCCGGAGCCAGTCCTCGCGGACGACCTCGCCGGTGCCCTTGCGTCGGAACAGCCCGCGTTCGAGCAGATACTCCTCGCCCCGGCGGCGCGCCGACACCGACGCCGCCGATCCGCCGGTCGCGCGCTCGTGCTCGAGGAGACCCTCCAGCACGTTGATCGTCGTGGCGAAGGAGGACCGGACGGAGCCGTTCTCCGCCTCGCAATTCCAGCCGCCGTCCTCGAGCTGCTCGCCGAGCAGGCGAGCGACGACGCGCTCCACGTCCAGACCGAACGTGGCGCCCAGCGCGACGGTCCTGCCGTTGATGCAGGGCTCGACCTCGCCGTCGAAGAACGGCTGCCCGGCGTGCTCCCAGCGGCAATGGTCCCGCACCTGCGCCACGGCCCGGCGCACGCGATCGTCCCGGGGATCGATCCCGAAGTCGCGCAGCAGCTGGAGCGTGGGCAGGGTGGACGTCCAGGGCTGGCCCTCTCCTTCGGCGCGTCGCCAGCCTTCGGCGGGGAAGCACGCGCCGCCCGCCCATTGGCCGTCCCCGCCCTGGAGCGCGAGCAGTCGGGCCCCCCAGCCCTCGCCGGCGATTCGAGCGCGCTCCGCCGCGACGACCTCGGGCGGCGCATGGACGAGGTCGCGGAGGACCTGCCAGCGGATGGCCGGATCGGAATCGAGGAGCCAGTCGATCACAATCATGCGCGGAGTGTAGCCAACGCGGGCTCTCCGCGCCCAGTGCTGACAACCCGGTCCGCGGTCGGCTAGAGTCCTTCCGTCCAGGCGGGGAGCCATGATCCGACGCATCGTGCACATCGACATGGACGCGTTCTACGCGTCGGTGGAGCAGCGCGACCGCCCCGAGCTACGCGGCCGGCCGGTGGCGGTCGGCGGCGCTCCGACGGAGCGGGGCGTCGTGGCCGCCGCCAGCTACGAAGCGCGCCGCCACGGCGTCCGATCCGCGATCCCGATGAGCCGGGCCGTCCGTCTCTGCCCGGACCTGGCGATCGTGACGCCGGACTTCGCGAAATATCGCTCGGTCTCCCGGCAGGTCATGTCGATCCTTCGCGGCGTCACGCCGCTGGTCGAGCCGCTCTCCCTGGACGAGGCGTATCTCGACGTGACGGAGAACGCCTGGGGCGAGCCGCTCGGGGTCGACGTGGCGAAGCGGTTGAAGGCCGCGATTCGCGAGACCACGGGACTCACCGCCTCCGCGGGCGTCGCGCCCAACAAGTTCCTCGCGAAGATCGCCTCGGGCTGGCGGAAGCCGGACGGCCTCACGGTCGTGGCTCCGGAACGCGTCGAGTGGTTCCTCCAGCAGCTTCCGGTCGACGCTCTCTGGGGCGTGGGCCCCGTGACGGCGAAGCGGCTCCGCGCGTGCGGCATCGAGCGGGTCGTGGACCTGCGTACCGCCGATTCCGGCGTTCTGCACCGGGCCGTCGGGAGCGCGACGGAGTGGCTCCTGCGGCTCGCGGCCGGGGAGGACGATCGCCCGGTGGAGCCGAACCGTCCGTCCAAGTCCTCTTCCTCCGAGATCACGTACGCGGAGGACCTGACGGATCTCGCGCGTATCCGAGACGAGATCGCGACGATGGCGCGCGAGAATGCGCTCTGGCTCTCGCGGAAGGGGCTCGTCGCGCGGACGGTGACCATCAAGGTACGGTACGACGACTTCGCGACGGTCACCCGGAGCCACTCGAGCCAGGCGACCGACGATCCGGACGACATCGTGCAGCGCGCGGTCGGCCTGGTCGAGAAGACCGAGGCGGGGCGGCGCCCCGTCCGCCTGCTCGGCGCCGGGGTCTACAATCTGGAGTCCCGCGAGGTATCGGAAGACGACGACGATCCGCAGTTGAAGCTCGAGGCGTGAGGCCGGGAGCCGTCGCCCCCGGCCCGAAGCCGTCGAGCCACGCACGCATCGATGGGGAGAGCGTTCATGACCGCTGAACGAAGGTCCAGGAACACGAAGAAGAAGGCCGCGAAGCGAACGACGGCCCGTCCGCGCGCCCGGGGAGCGAAGGCGGCCGGCGCCGAGCTCGGCGAATCGGCCTCCGATCGAATCGCGGCGAGGATCGCGGAGCTGGGGGACTGGCGCGGGGACGTGCTCCGTCAGGTCCGCGGACTCATCCGGCAGGCCGATCCTGAAATCGTCGAGGAGTGGAAGTGGAACGTCCCGGTCTGGTCCCGCGATGGGATCGTCTGTACCGGCGAGACGTACAAGAGCGCCGTGAAGCTCACGTTCGCCAGGGGAGCGTCCCTGCGGGATCCCCGGTCGCTCTTCAACTCGAGCCTGGAAGGCAACGTACGCCGCGCGATCGACATCCACGAGGGGGACGAGATCGACGAGGCGGCGCTCCGCGATCTCGTCCGTGCCGCGATCGCCCTGAACCGATTGGGGAAGCGGCCGTGATGCCGAAGCCGGCCAAGCGGGCGGCCGGGAAGGCGGCGAAGAGGACGGCGGGGCGCCCTCGTCCGGCCACGGGGCAGACGGACGGCCCGAGCGCCGTGCTCGCCGCGATCGCCGCGATGCCCGAGCCGGACCGCGCCTTGGGCGAACGGGTCCATGCGATCATCGGAGCCAACGCGCCGGATCTCGCGCCGAGACTCTGGTATGGGATGCCCGCCTACGCGAGGGACGGCAAGGTCGTCTGCTTCTTCCAGAGCGCGGCAAGGTTCAAGACGAGATACGCGACCCTCGGCTTCATGCACGAGGCGAAGCTCGACGAGGGCGGCATGTGGCCGGTCGCGTTCGCGCTCGAGGACGTGACCCCCGCCATCGAGGCGCGGATCGCCGCGCTCGTGATGCGGGCCGTGGGCTGAGGTCGGCGGGTCACGCCGACCGATCCGCCGTCGATCCCGAATCCGTCTCTTCGGATTTCGCTTGACCCCTAGCGATGCGATACCTAGTATACATAGGCATGAGCGCGGAACGGCTGAAGGGGAACCTCGATCTCCTCCTCCTCGCCACGGTGGGCGCCGGCGCGGCGCACGGGTACGCGATCGCCGAGTCGCTCCGCCAGCGCAGCGACGGCGTCTTCGATCTGCCTGAAGGTACGATCTACCCGGCGCTCCACCGGCTCGAGCGGGCGGGATGGCTGCGCAGCGCGTGGCGCGAGCAGGAGGGGCGCCGACGCCGCGTCTACGAGATCACGGGGAAGGGTCGCCGGGAGCTGGACCGGCAGCGGGAGGCGTGGGGCGCGTTCGCCCGCGCCGTCCGGGCGATCGCCGGGAACCCGTCATGAGTCCGCGTTCGATCGAGCGATATCTCGCCGCGCTCGCCCGCGAGCTGCGCCGGCGCGGCGTGGAGGACCGGCGACTCCTGGACGAGACGCGGGAGCACCTCGCCGATGCGGTCGCGGCGGGGCGAGCGACGGGGCTGTCCGAGGAAGCGGCGCTCGCGAGCGCCCTCGATCGCTTCGGATCGGCCGGCGACCTGGCCGAGCGACAGGCCCGAGAGCGGAACCGAGGACTCGACCGGGGGGTGCTGATCGCCGCGGCGGTGATCGGCTTGGCGATCGCCACCGTCGACACGCGCCCTACCTGGGACGACACCGGCGTCACCGCGTTCGCGCTCCTCGCCTCCGCGGGGATCCTGGGATTCGTGGCGCCCCGACGTCCCTGGCTCTGGGGCACCGCGATCGGAATCTGGACCATGGGGGCCGCGGCGGCGGGGGCGGTCCATGCCGGGATCGCGGCGGCGGCGTTCCTGCTCATCCTCGCGTTCCCGCTCGCGGGCGCCTACGGCGGCGCGCTGGCCCGCCGGCTCCTTGCCCGCGTCCTGGCGGGATGACCCTCTTCGACCTGGTCTTCATCGTTTCGTTGCTCGCCACGGTGGGGCTCGTCGTGCGCGCGCTGGTCCAGTTGCTGCGGGGGCGATCCGAACGCGCCGCGCGAACGGGGCTCGGGCTGGCGGCGTTCCTGGCGATCTACGCGCTCGTGCTCGTCACGGTCTCGCTCGCGTCCTCCGGCGACGTCGTTCCCATCGGCGAGGAACAACGTTTCGACGACTGGGCGATCGCCGTGACGAACGTGGAGCGCGTCGACCGCATCGGCGACACCGCACCGGATGGCGCGTTCTGGATCGTCTCGGTCCGTGTCGCGAGCCATGCGCGCCGGCGCCGGCAGCGCGAAACCGACGTCCACACGTACCTCCTCGACGGCCGGGGCCGTCGCTACGAGGTATCCCCACGGGGACAAGCCGCGCTGGAGCGCGCGAACCTCGCGGGCCCGCCCCTCACGTCGATCCTCGATCCGGGCGGATCCTTCGAGTCGAAGGTTGCGTTCGACGTCGCCCGGGACGCGGAGGGCGTCGCCTTCGTGAAGCAGAACCACGCCTGGTTCCCGGGGCTCTTCATCATCGGAGAGCCAGCGAGCTTCCTCCACAGGCCGACGCGGGTCCTCCTGGCCGGCCACGAGGCGGATGCGGTAGAGTAGACGTCACGCCCGGCAGTTCCGCCTCACCGAACCCGCCCACCAGGAGGTACCGAGGATGAAACGCCACGCCTGTTGGATCCTGCTCCTCGCCGCTACATGGATCGTCGGCGCCGCCGGCACCGCAGTCGCCGAACCGACGGGGACCAAGGAGATGGCGCCCCCGAAATCGGGACCCGAGACGGCGGCCGTTCTCAGTCTGTTCGGGCACGGCGCGACGTGGGACGGCCAGGTTCCCGCCGGCGCGCTCGGCCCGAACGCTCCGGCGACGACCTCCCACGGCAGGGCGGTCTGCGGCCCGGCCGTCGACGGCTTCTGGTGCCGCTGCGAGATCGAGGACCGGATGGGCGAGGGGAAGAACGCCAAGACCTGGCGCGGGCACATGGTCGTTGGGTACGACGTTCCCTCGAAGGCGTATCGCGCGTTCATCGCCGACAACACGGGCGCGTTCCAGGTATTCGACGGAACGATGGAAGGCAACACGCTGACACTCACGACACCGCAGCCGATTTCCTTCATGGGCATGATGCTCAGGGATCGCCTCACGTTCGTCGGCGGCCCTGACGGGGTCATCGCGAGCTTCAAGGACGAGCACCAGGTGGGGGACGGCCCGTGGATGCCGTTCGAGACCGTCGCGCACATGACGCCGCTCGGGGCGGAGCGCGCGCACGCGACCCCCGCGGGCAAGACCAAGACCAAGTAGGCGCCTTCCGCTTCCAGGGACGCGCCCCGGCGAATGAGGACAAGCACGCTTGACTTCGCGTGCCTGCCGAGGTAAAGTCGGCTTGTCATGGGCAAGGTGCGCAACCGTGTGCGGGAGCTTCGTCTCGATCGAGCGTGGACCCAGCAGGAACTCGCCCGGGCCGTGGGCGTATCCCGCCAGAGCATCAACTCGATCGAGTGCAACCGCTACGTGCCCAGCCTGGAGCTGGCGCTGGCGTTCGCGAAACTGTTCGCGCGTCCCGTGGAAGCGATCTTCGAACTGGAGGCGGAGCGATGAGCGGCTTGAGCGAGCTGGTCGACGAACGATTCCTCATGCACCGGCTGAGGGCGACGAGCCTCGCCGCGATCGCCGGAGGCGTTCTCGCGATGGGGTTGTTCGCGTACCACGTTTGGGTAGACCACGTCTGGGATTGGGAGCTCTTCGCGATCGGCGCGGTGATGGCGGTCGTGAAACAGGGATTCATGGCCTGGTACCGCGCCAAGAACTGATCTCGAGGGGGAGAACGATGTGTACTCGATCGAAGGGTAGGGGCGCCGAAGGGCTCATGCGCCTCGGCCTGCTCGGCATCATCGGGGGTGCGGTCTCGCTCCGACTGGAGCATTGGTGTTCCGTCTCATCGAACGTCGCGGACGGCGTCTCGGGCTTCTGCTACGGTGTCGCGATCGCGTGCCTGCTCTGGAGCCTTCGCGCCCGACGCGCCAGCTAGGAGAACGCCCTCCCGGGGCGGCCGTTCTCACTGCCACCGCAACCCGGCCCCGGCGGATCGGAGGTCGAATCGTGAATCTCCGGAAGAACGCGAAGATCGCCGGAATCGCGTATCTCTTCTACATCGCCGTCGGCGTCGCCAACGAGCTCCTGATGAGCCGGGCTACACGCGCCGATGGTACCGCGGGGACCCTCGCCCGCGTCGCGCAGCACGCGACCGACGTGCGCCTCGCGGTCCTCTTCGGGATCGGCGAGTCCTTCTCGGCGCTCGTGCTGGCCGTGACGATGTACGCGATCACGCGGGACGTGGGTCAGGAGCTCGCCCTGATGGCGCTCGTCTGCCGCGCCGCCGAGGGCTTGATCAACGCCGTGAACGTCCCCAAGCACATGGCGCTCCTGTGGCTCGCGGACGCCACGCGGGGGCCCGGGGCGCTCGATGCGGGGACGACGAACGCGCTGGGCACATTGTTCCTGATGCCGGGAGGGCCGGTCGGTGCGGTCTTCTTCGCGGTCGGCAGCACGCTCTTCTCCTACCTCCTCCTTCGCGGGCGCATGGTTCCCGTGGTCCTGGCGGGATTCGGCGTGGTCTCGTCCGTGCTGCTCGTGATCGGGCTGCCGCTGCAGCTCGCGGGGTTCGTGGCGGGTCCGCTGATGGGCTTCCTCTGGCTACCCGAATTCGCGTTCGCCTTCGCAATCGGGACGTGGCTGATGGTCAAGGGCGTGTCCGCGCCCGTGCCTCGATGACGACACGGGACCGCCACGCCGCCGTCGGGGAACCTCCGGCGCGCTCGATCCGCACCCCGGCAGGAGTCCGCCGATGACCGGCAAGATCGATGACGGACAACGCAAGGCCGCGAGGGTCGTGGGACTCGCGTATCTCCTCGCGCTGGTGCCCGCGATCTTCTCCGAGTTCTATGTCCGCGGAAGCCTGATCTCCGACAGCGCCGCCCGGACGGCTCTCGGGATCGTGGCCCACGAGCGCCTCTTCCGCCTCGGCATCGCCAGCAACCTCGCCGTGTTCGCGATCGATATCGCTCTGATCACCGCGCTCTACCTCGTGTTGAAACCCGTCGGCCGGGGCGTCGCCCTGGCGGCCGCGGCCTGGGGCGTGATCGAGACCGGGATTCTCGTGACGGCCACGCTGAGCGATCTCGACGTGCTGCGACTCCTCGGTGGGGCGGAGAATTTGCGCGCGTTCGGAGCCGACCGCCTGCAGGCCCTCGCCATGGTTTCGGTGGGGGCGCACGGAGCCGCGTACAACGTCGGCCTGGTATTCTCGGGACTGCGCGGCACGGCGTTCTGCTCTCTCTGGCTGCGGTCGGGGTACATCCCCAAGGCGCTGGCTCTCTGGGGCGTGCTCGCCTCCGTTCTGATGGGGGCCTGCGCGCTCTCCTTCATCATCGCCCCCGAACTCGTCTCCCTCGTCCCCGTGGCCGTCTACGGTGGTCCGATCTTCTTCTTCGAGCTGGTCATGGGATTCTGGCTCTTGCTCCGCGGGTTGCGGCCCTAGCGCCGGGCGGTTCGATCCCGCTCCAGCCCGAGTCACGGCGAGTCTCCTCAATCGCCTTGGGCACAACTACTTGCGAGGAGGCGGGGCCGTGCGGTATACTGACTTCCGCTCACCCCGGCCATCGCACAGCTCGTCCCAGCTTCCGAGGAGGCCGCGTGCTCCGCATCTCGAAACCGCATCCGCGTTTCCGACCCGGCGCGTCGGCCGCCCTGGCGGCCGGGATTCTGGCTTTCGCCCTCCTGATCCCGCGCGGCGCCGTGGCGGGTCCCATCGAAGACCGGCTGGGTGTGGCGCTGTCCCGTCTCGACACGCACGACCTCACGACCGGAGTCCTCTACGACCGCGTGCTCCCGCTCTCGGGGATCGAGCGGTTCGCCGGCGACGGGCGCGCCGTCGCGTCGCGCGGCTTGTGGCAGCAGCTCTACAGCGAGCTGCGCCGGGCCTCGGAGGATCCGAGCCTGCGCCCGCCCGTGGAGGCGCTGATCGACCGCGCGCGCGCGCGACACGACGCCGTGCCGCTCGCGGTGGTCTTCGACCGGTACGAGCGCATCCGCCCCGATGCCGTCGATCAGGGAGCGATCCGGGTCCAGGACGGGCATCTCGTGCGAGGGAGCGGCAACCCGTTCGAAGTCCACACTGCGTTCGCGGCCGCCGCGCTCCACGAGTGGACGTACCGCGGCAGCTCGGTCCGATTCGTGCTCGATCGCGACGACTGGTTCTCGAATCGTGGGGAAGGCGCTCCAGAGCTCGAGGCCGACCTCGGCGACGGCCTCGGATACCGGGCGATGAGCATCGGCCAGCCGATCACCGCGCACTACGCGACGACCGGAACCAAGACCCTGCGCCTCCGCGCCACGACCGCCGACGGCTCGACCGTGAGCGCCGCGTTCGCGTTCGCGGTGCGGGCGCTCACGACGCCGACCCCGGACGACACGCTCCACGTCACGGGGACGGTGCCGTATCTCGGCGGCGTCGCGACGGGCGACGCGTACGTCTACCTGGCGCCCGGGCGGACGCAGCTCATGAGCCCCGTGGTCGTCGTGGAAGGATTCGACATCGACAACAGCATGAACTGGGACGAGCTCTACGCGCTGCTCGACGAGCAGAACCTGATCGAGGACCTGCGCACGGACGGGTACGACGCGGTCGTGCTCAACTTCACCGACGCCACCGACTACATCCAGCGGAACGCGTTCGCGCTCGTCGACCTGCTCCAGCAGATCCGCGGCATCGTGGGCCCCGACCGGAGCATCGCGCTGGCCGGCGCCAGCATGGGCGGCCTCGTGAGCCGCTACGCGCTCGCGTACATGGAGACGAACGGTCTGCCGCACTCGGTGCGCACGTACATCTCGTTCGACACGCCGCACCTCGGCGCCAACGTTCCGCTCGGGATCCAGTACTGGGTGAACTTCTTCTCCAGCCAGTCGACCGACGCGGCGGCGTTCCTCGCGGAGCTGAATCGTCCCGCGGCGCGTCAGATGCTCGTCTACCACTACACCAGTCCCGCGGGGACCACCGGGCAGCCGGATCCGCTGCGCGCGACGCTGTACTCGGATCTGGCGGCGGTGGGCGATTGGCCGAGCCAGCCCCGCAAGGTGGCGATCGCCAACGGGAGCGACAACGGGACCGGCGAGCCGTTCGCCCCGGGCGCGCAGATCGTCCAGTGGCACTACAACGGCGGGCTGTTCGGCACCAACATCACCGGGGACATCTGGGCGGTCCCCAACGCGACCAGCCACGACATCTTCGTCGGGAGCATCAAGTACATCATCACCCTCAGTTCCCAGACCGTGACCGTGAGCGGCACGCAGCCCTACGACGACGCCCCCGGCGGATCGCGGGCCTCCATGGCGCAGCTCGATTCCGTGGTCGCGCCCTACGGTGACATCATCGCGTTCTATCCGAGCCACTGCTTCATTCCGACGATCAGCGCGCTCGACTACAACACGACCGACCTCTTCCACGACATCGAGGCCGATCCGAGCCCCGTGTCGAACACGCCGTTCGACGCCATCTACGCGCAGGAGACGAACCAGGAGCACGTCGCGATCACGGCGCAGAACGCCGTCTGGATCAAGAGCGAGGTCGAGACGGGCGTGACGGCCGTGGAGGGCCCGGTCGCCGGGGTCGATGTGAGGCTGCGGGTGCCGCGGCCCAATCCGTCGTGGGGTCCGGTGCGAATCGGCTTCTCGCTGTCGCGCCCCCAGGCCGTCGATCTTCGCGTGTTCGCCGTAGACGGAAGGGAAGTGGCGCGCCTGGCGCACGGCACCTGGAGCGCCGGCGTCCACGAGGTGGCCTGGAACGGCCGCGACGCGCACGGCTCGGTGGCCGCGTCGGGCATCTACTTCGTGCGCTTCGCCGCCGAGGGCCGCGTCGAGACGCGCCGGATGGTGCGGTTCAGGTAGTTCCAGCGGGGCCGCGCGGGCCGGCCGCCGCGGGGCCGCCCAAGGTATTCGCCGCGCGTCAGTTACCGCTGCATGAGGGAATTCGTCGTCGTTCTGCGCCTTGAAGGGTAGGGGCCACCCGGGCCCCGGACACCCTTCAACGGAGGTGGAACGATGCACCGACTTCCCAAGCTCGCGGCGCTCGTGGTGGCGACAGCCGGCACGATCCTCCTTTCCGGCTGCAATTCCGGGAGCAACCCGATGGCGCCCGACAACTCCGGGCCGCCCCCGGTCACGATCAAGACCCCCACCGGCCTCATCGTCTCGTCGATCGCCGTCACGAAGTGGCCCTCGACCACGTTGAGCGGCGCGGAGTGGGACGTCTCGATCTTCCCCTCGGCCCGCCGGCCCGATCTCTACGTCGTGCTCACCGAGGACGGCCACATACCGGACTACACGTCGAACGTCATAACCGACTCGGTCTACGGCACGGTCTACACGTTCACGAAGTCGTACAGCGTCTACGACGGGGCGCTCCCGACGAAGATTCCGTACGACACGTCCCGCCGCGTCTACGTCATGGATCAGGACGTGGGCGGCGATCCGGATCGACTCGGCTGGATCACCGTGAACGTGCCGAAGGCCTACCAGAACGACAACGCGAGCGCCATGGATTACACTTACACGGACAGCGGCAATCGCCTCAGCGTTCGGGTGCGCGGCACGTGGACCTACTGAGCCCACACGCGTCGCCAGCCCGTGGATGCCGGACCCCGCCGAGAGCCGGGTTCGTGCGGGAGGGACGCGGCGCGCGTGTCGGATTCGACCGCCCACACGATCACCCTCCTCCTCCGCCGGTGCAGCGAGGGCGAGGAGGAAGCGATGGCCCAGGTCGTGCCGCTCGTCTACGGGGAGCTGCACCGGCTGGCGAGCCTCCACATGCGCCGGGAGAAGGGCGGCCACACCCTGCAGCCGACCGCGCTCGTCCACGAGGCCTACGCGCGGCTCGCCGGATCGGATCTCACCCTCCAGGATCGGAAGCACTTCTTCGCGGTCGCGTCGCGCGCCATGCGCCGGATCCTCGTGGATCACGCCCGGGCGCGGGGGAGCCTGAAGCGCGGGGCCGACGCCTCGCGCGTTCCGTTGGACGACGCGATCCCGGTTCCCGCGCCACGGGAGGACGTGCTCGAGCTCGACGACGCCCTCTCGCGCCTCGCCGCGGTCGACGGGCGAAAGGCGCGGGTGGTCGAGCTTCACTACTTCGGCGGCCTCTCCTACGACGAGATCGCGGAGGTCGAGGGCGTGTCGGCCGCTACCGTGGATCGCGATCTCCGGTTCGCGAAGGCGTGGCTGCAGTCGGCGCTCGGTGACGGCGAGCGATGAGGGGGACGCGGCGATGAGCGATGCACGCTGGGCGCGGCTCGAGGAGATCTTCCATCGAGCGCTCGAGGCGCCGCCGGAGGAGCGCCCGGCCCTTCTCGATGACGCCTGCGCCGGCGACGAGGCGTTGCGGCGGGACGTGGAGGCGCTCCTCCGGAACTCCGATCCCGAGGGGGAGCGCATTGGGCGAGCGGTGGCCGACGCCGCGGCCGGCCTCGCCGCCTCCGCCGGCGCGGATCCTATCGGCGCCGCGATCGGTCCCTACCGCGTGATCGCTCGCCTGGGCGAAGGCGGGATGGGCGACGTCTTCCTGGCGGAGCAGAGCGCTCCGGTCCACCGGCGCGTCGCCCTCAAGACGATCAAGCCGGGGATGGACACGCGCGAGGTCCTCCGACGCTTCGAGGAGGAGCGCCGTTCGCTCGCGCTCATGAACCACCCCTCCATCGCCCGCGTGCTCGACGCGGGGACGACTCCCGACGGGCGACCGTACTTCGTCATGGACCTCGTGACGGGGCCGCCCATCACGGAGTACTGCGACCGGAAGCGCCTGCCGATCGCGGCGCGCCTCGCCCTCTTCCTCGACGTGCTGGCGGGCGTCCAGCACGCGCACCTCCAGGGGATCATCCATCGCGACCTCAAGCCATCGAACGTGCTGGTGGAAGAGCACGAGGGAAAACCCGTGCCCAAGATCATCGACTTCGGGATCGCGAAGGCGATCGAAGGGACCGGGCCGGATCGCACGCTCGTGACGATGCAGGGGCATCTCGTCGGGACGCCGGCCTACATGAGCCCGGAACAGGCCGGGCTCGGCGCGGGGAGCGTGGACACGCGGACGGACGTCTACTCGCTCGGGGTGCTCCTGTACGAGCTCCTCGTGGGCACGCCGCCCCACGACCCGCAGTCCCTGCGCGCGTCCGCCCACGACGAGATGCTCCGCATCATCCGCGAGGTCGAGCCGCTCCGTCCGAGCGCGAGGCTGGGGGCCCTTCCCGGCACCGACGCGGTGTCGGCGACGCGGGCGACCGAATCCGGGACGCTCCGGCGCTCGCTCCGCGGCGATCTCGATTGGATCACGCTCAAGGCGCTCGAGAAGGAGCCCGCGCGCCGCTACACGACGCCCTCGGAGATGGCGGCGGACATCCGGCGCTACTTCGGAAACGAGGCCGTCCAGGCGGGTCCGCCGACCGCGCGCTATCGCGCGCGGAAGTTCGTCCGGCGCCATCGCGTCGCCGTGGTCGCGGCCTCCGTCGTCGTGATCGCGCTCGGACTGGGCGCGCTCGGCGCGACGATCGGCATGATCCGGGCCTCCCGCGCGGAAGCGGACGCACGCCGGGCGGCGAGCACCGCCGACGCGACCGCGGGCTTCCTCGTGGACCTCTTCAAGGAGTCCTACCCCGATCAGGCCCGAGGAAAGCCGCCGGACGCGCGCGACATCCTCGACCGCGCCGCGAAGCGGATCGAGACGCAGCTCACGGGGCAGCCGCTGGTCCGCGCGCGGCTTTCCGGGATCATCGGCGACGTCTACCGCGACATCGGCGAGTACGGCGAGGCCGACCGGCTCCTCCATCGCGAGGTCGCCCTCCTCGAGGAAGCCGGGGCGGACAGCCTCACGCTCGCGGGCGCGCTCACGCGGCTCGCGATCTTCCTTCGGGCGACCGGCCGCGTGAGCGAGTCGATCCCGCTCTACGAGCGGGCGCTGGAGCTTCGCGAGCGGGCGCTCCCGCTGGATCACCTCGATGTCGCCTCGGCCATGAACAACCTCGCCAACGCGTACGCCATGTCCGGGCACTTCCACCGGGCGATCCCGCTCCTTCGACGCGCGCTCGCGATTCGGGAGAAGGGAATGGCTCCGAACGATCCGACGCTCGGCGGCACGTACAACAATCTGGCCACGATGCTCATGGAGATCGAGGAGACCGACAGCGCGCGCATCTATTACGAGAAGAACCTGCGCATCCAGGAGGCGCAGCCGGGGCCGGTCTCCCCCGGCCTGGCGCGGGCGCTCTACAACCTCGGCGGGCTGGAGCACCACCTGGGCCATTACGCCGCCGCGCGACCGCTCTACGAGCGGGCCCTCGCCATCCTCGAGAAGGTGTACTCGCCCGAGCACGCGGAGGTCTCGTCGGCGCTCCTGAACCTGGGGGTCGTGTCGTTCAAATTGGGCGACGATGCCACGGCGGAGTCGACGCTGACGCGCGCGCGCGCGATTCGCGTCAACGTCTTCGGCGCGCGCTCCTCCATGGTCGCGAAGGTGGATCGCGCCGTGGCCGAGCTAAGGCAGCGGCAAGGGCGCCTCTACGAGGCGCGGCGCACGTTCGAGCGGGCGCTCTGGGGCTTCGGGGTGGCGACGAAGGACGACAGCCTCCAGACGGCGACGACGCTCTTCGAGTTCGCCGACTGCCTGCGGGATCTCAAGGACCGGCGGGCGGAGCACGATGCGCTCGTGCGCTCGCTGCACATCCGCGAGACGCTCCTGCCGCCCGGGGATCCGGACATCGCCGAGGTCAGGGCGCGGATGGGGTCGTCTTCGAGAGGGTAGCGATGGCGCCGATCATGGGCCCGTCGTCCGAGGGGAGGTCCGAGGCCGGCCCTTAGCCCGCGCGCGCCGGCGTCGGAGCCGGGAACCAGTGGCGCGTGCGGTTGCAGAACGCGCACACCGAGAGCATGACGGGCACTTCGACGAGAACCCCCACGACCGTGGCGAGCGCGGCCCCGGAGTCCGGGCCGAACAGCGTGATGGCCACGGCCACGGCCAGCTCGAAGAAGTTGCTGGCGCCGATCAGCGCGCCGGGTGCGGCGACGTTGTGCGGGATCCGGAACCAGCGCATCAGGCCGTACGCCAGGCCCGCGTTGAAGTAGACCTGGACGAGGATCGGGATCGCGATGAGGAGGACGTGGAGCCAACGCCCCGTGATGTTGTCCGCCTGGAAGGCGAAGATGAGCACGAGGGTGGCGAGCAGGGCCAGGGTCGTGATCGGCTGGAAGAATGGTAGGAAGACGCGTTCGAACCACGCGCGGCCCTTGACCCGCAGCAACACGACGCGGCTCAAGCTGCCGAGCGCGAGCGGAATCACGATGAACGCGATCACGCTGTAGAGGAGGACCTGGAACGGCACCGAGAGGCTGCTCGCGCCGGCGACGAGGAGTCCGACGATCGGAGCGAACAGGAACAGCATGATCAGGTCGTTGAGCGAGACCTGGACCAGCGTGTACGCGGGGTCCCCGTCCGTCAGGTAGGACCAGACGAAGACCATCGCCGTACAGGGGGCGGCCGCGAGGATGATCGTCCCGGCGATGTATTGATCCGCCAGCTCGGGTCCGATCAGGGGAAGGAAGAGATGCTTGAAGCACACCCACGCCAGGAGCGCCATCGAGAACGGCTTCACGAGCCAATTGACGAAGAGCGTCACCAGGATGCCGCCGGGACGCCGGCGAACGCCGAGGATGCTCGCGAAGTCGATCTTGAGCATCATGGGGTAGATCATGAGCCAGATCAAAATCGCGATCGGAAGGTTGATGTGGCTGTTCCGCCCGAACTCCATCCCGCGGATCGCGCCGACCACGCCGGGGAAGAGCTTGCCGAGGAAAACGCCCGCGACCATGCATAGCGCGACCCAGACGGTGAGGTACCGCTCGAATGGATTCAGTCGCTTCACGGGCACGGCCTCGGTGGCGCTCACGCGCCCGCTCCCTTCGGCGCGTCCGCGCGGGTCGCTCGCGCGATGAGCTCACGCACCAGCGCTTCGATCCGATCACGAACGGCGCGGAAGCCGTCGTCGTCGAGGTTCTTCGGATCGGGGAGGTCCCAGTCGAGCCGGTGGGTCGCGGGGAGGAACGGGCACTCGTCGCCACAGCCCATCGTGACAACGTAGTCCCAGTGGATCGCCGGGAGGTCGTTCAGGCCATTCGATCGCTGGGCCGTGATGTCGACTCCCTTCTCGGCCATGAACCGAATGGCGCGCGGGTTCACCGTCCCCGACGGGCGCGAGCCGGCGCTGTACGCGGTCACGCGACCCTGCCCCCGTGCGCGCGCGAATCCCTCCGCCATCTGCGATCGGCAGGAGTTCTCGATGCAGACGAAGAGGAGCGACGGAGTCGGATCAGACACGGGACCGTGCCTTGCGCGGTCGTCGAAGACGGAGGGTGGAAGGCGCCGCGCCGCGGCGCCCCGGGCGGGTGACGCAGAGCTCGACGCGCGGAATCGCCCGGATCTCGCGGAGTTGAAGGCGATCGGCGACCACCGCCGGGTCCCGGTCGAGCGGACCTCGCAGCATGGCGAGGACTTGGCCGGCGAAGGGATTCCGGCCCTCGGACGTGAGGGCGTACTCGATCCACTTGCCCTCGCGTCGGTCCTCCACGAGATCCGCATTCCGGAGGATCGCCAGGTGCTTGGAGATGGTCGAGGGGGCGATCCCGAGCACGACCTGGATCTGGCAGCCGCAGAGCGCGCCCCCCTCGAGCATCTTCAAGATGCGCGTCCGCGTCGGATCGCCTGCCGCCTTGAGCACCCGTTCGAAGTCACGCACGTCGTCCTCCTTGGTCATTTAGCCACATGACGAAATATAGCAGGGAAGGGGCGCGGTCGTCCACCGCGGATACGAGGCCCGCGGCAAGGGTGTCGGAAACTTCGTCTTCGCGAAAACCAAGTTCGGTCTGTCCGGCAACTAGTCTACACTCAACCACTTGTGGGCTGACGTTCGCCGTGGAGTGCGACAGCGTTGGAGTCCGAGAGTGTGTTTCTGCGCGTTCCTCGTCGGCGCGCGCGAGCAGGGCCCGCCTCAGGACAGGAGCGACCCATGAGAAGACTCATCGCCTCGACGTTCGTGTCACTCGACGGCATCATGCAGGCGCCCGGCGGTCCGGAAGAGGACCCCACGGGCGGATTCACGCTTGGCGGCTGGATGTTCGGCTACGCGGACGAGAGCATGGACATCTCCACGGCCGGCTTCGACGGCAAGGATCGCGACCTGGTGCTCGGGCGCAGGACCTACGAGATCTTCGAAGCGTACTGGCCCTATCAGCCGAATGACCATCCGATCGCGAAGACGCTCAACGCGGCGAGAAAGCACGTCGCTTCGCGCACGTTGACGATGCTCCACTGGAACAACTCGACCCTGCTCCACGGCGAGGTCGTCCCGGCAATCATCGCTCTCAAGGCCCAACCGGGTCCCGACCTCCAGATGATCGGCAGCGGCAATCTGCTCCAAACGCTCCAGGCCGCCTCGCTGATCGACGAGTACAACGTATGGACTTTTCCGGTGGTGCTCGGGCGGGGCAAGCGCCTATTCGGCGAGACCGCCAAGCCGGCGGCGCTGCGGCTCGTCCGCTCTCAGGTTTCGACCACGGGTGTCGTGATGACTACCTACGTTCCGGACGGCGATATCCGGCCGGGTTCGTTCGCGAGTGCCGAGCCGAGCGAGGCGGAGCTGACCCGTCGCCGGATGATGGCGAGCGGGACGTGGTGACGTGAAGCGGTAGGGCGCGCCAGCGGGGCGCTGGAGCTGACCGTCGCTCGCCCGCACGCCGGCGCTTCGCCTCCGGCGCGCCCGCGTCGGCCGCTCGGATGTGACCTCCGTGCGGCGCCGGCAGGGTCCACGGCGGGTACCTGCCGCCGACCACGCGGCGGGGGGCGAACCGTCGGGCACGCCGCCGGACCGCCGCCGCGTCACGTGGACGGGCCGGCCGCTGCTGCCGTCCGATCTCCTGCCCGACATCGAATGGCGGAGAATAGCCGGGCGCCGGAAGGCGTTACGGTTTCCACCTCGCAACCGCCCAGGAGGAGCTCGGATGAGGAGAGTCACCGGAATCGGAGGGATCTTCTTCACCGCGAAGGATCCGGCGGCGCTCCGCGCCTGGTACGCGACGCACCTCGGCATCGACGTCCAGCCCTGGGGCGGGGCCGCGTTCGAGTGGGCGGACGCCGGCGGCACGGCGATCAAGGGAACCACGGTCTGGTCCATCGGGGCCGCGGACGGCGACGAGTTCGCACCGAGCCGGTCGGCGTTCATGATCAACTACCGGGTCGACGACCTGGCCGCCGTGCTCGCGGCACTTCGCGCGGAAGGCTGCAACGTGCTCGAGAGGACCGACGACTCCGAGTATGGGAAGTTCGGCTGGGTCATCGACCCGGAGGGCAACAAGGTCGAGCTGTGGCAGCCGCCGCCCGGCCGATGATGCCCGACGAGGGCGCCAGAAGACGCGGCGGCGCCGAACCCGGCGTCGCACCCGGCTCCCTTCGCCCGCCGCTCGACTTCGCGTCGTCGGGCCCCTGAACGCACCGAACGGAGACCACGATGAAGAAAGCGCAGGAGTCGCCCGAGTCGAAAGGTGTCACGGTGAAGATGCTCGCGGCGCTCGACCTCGGCCCCGAGATCGAGGGCATGGCGGGGCGCCAGCTTCGCATGCGGATGGTGACCATCGAGCCGGGAGGCGTCTTCGGCCCGCGCCACGACCACAAGGACAGGCCGGGCATGGTCTACATCCTGCAAGGGACGATCACGGACCATCGGAATGGAGTAGCCACGGAGTACGGGCCGGGGCCGGGCTGGCCCGAGGACAGGAATACCCTGCACTGGCTCGAGAACAGGGGGACGATCCCGGCCGTGGAGATCTCGGTCGACATCGTCAGACACGAGTGAGCTCGGGCCCGACCTCTCACGCGACCGGCCCCGACACGCGGCTGAGCCGGACGCGCTTCAGTCGGCTTCTCCTGCTCCAAGGGGCCGGTCGGCCACGACGCCGTTCCGACCCAGAGCAGGCACGCGGGACGACCGGGAGGCTAGGATGGTCGTCATGAACGACGGCCTGCCCTGCCTCGATCTGCTCGAAGCGACACCGGCGATCCTGCGCGGGCTGATGTCGGAGGTCTCGGACGAGGACGCGCGGTGGAAGCCGGCCCCGGACCGCTTTTCCATCGCCGAGGTGCTGGCGCACCTGTCGCACTCCGAGGGCCACTGCTACCGCGCGCGGGTGGAACGGTTCCTGGCGGAGGCGATGCCGGAACTGGAGCCGGACGATGCGCAGATGTATCTGGAGCTGTACAAGCGCGGCGATCCGGAGGAGGACCTCGGGCGCTTCGAGGACCAGCGGAAGGCGAATGTCGAGATGCTGCGCGGGCTGCCGGCGGAGACGGGTTCGCGCAAGGCCGCGCATCGCACGGCGGGGGAGATCACGCTCTCGCAGATGCTGCACGAGTGGGCGCTGCACGATCTGGGGCACGTGCGGCAGATCGCGGAATTGGTGCGGGCGCGGAAGTACCTGGCGGGTGCGGGTCCGTTGGGCCACGACTATCACCTGACGCCGTGACGATGCGGCGATGCTCGCGTCGCGCCGGCGGTGGCAGCCGCGGCGCAGACGTCCATCCGAGGTCGGGGCGACCGTCGGACAGGTGCTTCGCGAGCTGCGCGAAGCGGACACCGCCCGCGCTCGGACCCCGTGGGACTATGCTGGCGGCATGGACTCCGCTGGCCGACACGCCCTGCCCCCCCAACGGGCGCAGCGCGCCCGCGACGCGAGGCGACGGGAGAAACTGCCATGCGAACCCTGAACGACAGCGAGGTGAAGGCGTTCTACGACCGCTTCGGTGCACGGCAGGACAGGCAAGCGTTCTACGAGGACCGCGCGCTGGAGGCGCTCCTGGCCCACGCCGATCTCGCAACCGCCTCGGCGGTCTTCGAGCTCGGCTGCGGCACCGGGAGGCTCGCGCAGGAGATCCTCTCGCATCATCTGGGACCGAGCGCGCGGCTCGTCGCCACCGACGTGAGCGAGACGATGGTCCACCTGGCTGCCGAGCGCCTCGCCCCGTTCGGGCCTCGTGCCGAGGTGGTCCTGGCGAGGGCCGGTGAAGCTTTTCCCGTCCCCGCCGCAGCCGTCGATCGCTTCGTGTCCACCTACGTCCTCGATCTGATGCCCGAGGCCGGGGTCGCGCGCGCGCTCCAGGAGGCGCATCGCATCCTGGTACCGGGCGGCAAGCTGTGTCTCGTGGGAATCACGTTCGGACGGTCGCTCGCCTCGCGACTGGTGTTGGGCGTCTGGGAGTGGATCTTCCGTCGACGGCCCTCCCTGGTCGGCGGGTGTCGGCCGGGGCTCCTCACGCGGCACGTCAAGCTCCCGGACTGGCGGATCGAGTTCGATCACGTCATCGTCGCCTGGGGCGTGGCGTCGGAGGTCCTCGTCGCCACCAAGGCCGGCCGGCCGGAAACCGCAGCCTGACGGCGGCTTGCCACAATCGGCGAGGGCGGCACTCGCTTGCGGCCGGTTGGACTCCTGCGAGGGCACCGGCGCAACACACCTCGCCCGCCGTCCCGCGGTCCAGCGCTTTACCTCCTGCGCCGTCGTCGGGGCTTTGCGCCAGGCGCCTGGCCGGACGACCGCGGGGGCTTCCACGCCCCACCTGACGGCACGGTCCACCGCGTTGCCCGCGTATAGAATCGGCGTGGTGATCGTGTTCCTGCTCGCCGCGCCCAGTCGGAGGCTCGTTTCGGCCAGCGAGCGCGGGTCATGCGCTCCACCGGGCCGAGGGCCGGCGCCAGACCGGGCAGAGGGACGATCCAGGGAAAGGACAGGCGAAATGACGAAGAACGGGCGGGCGCGAGTCGCGTCTCCGTGCGAGCCTCTGGACGCGAGAACCGGGGCGCTGGACGACTGGCGGGGCGAGATGCTCGCCCGCGTCCGCGCGCTCATCAGACAGGCCGACCCGGACGTGGTCGAGGAACTGAAGTGGAGGAAGCCGTCCAACCCAGCCGGCGTCCCGGTGTGGTCCCACGACGGGCCGATCTGCACCGGCGAGACCTACCGGTCGGTCGTGAAGTTGACCTTCTTCAAGGGCGCCCGACTGGACGACCCCGCTGGGTTGTTCAACGCCAGCCTCGAGGGCAACGCGCGACGCGCTGTCGACCTCCACGAGGGCGATGCGCTGGACGAAGACGCTTTCAAGGCCCTCGTTCGGGCGGCGGTCGCGCTGAACAGGGCATCGGCCCGCGGCTAGCTCGCCGGTAAAGCCGACGGAGCCCGGCGGTGTTCGCCGGGGGTTGTCGGCACGACGTCGTGCAACCTAAGCGCGTCGGGCTACACGATGTGCGTACCCGTCCGCAGACGTTCGTTGGGGTCGTGCCACGCGGAGACGTCGTGAACGAGATGACGTACCGGTATCCGACCTGGCCGAAGATCCAGCACGCGCTGGAAGCGGCCGTGGTCGGGGTCGGGATCGTCGCGGGCGTCGGCTACCTGCTCGCGCGGCCCCCCGACACGCCGCGTGTCTGGGCCGTCATCTGCGGCGCGCTGGCCGGCATGGCGCGGTACGCGTTCGCGGCCGCCAGGTCCGCCCTGCAGCTCTCCGACTCGTTTCGGTCCTCCGAGGCGGGCCTCACCTACTCCCGGCTCGGCACCCTCCCGGAGTGCATTCCCTGGACCGAGGTCCGCCGGGTCCGCGAGCACGGGAGACGAGGCGATCTCCCCATCGAGGTCCAGCGCCGCGCTCGTCCCATCCGCGTCCATCGCTGGCTGATCGGCCTCGACGAGCTCAAGGCCGTCCTGACGGAGCGCGTGGGGCCGTGGAGCGCAGCCACAGGACACGTCCCGCCGGAGTCGAGACGCTCCTGACGGCCTCGTGCTTGCCTGGCGGGAGCACCTTCGGCGATCATGCCTCCATCCGCAGCCATCGCGACGGGTGGGGTCACGCGAGGGGGCGCGTCGCCCCGGCCCACGACCGGGCGGACGACAGGGGGGAAGCCCGTGCGACACACACGCGTCGTCGTCACGCACTACGGCGGGCCCGATGCGCTCCGAGTGGTCGAAGAGGAGTGCCCCGAGCCGAGAGCGGGTGAGGTTCGGGTGAGAGTGCGAGCTGCGGGCGTCGCCATGCCCGACGTCATGGCGCGCCAGGGCATCCATCCCGAGACGCCCCGCGTGCCGTACACGCCGGGCTGGGATCTGGTGGGCGAGGTCGAGCGGCTCGGAGACGGCGTCTCCGGATTCCAGCCAGGCCAGACCGTGGCCGCAATGCCCATCCACGGCGCGTACGCGGAGTACGTGTGCCTGCCGCAGCGCGAACTGGTTCCCGTGCCGCCCGGCCTGGACGCGGCCCAGGCCGTCAGCCTCATCCTGAACTACATCACGGCGTATCAGATGCTGCACCGCTCCGCCAAGGTCAGTCAGGGCCAGCGCGCGCTGTTTCACGGCGCGTCGGGCGGCGTCGGCACGGCGCTCCTTCAGCTCGGCCGCCTGGTCGACCTGGAGATGTACGGAACGTGCTCGGCGCGCGGTGCGGCGGCCGTCTCCGAGCTTGGCGGCATCCCGATCGACTACCGGAATCAGGACTACGTGGCGGAGATCCGCCGCCTCACGGGCGAGGGCGTGGACGCCGTCTTCGACCCCATCGGGGGGCCTCACCTCTGGCGGTCCCGGGAGGCCCTCCGTCGAGGCGGGAGGGTGGTGGGCTACGGCAACACGACCGCACTGCGCGGGGAGAGGCTGGCTTCGGGCCGTTCAGGCCGACGCAATCGCCTTCACGGAGTCCCCATCTACGCCTTGTACATCGCGGGCGGCTGGCTCCTCCCTGGCAGGAAGAGGATCGTCCCCTACAGCATCCAGACCCTCAAGCGGTTGAGGCCGGCTCTGTTCCGGCGGGACCTGGTCGCCCTGCTCGGGCTCCTTCAGGAGCAGAAGATCATGCCGCTCGTCGCGCAGCGCTTTCCTCTTGCCGAGGCGCGACGCGCGCACGAGCTGCTCGCGGCGGGAGGCGTGATCGGCAAGATCGTGCTCGTGCCCGACGGCTCGCCGCACGAGCCGGGCGCGGGGTGACCCCTGCCGCGTCATGACCGCGCGTCGGCGCCGACCGCGGCCGCCGGGGGCGAGGCCTTGCGCCGTCGTCCCGGGCCGGCTCATCATTGTGCCGTGACAACCGTCTCAACTTCACCGCTGCGACGTTGAAGCAGGACGTCGGGACGGCACGGCGGGAGAGACTCTCCGAGCCGAGCCTCGAGAGGGGGTGAGGAATGAACCGGCAGATCGCGATCAGCGGGGCGTCCGGGTTGGTGGGCTCCAAGCTGGCGTCAACGCTCGAGCAGCGAGGTTGGTCGGTCCGGCGCCTCGTCAGGTCGCGGCCGCGCGACGACGTCCGCGACATCTACTGGAACCCCGAGACGGGCGAGATCGACACCGCCCGTCTCGAAGGGCTGGACGTGGTGGTCCACCTCGCCGGCAAGCCGCTCGACGAGCAGCGCTGGACGCCGGAGGTCAAGGCGGCCGTCTACGCGAGCCGTGTCGCGGGCACGACCTTCGTCAGCACGACGCTGGCCCGGCTGGCCGACCCGCCGCGCCTGCTCGTCTCCGCGTCGGCGACCGACTTCTACGCCGAGACTGCGGCCCCCGTCGACGAGGCCGAGGGGCGACCGGGCACGGGCTACCTCGCCGAGATGTGCAGGGACTGGGAGGCCGCCACCGACGCGGCGCGCCAGGCAGGCATCCGGGTCGTCACGATCCGCATCCCGTCGGTGCTGGCGCGGGAGGGGCACAGCATCCTCGCCGCCTTCCTGCCGCTGTTCCGCTGGGGCGTCGGCCCCATCCTCGGGACCGGCAGGCAGCTCATGTGCTTCATCTCCCGCGATGACCTGATCCGGGCGGTCGAACACATCATCGCCTGCGACCGGCTGTCCGGCCCCGTCAACGTGCTCGCGCCCGAGCCGGTGACGAACGAGGAGTTCGCACGGACCCTGGGGAGAGTGCTCCGTCGGCCCGTCTTCGTGAGGCTGCCGGGGGCGATCCTCCGGCTGGCGATGGGGGAGGTCGCCGACGCGATCCTCGCCGGCGATGCGTGCTTGCGGCCCGGGAAGCTGCTCGCCACCGGCTTCCGGTTCGACCATCCCGACCTGGAGAGCGCACTGCGGCATGAGCTCGCGCAGTAGCGGAACAGCCGGGCCGGCACCGCTTGTGACGAATGCGGCGCGGCTGTCCGCCACGAGGTCCCATGCCTCCGACGGACCGGCGTCGGCGACCGGCGCCCTGTCAGCGCCAGAAACCATCGCGCGCAGGACGCGGCGGACCGGTCTCAGGCACCGAAGGGAGCGCCCATGAAGGTGATCGCCCTCGAGATCGAAGCAGCCGGCGTGACGCCCGAGCAGTTCGAGCCGCACCTCAGGGAGGAGGCCCGGGCGGTC
>JBLMXB010000127.1:0-19874 GCA_050257555.1 Hyphomicrobiales bacterium | reverse complement strand
CCCGGCACCGTCGTGAAGAACGACATGAGCAAGATCCGGGCGGTGCCGAATCCGTACTACGCGCACTCCCAGTACGAGCTCACGCAGTTCGACCGGGTGATGAAGTTCACGAACATCCCGTCGTCGAAGAAGGTCACGATCCGGATCTTCAACCTCGCCGGCGACCTCGTGCGCACGATCTCGCGATCGGCGGCGGCCGGGGACGACATGTCGAGCTCCGAGATCACGTGGGACCTGAACACCGCCAACAACCTGCCGGTGGCGAGCGGGATCTACATCGTCCGCATCGACGTCGACGGGGTCGGGTCCAGGACCGACCGCATCGCGGTCTTCACCGAGCAGGAACGGCTCGACAACTTCTGATGCGGGGGCGACCGGACATGACACGACTTCGCATTCCTTCCACCGGACGGAGGGTTCAGACGATGAAGCGGTTCGTGATGGCGTGGGTCCTGCCCGCCCTGCTCGTCGGGCAGGCCGGGACCGCCTCGGCGGGCGACTTGGGCCGAGTCGGAACGGCGGGGGCGCAAGAGCTGCGGATCCCCGTCGGGGCCTCCTCGATCGCGATGGGCGGAGCGTCGGTCGCGTGGGGGAACGGGCTCCAGAACATCTTCTACAATCCGGCGTCGCTCGCCTCGACCGATCAGAACGAGGCGATGGCGTCGTACAGCACGTACCTCGCCGACTGCAAGGTGAACTACGGCGCGATCTCGACGCACGTCGGGTCGCAGGGCCAGATCGGGTTCTCCGCGAAGGTCCTGAACATCGGCGACATCATCGTGACGACGGAGGACGCGCCGGACGGGACGGGCGAGATCCTGAATCCCAACTTCGGCGTGTTCGGCGTGACGTACGCGCGCCGGATGACCGACCGCGTCTACCTCGGGATGACCGGCTCGTACGTCAGCGAGCAGGTGGCGGACGTGAGGGCGAGCGGCTTCGCGCTCGATCTCGGCGTCCAGTACGACACCGGGTGGCGCGGGCTCCGCTTCGGCTTCGCGATGAAGAACGTCGGGCCGAAGATGCGCTTCACCGGCGCCAACCTGGAGCAGCGCGTCGTCCTTCCGGGGGACAACCCGACGGCGACGCCGCACGTCGTGCAGCTCCAGCCGGCTTCGTTCGAGCTTCCCTCGTACATGCAGATCGGCCTCTCGTACGACGTGAAGATGGGCTCCGAGCGGCATTCGACGATCTTCGGCACGTTCCAGGGGAACAACTTCAGCACCGACGAGTACCGAGTCGGCGCCGAGGTCCCGATCGGCGACTTCCTCGCGCTCCGGGGCGGCTACGTCGGTCAGGCGCCGCTCAAGCAGGCCGACCGTCAGGAGGACTACCTCTACAGCTACACGTATGGGGCGGGCTTCCACTTCAAGCTGGGCGACCGCCCGTTCGCGCTCGACTGGGCGGGGACCCACGTGGGCCAGTTCTTCGACGACAACCAGCAGGTGTCCCTGCACGTCTCGTTTTGATCCTTCGTAGACTCCTCGCATCCCGCCGGGGCGGACCCTTCGGGGGCCGCCCCGGCCCGCTTCCGGCGGTCCTCTTCGCGGGCTGGCTCGTCCTGGTCGCCGCGCTGGCGGCCGCCCCCGGCTCGTGCCGCGCGGCGCCGATCTGTGCCGGGGGCCCGCTCGCCGATTCGCTCGAGGCCGCGGCGGGCGACCTCGACGGCCAGGCGCAGATCGGCGTGCTCGCGGTCTCCCTGGACCGCGGGGACACGCTTCTCGCGTCCGGCGAGGCGCGGCGGCTCATCCCGGGCAGCAACACGAAGATCTTCACGACCTCGGCCTTCCTCGAGCGGTTCGGCCCGGAGGCACGGCTGACCACCCGGATCGAGGCGCGCGGGAAGACGGCGCGCCGGAAGGACGGGACGGTTCGCCTGACCGGCGAGCTCGTGCTCCGTGCCTCCGGCGCCCCCGACGTGACGCAGCTCCTCTCGCCCGGCTCGCGGGGTCTGCTCGACTCGCTCGCGGTCCTCCTCCACCACGGCGGACTCGGTTCCTTCCACGGCACGCTCTGGGTGGACGGCACGCTCTTCGCGCCGCAGCCGTACGGGCCGGGATGGGCGATCGAGGACGCGGTGGCCGCGTACGGCGCGATGGTGGGCGCGGTGATGAGCAACGGGAACGCGACGATGCTCGTCGCGACGGCCGATCACCGCGGCGTGTCGCTCGCGTTCGACCCTCCCGAAACGCCGCTCACGATCGAGGGGAGCGTGGGGCTCGGGCTTCCCGGCTCGACGCCCTGGGTCGACCTGATGCGCGATCCCGGCTCCACCCGGCTCCGGGTGCAGGGGCGCGTCCCGCCGGGCGAGACCGTGAAGAAGTGGATCGCGGCGCCCGATCCCGACTCGACGGCCGGCCTCGTCCTCCTGGGGGCACTACGGCGCGCCGGCGTCGAGGTCGACGCGAAGGTGCGCCTCGTGCCCCACCCGCCCGGGTCGGAGTGGAGCGGGGGAGGGTCCGACCCGCCGGCCGCGCCCTTCCCGCCGGTCGGCGCCGACTCCGCCACGGGCTTCGGCGCCGTCACGCCGACGCATCCGGCGACCGTCCTCGCGCTCGTCTCCCCGACGGCGCAGGAGATCGTCTCGGTCGTGAACGCGCTCAGCCTGAACACGGAGGCCGAGGCGCTCCTCCGGCTCCTCGACCCCGCGCCGCGCGAGAAGCGCCGCGAAATCGGCGTGGAGGAGGTGCGGCGGATCGCGGCCGAGGCCGCGGGGATCGACACGCTCGATCTCTCGCTGGTCGACGGGAGCGGCCTCTCGCCGATGGATCTCGTCACGCCGCGCGCGATCGTCGCGTGGCTCGCGACGCTCGCCCGGGACTCGACGCTCTCGGATCCGTTCCGGAACGGCCTCGCGACGCCGGGCACGCCCGGCACGCTCCGCAATCGGTTCGCCGATCTCGACCGCTCGGCGGACCTCCACGGCAAGACCGGCACGCTCACGAACGTGAGCGCGCTCTCGGGTTACCTCCGGACGGCCGACGGCGAGCGGGTCGCCTTCTCGATCCTCACGAACGGGAACCGGGGGAGCGTGGCCGACGCGCACCGGATGGAAGAGCGGATCGTCACCGCGCTGAGCCGCTTCCGGCGCCCGTATGGCCCGATGCCGGAGCCGGCGGAGCCGCCTCCTCCGGAGGCGCGATGACGCCGGTCGCCCCGCCCCGGCTGCGCGCCGGGGACCGGATCGGCGTCGTGGCGCCGTCGGGACCCGTCGCGTGGCGCGAGGCCGTGGCCGGAGCGCGGGCGCTCGAGGGGGCCGGCTTCCGCGTCGCCTGGGGTCGTCACGTGCGGAAGCGGAACGGCCACCTGGCGGGCAGCGACCGCGCGCGGCGCGACGATCTGAACCGGATGCTCCGCGATCCCGACATCCGCTGCGTGCTGATGGCGCGCGGCGGCTTCGGGACGATGCGGATCGCGGAGGAGATCGACTGGGGCGCCATGCGCCGGGATCCCAAGGTCTTCGCCGGCTTCTCCGACGCGACGTTCTTCCATCTCGGCTTCGCGCTCCGGGCGGGCGTCCGGACGCTGCACGGACCGAACCTCCAGGGGCTCGGCGCGGCGCGGGGGAGCGGGCTCGAGCGCTTCGTCGCGTGGATCACTTCGCCGCGGCCCTCGGAGCGGGTCCGGACGCTCCCGGCGCCGCGCCGGCTCCGCGGGCCCTCGGGGGCGGTCTCGGGGCGCGTGCTGGGCGGGAACCTGGTGCTGGTCTCCTACGCGGCCGCGGCGGGGACCCTCCCCTCGCTCCGGGGCCGGCTCCTCTTCCTCGAGGAGGTGAACGAGCCGCCGTACAAGGTGGACGGGATGCTGGCGTCGCTCGCCCTCGGCGGGTGGCTGCGGGGCGTTCGGGGCGTGGCGCTCGGCGATTTCACGCGGTGCGTGCCGCGTCCGGGGCGCCGCGAGCTCCCGCTCGGGTCGGTGCTCGCGCATCACCTGGGCGGCCCGCGCGTGCCGGTCTGGCGCGGGGTGCCCGCCGGGCACGGCCGCCGGAACCTCCCGCTCCCGCTCGGCGCGCGCGCGCGCCTCGGCGGAGGGAGGCTCGTCTTCGAGGAGGGGCTCGTCTCCTAGGCGTAGACCCCGCGCAGCATGATCACGTCGACCACACGCTTGATCGCGAGCATGAACGCGGCGACCCGGAAGGAGACCTTGTGCTCGTCCGCCATCGTCGCGACGTCGTGGAACGCGCGCACCATGATCTGCTCGAGCCGCTGATTCACCTCGTCTTCGAGCCAGAAGAAGCCCTGACGGTCCTGCACCCACTCGAAGTACGAGACGGTGACGCCGCCGCTGTTCGCGAGGATGTCCGGGACGACCAGGACGCCGGCCTTGTTCAGGATCTTGTCGGCCTGTGTCGTCGTCGGGCCGTTCGCGCCCTCCGCGACGATCCGGGCCTTGATCCGGTCCGCGTTCTCCTTCGTGATCTGGTTCTCGAGCGCGGCGGGGATCAGGACGTCGCACGGGATCTCGAGGAGCTTCTTCCCGTCCACGGGCGTCGCGCCCTTGAAGCCGGCCACGCCGCGGTGGCGCGCGACGTGCTCGATGAGGGCCGGCACGTCGAGGCCGGCGGCGTTCTGGATCCCGCCCGACACGTCGCTCACCGCGATGATCTTCGCGCCGTCCTTCGCGAGGAGGTCGGCCGCCACGGACCCCACGTTGCCGAAGCCCTGCACCACGACGGTCGCCTTCGTGAGGTCGAGGCCGATCCGCTTCGCGGCCTCGCGCACCACGAAGAGGACGCCGCGCCCCGTGGCCTCGCGCCGTCCCGCGGAGCCTCCGATCGCGAGCGGCTTCCCGGTCACGACCGACGTGACGGTGTGGCGCGCGTGCATGGAGTACGTGTCCATGATCCACGCCATCGTCTGCTCGTTCGTGTTCACGTCCGGGGCGGGCACGTCGGACTCGGGTCCGATCACGTCGATCAGGTCGGCGACGTAGCGCCGCGTGAGCCGCTCCAGCTCGTGGCGGGACATCTGGGTCGGGTCGCACTGGATCCCGCCCTTGCCGCCGCCGAACGGAATGCCGACGACCGCGCACTTCCAGGTCATCCAGGCGGCGAGCGCGGTCACTTCCTGGAGCGTGACGTCCGGGTGGTAGCGGATCCCGCCCTTCGCGGGTCCGCGGATGATCGAGTGCTGGACGCGATAGCCGGTGAAGACGCGGAAGGAGCCGTCGTCCATCTGGACCGGGAGCTTCACGATCGTGGCCCGGCGGGGCTCCTTGATGATCTGGACGAAGGCGGGATCGAGCTTCAGCCGCGCCGCGGCCTCCTCGAACTGGAGGCGCGCGTTCTCGAGCGGGTCGAGCTCGCGCTGGATGTCCGAGCCCATGTCCATTCCGGTGTGCATGCCAGTCTCCATCGAGACTCCTTCTTCGGATCGGTCCGCGTGGTGGGGCGTAAGTGACGAAAAGGCTTCACCTTTAGGCGCGAGGTAGTGTAGAGAAGTCGGGGAGGCTCTTCAAGCATGTACTACTTCTACTGGCTGCCGGTCGGAACGGACGCCCGCGTGAGGCGGACCCCGTGGGTCACGTTCGCGGTGGCGTTCCTGAACGTCCTCGTCTTCGCCCTGCTGATGGCGAGCCGGGGGGACGCCGGCGCCTTCTGGGCGCTCGCGTTCAAGGCGGCTCATCCCACGGTCGCGACCGCGATCGTCTCCCTCTTCCTCCACGCCGACGTGCTCCACCTGGCGGGGAACCTCGCGTTCCTCCTCGTCTTCGGACCGCCGATCGAGGAGCGACTGGGGGCCGCCCGCTACCTGATCGCGTACGTCGCCTGCGGCTGGCTCGGCAACCTGGCCCAGGCGGCCGTGATCCTCGCCTGGCACCCCGAGCTCGCCTCGGTCCCGATCGTCGGCGCCTCGGGCTCGATCTCCGGGCTGATGGGGCTCTTCCTGATCCGCCTCTATTACACCCGCCTCCGGTTCGTCTCCGTGACGATGCTCTTCCTGCACGGCATGGCGAAGCCGGCCGCGTTCTCGCTCCCCTCGATCGCCGGGATCGGGCTCTGGGTCGTC
The DNA here is from genome assembly GCA_050257555.1 of Hyphomicrobiales bacterium. Taxonomy (GTDB): domain Bacteria; phylum Eisenbacteria; class RBG-16-71-46; order SZUA-252; family SZUA-252; genus DASQJL01. The sequence continues at coordinate 13,866 of JBLMXB010000127.1, read as the reverse complement.
CTCACGCTGGCCTACCAGCTGGCGGGAACGGCCAACCAGACCGCGTACGCCGCGCACCTCGGGGGGATCGCCTGCGGCGTCCTCTTCGCCCTCGCGATGGGGCTCGCCCCGGAGGGGCGCCTCGAGCGCCACGTCGCGCTCGGCCAGCGGTACGCGGAGAAGGGGGAGTGGTTCGCGGCCCTCGGAGAGTACGAGACGTACCTGGCCGCGGCGCCCCGGGACGCCGAGGTGCTGGCGCAGGCGGCGCGCCTCCAGCGGCTGACCCACCAGGAGGACGTCGCCGCGGACCGGTTCCGCACGGCGATCCGGATCTGGCTGCTCGAGGGGAACCTGCCGGACGCGTGCGACGCCTACGAGGACATGCGCCGGCTCCTCGGCGGCGGGGCGGCGCTCGATGCCGCGGCCCAGCTCCGCATCGCTCGGGGCTTCGAGGAGCTCGAGCGTCCCAGCGAGGCGAGCCGCGCCTACGAGGCGTACGGTCGCACGTATCCCGACCGGCCGGCCGCGGCGCTCGCGCTCCTCAAGAGCGCCGAGATCGAGCGGCGGATGCTGAACAATCCGGGGCGGGCGCGGTTCCTCTGCGACGAGCTCCTGCGTCGCCGGCTCCCGGCGGACGTGCGGCGGCTCGCGACCGAGCGGCTCGAGCTGGCCGAGCGCGACCTGGCCCGTCTCGGCGGGAGCGCGGGGGTCGGCGCGGCCTGACGGCGGGCGGTTGAGGTCCTCGCCGGCGCCCTACGGCAGGCACTCGAGCTCGGCGAGCTCCTTGTTCCGGTTGGCGGCGTCGAAGAGATAGACCCGGAACTGGCGTCCCGGCAGGATCTTGGCCCGGGGGACGCACTTCGAGATCACGCCCGCGGCCGCGCTCGCCTTCGACTCCTTGAGCACCAGCTCCTTCGCCATGAGGGAACGCTCCGGCGGGAGGAACCAGAGGAGCGCGGTCTCGTCCGACGTGGCGTCGTACGGGACCTTCAGGCTGTAGAACCCGTTCGACTCGGTGCCGGTGGACGCCACGAGCTGGCCGTCCACGAAGAGCTTCACCGAGACGTTCGCCAGGGGACGCTCGTTCACGTCGAGGACGACGCCGGTGAACGTCGTGAGCTGCCGGTCGACGCCGATCGACTGGATCTCCTCGATCTTCGTCTGGGCGCCGGTGCCGGGCGTGCGCGTCGTGCTCGGGCCGGTCGAGCTCCCGGGAGGAGCGGCCGAGGCGCCGCTCGCGAAGCAGAGAATGGAGGCCAAACCGACGAGGAGTCTCAAGTTCGTCCGTTCCATGACCGATACCCTCCCTGTCACGCCGCGATACCCCACATCCCGCGGCCGACGCTAGCACCCGTATCCGGGCCTGTCAACGTGGCTTCCGGGAGATTCGCCTTGCGCCTCCCGAAGCCGCTTTGGTACGGTCCGTTCGCTTCGCACCTCGACGGCCGTTTCGCCCGCCCGGGCGGGACGAAGGAGTCGCCTGCCATGTCGACCCAAGGAGTTCGGGAGGCAAGGATGTTTCTCGACCAGGTGATGGGTGTCTTCTCGAACGACGTCGCGATCGATCTCGGCACGGCGAACACGCTCGTCTATCTCCGCGGCAAGGGGATCGTGCTGAACGAGCCCTCCGTCGTCGCGGTGGACCGCACGACGAACAAGGTCATCGCGGTCGGCAAGGAAGCGAAGAGCATGCTCGGGCGCACGCCCGACGAGATCGTGGCCGTCCGCCCGCTCAAGGACGGCGTGATCGCCGACTTCGAGAAGACCGAGGACCTGCTCCGCGAGTTCATCCAGAAGGCGCTCCGGCGCCGGACGTGGGTGCGCCCGCGGATCATCATCTGCGTCCCGTCGGGCATCACCGAGGTGGAGAAGCGCGCCGTGCAGGACTCGGCGCAGCACGCCGGCGCGCGCGAGGTGCTCCTCGTGCCCGAGCCGATCGCCGCGGCGATCGGCGTCGGCCTCCCGGTCGGGAAGCCGTCGGGCAACATGATCATCGACATCGGCGGCGGCACGACCGAGATCGCGGTCATGGCGCTGAACTCGATCGTGAACCAGCAGTCGATCCGCGTCGGAGGCGACGAGATGGACGAGGCGATCGTCCAGTACGTGAAGAAGGCGTACAACCTCCTGATCGGCGAGCAGACCGCCGAGCAGATCAAGATCAAGATCGGCTCCGCGTTCCGCCTCGAGCAGGAGGAGGAGATGGAGATCAAGGGACGCGACCTGGTCGCGGGGATCCCCAAGACGATGAAGATCTCCTCCGTCGAGGTGCGCGAGGCGCTGAGCGAGCCGCTCCAGCAGATCGTCGACGCCCTCATGCAGTCGCTCGAGAAGACGCCGCCCGAGCTCGCGTCCGACATCGTAGACCGCGGCATCGTGATGACCGGCGGCGGGTCGCTCCTTCGCGGCATCGACATGCTCCTCCGCGAGGCGACGAACCTCCCGATCACGGTCGCGGAGGATCCGCTTTCGTGCGTGGTGCTCGGCACCGGGAAGATCCTGGACGACCCCACCCAGTACGAAAAGGTGCTCATGTCGGTCGTGCGCGACTGAGCCTCGGGCGTAAGCCCCGATGCTCCGGAACCTCTTCTCGCGTCGTACCGACTGGACCGTCTTCGTCGTCGCCTGTCTCGTCTCCTTCGCCCTCATGCTGCTCGCGCCGAGCGCCCAGGTGCGCACGGCGTGGTTCCTCCAGCACAAGCTGCTCGCGCCCGTCGACTGGGTCGTCGGCCTCTGGGACCGCGGCGTGGCGACGTACTGGGAGAACGAGCGCCTCCGCGCGCACCTCGCGCGCCTCCGGATCGAGTCGGACCAGGCGCGCGCGGACCACCTCGAGAACGAGCGTCTCCGCGATCTCCTCGGCCTCAAGGAGCGCCACCCCTACGAGCTGATCGCCGCCCGCGTCGTCGGCCGGAGCCTCGACCGGCTCGGCGGATCGCTCACGCTCGACAAGGGGGACCGGGACGGGATCCGGAAGGACCTCGCCGTGCTGACGCCCGAGGGGCTTGTCGGCCGCGTCGAGCGGACGCACGGTCACGCGGCGCGGGTCCTCACGCTCCTGAACCGCGATTGCGCGGTGGCCGTCCGCGTCCAGCGGTCGCGCGTCGACGGCGTCCTCCGGTGGGAGTACGGCGACCGCCCGATCCTGAACCTCCTGTACGTCTCCTCGCAGGAGGACGTGAAGCCGGGCGACCTGATCGTGACGTCGGGCCTCGGCGGCATCTTCCCGGAGGGGATCCGCGTCGGGCGCGTCGACCGCGTGGGCCTCGAGGACACGGGGCTCATGAAGGAGATCGTCGTGACGCCCGCCGTCGACTTCCGGTCGATCGAGGAGGTGCTGGTCTACGCCCCCACCGCGCTCGAGACCGTGGTGCCCTCCGACCTCTTCCCGCCGGAGCCTGCCGACACGACCTCGACCGCGCCGGCCGACTCCGTGAAGGCCGCGAGCGTGGTACCCGATTCCGCCGCGGCGGGGGGCGCGCGGTGAAGGGGATCCGGGACGCCGTCGCGCTCGTCGTCGTGCTCGTCCTCCAGTCGACGGTCGTGAGCCGGCTCGGAATCGGCGGGATTCGCCCGGACCTCCTGGTCGCGTTCGTGGTTTATTTCGGATGGATGCGCGGGCCGATCGCGGGAAGCCTCGGGGGGTTCGGCATCGGCCTGATCGAGGATCTCGACGCCTCGGGCCCGCTCGGGCTGAACGCCCTCTGCAAGACGGTCGTCGGGTTCCTCGTCGCGAAGGCCGGGTTCCGGGTGCACCGCTCCAACGTGGCCGTGCGGTTCGCGTTCTTCTCGCTGGCCATGCTGGCACACGACCTCGTCTACTTCGCGGTCACGTCGCTGGGAGACCCGATGCTCTTCCTGAAGCAGATCGTCTGGATCGCGGTTCCGTCGGCCGTCCTGACCTCGATCGTCGCGCTCCTCCTCCTCGGCCTCGTGGAGCGGTTCACGCGCCGTCCGCTCCTCGCGGACGAGATCTGAGCCGTGGCGTTCGATCCCGAGACCCTGAGCGGCGCGAGCCGCTTCCGCGGGCGGAACCTCACGGTCGTCGTGACCGTGGTCTTCTCCCTCGTGCTCCTGCGCCTCTTCACGATGCAGGTCCTCCAGGGGCGGAAGTACCGCGAGCTCTCCGAGGAGAACCGGATCCGCGTCGAGATCATCGCGGCCCCGCGGGGCGAGATCCGCGACCGGAAGGGACGGCTCCTCGCCGACAACGTCCCGTCGTTCACCGTGACGCTCGACCCCTTCGACAAGGCGTACGTCGACCGGCCGGCGCTCCTCGACTCCACGGTCGCCCGTCTCGCCACGATCCTCGACGAGGACCCGACCGAGCTCCGCGACAAGGTCCGGAAGGAGAAGCGCCAGTCGTTCGTGCCGATCCGCCTCAGGCGGAACGCCGACCTCCGGTCGGTGGCGTACGTCTCCGAGCACGCGGCCGAGCTCCCCGGCGTGGACGTCGAGTCGGAGCCGCTCCGGCGCTACCCGTACGGCGAGATGGCCTCCCACCTGCTCGGGTACGTCGGGGAGATCTCGGACAAGGAGATGGAGCGCCCCGAGTACTCGGAGTACCTGCGCGGCGACCTGATCGGACGGATGGGCGTGGAGCGCGAGTACGAGCACTACCTGCGCGGCGAGCCGGGGAAGCGGTTCGTCGAGGTGAACGCGCTCGGGCGAAAGGCCGAGCTCCTGGGCGACAAGCGCCCGATCCTCCCGGTGAAGGGGGCCGACCTCACGCTCACGATCGACGCCGATCTGCAGCACGCGGCCGAGTCGGCGTTCGCGCCGGGCGCGCGCGGCGCGGTCGTCGCGCTCGACGTCCGGAGCGGTGCCGTGCTGGCGCTCGCGAGCAAGCCGAACTACGACCCGAACGAGTTCTCGACCGGGATCAGCCAGGCGCGATGGGACCAGCTGAGCGAAGGGGGGAACTTCCCGCTCTTCAACCGGGCGATCCAGGCTGCCTACCCGCCCGGCTCGACGCTCAAGCCGTTCGTGGCGCTGGCCGGGCTCCTGGCCGGCGCGATCGACCCCGGCACCACGTTCCGCGAGACGTGCGTCGGCACGTTCCAGTTCGGGCGGCGGGCGTTCAAGTGCTGGATCTATCCGCGGGGCCACGGGACGCTCGCCATGCGCGACGCCATCGCCCAGTCGTGCGACGTCTACTTCTACCAGCTCGGCCTCCGCGTCGGCCTCGAGCGGCTCTCGGACTTCATGCGGAAGATCCACCTCTCCGAGCGCTCGGGGATCGACCTGCCGCAGGAGCGCCGAGGGCTCTTCCCCGACGCCGACTGGTACGACCGCCGGTACGGGGCGGGGCGCTGGAGCCGCGGGCTCATCCTGAACCTCGCGATCGGCCAGGGGGAGACGTCGCTGACGCCGGTCAAGCTCGCGCAGATCACCGCGCTGATCGCGAACGGCGGCACCCTCGTCCGGCCGCACGTGCTCGAGGCCATCGAGCAGAACGGACGTCCGGTCACCGGGCTCGCCGTGCTCCGCGACACGGTCGAGACGCGCGTCGACATCCCGCCGCGCATCGTGAACGCGGTCCGGGGGGCGATGGAGGCGGTCATCTACGACCCGCACGGGACCGGCGGGAACGCGAAGGTCGACTCGGTCCGGGTCGCGGGGAAGACCGGCACGGCCCAGAACCCGCACGGGAACGACCACGCGCTCTTCATCTGCTTCGCCCCGGTCGACGATCCCCGGATCGCGATCGCGGTCCTGGTCGAGAACGCGGGGCACGGCGGCACCACCGCCGCGCCGATCGCGCAGAAGATCATGGAGGCGTACTTCCACCCGGCGGCGGCCGAGAGCCTCGGCCTCCTCGCGAGCCGCTGACATGGTGACCGCGCGCCTCAGCCCGGACATCGACCGGCCGCTCCTCTGGGCGACGCTCCTCCTCGCGCTCATCGGCATCGCGTTCGTCTACAGCGCGACGTCGATGCCGTCGGCCGCGGGCGAGCACGGGCTCTACCTGAAGCAGCTCCTCTGGCTCGCGATCGCGATCGGCGGCGGCGCGCTCGCCGCGGCGGTGCCGTACCGGATCTACCTCGGGAAGACGGCGTGGCTCCTCTACGTGCTCGGCCTCATGCTCCTCGTCCTGACCCTCTTCATCGGGCACGTCGGCCTCGGCGCCCAGCGCTGGCTCGGATGGGGGCCGCTCAAGTTCCAGCCCTCCGAGCTCGCGAAGGTCGGGACCGTCATCCTCCTCGCGAACTTCCTCTCGGAGCGGAAACTCGACCTGACGCAGATCCGCTCGCTGATCCGCCCCTGCCTCTTCGCGTTCGTGCCGTTCCTGCTCGTCCTGAAGCAGCCCGACCTCGGGACGTCGGTCACGTTCGTGATGATCCTCTTCGCGATGCTCTACTGGGCGGGGCTCCCGCTCCTCTACCTCTTCCTCCTCCTGACGCCGATCATCAACGTGGCGGCGTCGTTCTACCTGCCGGCGTGGATCGTCTTCGCCGGCGTGCTCGCGACGGTCCTCTACCGGTCGCGGCTAAGGCTCATGCCGATCCTCTTCGTCGTCGCCGTGAACCTCGTCGTCGGCGTCGTGACGCCGCAGGTCTGGAACCATCTCCAGCCGTACCAGCGCCAGCGGATCGCGACGTTCCTCGATCCCGCGGCCGATCCGTACGGCGCCGGCTACCAGATCATCCAGTCGAAGATCGCGATCGGATCGGGCGAGGTGCTGGGGAAGGGCTTCCTCCACGGGACGCAGAAGGGGCTCGCGTTCCTCCCCGAGCAGCACACCGACTTCATCTTCTCGGTCGTGGGGGAGGAGACGGGGTTCCTCGGGTCGGCGATCGTGACGATCCTCTACCTCGTCCTGATCGTGCGCGGGATCAAGATCGCGCACCGCTCGCGCAACCGGTTCGCGGGGCTCTTGGCCATTGGACTGACCTCGATCTTCCTGTACCATGTGCTCGTGAACGTCTGCATGACGGTAGGTCTGGCCCCCGTCACGGGTCTGCCGTTGCCGCTCCTGAGCTACGGGGGAACCTCCTTGCTCACCAGCTTCCTGCAGGTAGGCCTGATCCAGAACGTCGCCATGCGCTGGCGCGAGTACTGACGGGGGATCCCGGTGCATCCGACCCTCCTCCAGTTCGGCCGCTTCGCGATCCACAGCTACGGGCTGATGCTCGCGATCGCCTTCCTGGTCGCGATCCAGATCTTCCTCGCCCGCGGCCGGGCGCGCGGCCTCTCCGAGGACCGGCTGAGCACGCTCTCGCTCTGGCTCCTGGTGCTCGCGATCATCGGCGGGCGCGCGTTCTTCGTGCTCACGCACTGGGACGACTACAAGACCGATCCGCTCGCGATCGTCCGCATCTGGGAAGGCGGGCTGATGATCTACGGCGGGTACGTGCTCGCGATCCTGGGCGGCATCTGGTACGTGCGCCGCGCGGGGATGCCGGTCTGGCGCGTCGCGGACGCGGCCGCGCCGAGCATGGCGATCGGCGTCGGCATCGGGCGTATCGGGTGCTTCCTGAACGGCTGCTGCTACGGCCTCCCGACGCACGCGCCGTGGGGGATCCACTTCCCGCCGGAGTCGTACTCGAGCGTCGTCTTCCCCGGCGAGGCGCTCCAGCCGTCCCAGCTCTACATGGTGGCGGCCGGGTTCGGCGTCTTCCTCCTCCTCCTCGCGCTCGACCGGAAGCCGCGCTTCGACGGCTGGCTCTTCTGGACGTACGTCGCCATCGACGCGGGACTCCGCTTCGTGATCGACTTCACGCGCTACTACGACGACGCCTCGACGCTCGGCCGGTTCGGCGGGATCACGTTCAACGTGAACCAGGCCGTGAGCGTGGGGCTGATCGTCACGTCATTGGTGATGCTCCGGGTCCTGGCGCGCCGCCCCGCGGCGCCGCTCCCGGAGGCCGCGCCCGCGCCGCACGCCGACGACCGCGGCGACGCCGGCGTCGGCGACGCGCCGCGCCCCGAGCCGCACGCCTGACGCGCCGGTGCGCTCCGTAGGCGGCGGCACGCGCGTCTACGCGGTCCTCGGCCACCCCGTCGGCCACTCGCTCTCCCCTCGTCTCCAGAACGCGGCCTTCGAGGCCGCGGGGCTCGATGCCGTCTACGTCGCGCTCGACGTGCCGCCGGATCGGTTCGACGCGGCGCTGGACGGTCTCCACGCGGCCGGCGTCCTCGGGCTCAACGTGACGCTGCCGCACAAGGAGGCCGCGTTCGCGCGGCTCGCCGGCGCGACCGACGCGGCGCGCGCGGCGGGCGCGGCGAACACGCTCCGGCGACGCGACGAGGGCTGGGAGGGGGACGCGACCGACGGCGCCGGGTTCCTCGCGTGGGCGGCCGAGCTCGGGATCGCGCTCGAGGGAGCGCGGGTGATCCTGCTCGGCGCGGGCGGCGCGGCGCGGAGCGTGGGGCACGCGCTTCTCACGCGCGGTGCCGGGACGGTCCGCGTGGTGAGCCGGGACGGCGCGCGCGCCGAGGCGCTGGCCGCGACCCTCACGCGGGCGGGGCGGCACGCGGGGCGCGTGGAGCCGGCCGCGTTGGGCGCGCCCGCGGGCGGGTCCGACCCGTACGATCTCCTGATCCGCGCGATCCCCGAGCCGAGCGTGCTCGAGGTGGAGGCGCCGCTCTGGCGGGCGCTCGATCCGGCGGCCCCGGTGCTCGACCTCAACTACGGCGAGCGCGCGGCCGAGACCCGCGCCCGGGCGGCGCGCGAGGGGCGCCGGATGGAGGACGGCCTCGGCCTCCTCCTCCATCAGGGCGCCGCGTCCTTCACGTTCTGGACCGGGATTCCGGCGCCGATCGAGGCGATGCGACGGGCGATCGGCGCGTAGACGCCGCATCGGGGGGTGGGGATGAGGGGAAGCGGGGAACTCTTCCGCGGCGCGCGGGTGCTCGCCGCCGATCTGCTCGACATGCTGACGGGCGCGGCCTGCCCCGGGTGCGGCGGGCGGGCGCCGCGCGGGCGGGCGGTGTGCGCGACGTGCGACGCGGCCATCGGCCGGACCGGGATCGCGCTCTGCCTTCGCTGCCTCCGCGAGGGAATGGTGGGGGGCGCCGCGCCTGCGGACGGGGGCGCGGGTGGGAGCACGGACGCGGGTGCCGGCGGGTGTCCGCGCCACGGCCCCGATCGCCTCCTCCTCGCGGGTCCCCGCCACGAGCCGCCGCTCGATCGGGTCGTCCGCGCGTACAAGTACGAGGGGGCGCGCGCGCTCGACCGGTGGATCGCGACGCTCCTCCCCGAGCCGCCGGGCGACGCGACGTTCCGGCGCGAGGCCGCGCTCGTGCCGGTGCCGCTCCATCCGGCGCGACTCGCGTGGCGCGGCTTCGATCAGGCGCGCCTCCTCGCCGCGGCCGCGGGCCGCCGCTGGGGGATTCCCGTGGTCGAGGGACTCCGCCGCGTGCGCGATCACGCGCCGCAGGCGCGCCTCGGCCCGGACGCGCGTCGCGCGAACGTGTGCGGCGCGTTCGCCGTGCGGCCGGAGGCGGCCGCGCTCCTCCGCGATCGGCCGCTCCTCCTCGTCGACGACGTCGCCACGACCGGCAGCACGCTGCTCGAGGCGGCGGACGCGCTGGCCATCGCCGCGCCCGCCTGGATCCTCTCCCTCGCGGCGGCGCACGGGGGCCCTCCCGACGCCTCCGAACCGTCGCTCCACGAGGCGGTTGCGGCCCCCCGACGCGTGTGGTAGATTGCTGGACTTGGCGACGTGCGGGCGCGGCCCCTGGGTCGTGTTCGCAAGTCGTTCTTTTGATATGGGTTATCGGCCATTCGATTGGGCCGGAGGAGGGAGCGATGGAGAAGCTGCGACTGCTCGACGAGGCGTACCTGCCGATCGTCACCAAGCCGAGCCGATACACGGGCAGCTTCCTGCACGCCGTCCGGAAGGACCCCGCGCGCGCCGACGTGCGCGTCCTCCTCTGCTTCCCCGACCTCTACGAGATCGGGATGTCCTACCTCGGGCTCAAGATCCTCTATCACGTGGTGAACGGCCGGCCGGACGCCGTGGCGGAGCTCTGCTTCACGCCGTGGGGCGACATGGAGCGGCTCATGCGCGCCGAGGGGATCCCGCTCTACTCGCTCGAGTCGCGTACGCCGGCCGCGTCGTTCGACCTGATCGGCTTCTCGCTCCAGTACGAGCTGGCGTACACGAACGTCCTGACCATGATCGACCTCGCCGGGATTCCGCTCCGCTCGAAGGACCGCCGCGAGGAGGACCCGATCCTGATCGCGGGCGGCCTCTGCACCGTGAACCCGGAGCCGATCGCGCCCTTCCTCGACGCGTTCGTGATCGGGGACGGCGAAGAGGTGATGCAGGAGCTCTGCGACCTCGTGGCCGAGCGCCGGAAGACCGGGATGCCGCGCGCCGAGGCGCTCCGCCGGATGGCCGCGCTCGAAGGCGTCTACGTGCCGTCCCTCTTCGCGGAGGTCCCGAATCCGTGGGGCTTCGTGGCCCGCGAGCCGCTCCCCGGCACGCCGGTCGCGCGGCCGCGCTTCCGCTGGGTCGACGCGCTCCGGCCGGAGTGGTGGCCGGAGAAGCCGCTCCTCTCGCCGACCGAGATCACGCACGACCGGCTCGGCGTCGAGGTGATGCGCGGCTGCACGCGCGGCTGCCGGTTCTGCCTCGCGGGGTACATGAACCGGCCGCTCCGGGAGAAGCGCGCCGACCAGGTGCAGAAGGAGGTCCAGTGCGGCATCGTGCACGCCGGCTGGGACGAGGTCTCGCTCCTCTCGCTCTCCACGACCGACTACAAGCAGCTCCCGGTGGTGCTGCACGAGCTCGACCGCTTCACGAACGAGCTCGGGGTCTCGGTGTCGCTCCCGTCGACGCGCGTCGGGACGCTCGCCCCGTCCGTGGCCGACCAGATCGGGCAGGGGCGGAAGGGGAGCATCACGTTCGCGCCCGAGGCGGGCACGCAGCGGATGCGCGACGTGATCAACAAGGGGATCGACGAGGCCGAGCTCGAGTACTCGGTCAAGCTCGCGCGCGACCAGGGGTGGGGCGGCATCAAGTACTACTTCATGATCGGGCTCCCCACGGAGACCGAGACCGACATCGACGGCATCGCCGACCTGCTCCGGAAGAGCCAGGCATGGGCGAAGGGCGGCAACAAGCGCATGCACTTCAACGTCGGCATCAGCCCGCACGTGCCGAAGCCGCACACGCCGTTCCAGTGGGAGATCCAGGACGACATGGATACCCTCTGGCGGAAGATCGACCGGCTGAAGACGGGATTCCGCGGCCTCGGCAACGTGCGGCTCAAGTGGCGGGATCCGAAGACCGCGTTCCTCGAGGGCGTCTTCGCCCGCGGCGACGTGCGCACGGCCGACGCGCTCGAGGCCGCGTGGCGTCTCGGCGCGCGCTTCGACGGCTGGTCGGAGTGCTTCGACTTCGATCTCTGGATGCGCGCGTTCGAGCAGGTGGGTCTCGACGCCTCGGTCTATCTCCGGCCGCGCGACCTCGCGGAGCCGCTCCCGTGGGACCACATCCGAACGCCGGTCGTGAAGAAGTTCCTGGTCGAGGAGCGCGCGAAGGCGTATGCCGCGGCGTTGACCCCCGACTGCCGCGACCACGCCTGCACGCGCTGCGGCGCGCCGTGCTTCACGCCGAAGGCGCGGGAGGGGCGCCGGCTCTCGCTCCAGCTCGCGCCGGGCCAGGGAGCGCCGCCCCCGTCCTCGGCGTTCGCCATTCCCGCCGACGTCACGGAGCGCGACATCGAGGCGCGGATCAAGGAGCTCGACGCCGCGCCGCTCGCGGCGACCCCGGCGCGGGACGACGCTCGGGACGCGTCGCGCGGGTCGGACCGGATCCCCGTGGCCACCCCGAACGGGAACGGCGCGGTCGCCGCGGACGGCCACGACACGTCCCCCGCGAACGGCGACGGCACTTCCGCCGCGAACGGCAATGGCGCCGACGTGCGCTACGGCCGCCGCCGCCGCGCGTGGCCGACGGCCGCGAAGGGCCCGTCCGCGACTCGCTACCGCGTCGCCTTCGAGAAGCAGGGCGCGGCGCGCTTCACGTCCCACCTCGACCTGGTCCGCATCTTCGATCGCGCGATCCGGGTCACGAAGATCCCGATCGCCTACTCGCAGGGGTACAACCGGCACGCGAAGATCGCGTACGGGCCGCCGCTCCCGCTCGGCGCGACGAGCACCGGCGAGTACTTCGACCTGGAGCTGGCGCAGGGCTGCTCCTGGAGCGCGATCGCCGCGATGAACGACGTGCTTCCCGAGGGCTATCGCCTGCTCGAGGGGCGGCCGTTCGCGAAGTCGTCGGAATCGCTCATGGCCTCGATCAAACGCGCCGACTTCACGGTGGCGCTGACGCCGTACCTGATGGACCGTCTGTCGCGCGGGGAGAACGTGCACCGCGTGCGGCAGGAGCTGGAAGGGAGCCTCGCCTCCTTCCGCGACGCGACGGAGTGGCTCGTGACCAAGCCGAGCCACGGCCAGAAGGGGCGCACGGTCAACGTGCGGCCCGCCGTCGCCGACCTGGTGCTCCTCGACGAGGGCACGTCCCTCGGCGCCCGGCTCTCGCTGCGTCTCCACGCGCCCGGTTACCTGCGGCCGGACCTGCTCCTCCGGAGCTTCCTGCCGTCGTTCGAGTTCGATCCGCGCCTGCTCCAGGTCGCCCGTGAGGCGATGTGGGTGGAGCGCGGCGCCACGCTCCTCACGCCCCTCGAGGCGCTGGAGGAGTCGGCGTTCTGGCGGCCCGTCCCGGTGGACGAGGCGAACCCGGGCCCGCCGAACCCCCCGTTGGAGGTGAATGCGTCGCGAGATCATCATTAACGCCAGTCCCAGCGAGACACGGATCGCGCTGCTCGAAGACAAGCATCTCGTCGAAGTGATGGTGGAACGGCCCGAGGCCGTCCGCCGGGTGGGGGACATCTACAAGGGGCGCGTGAACGCCGTGCTCCCGGGCATGCAGGCCGCGTTCGTCGACCTGGGCCTCGAGAAGAGCGCGTTCCTCCACGCGTCGGACCTGACGCCGGACGACAGCGACCTCGACGACCTGTTCGACGACGAGGAGCCCGAGCCGTCCGACCGCCGCGGCGGGAACGGGCGCGGGCGCCGCGACGAGCAGGCGCCGCGCATCGAGGAGGCGCTCAAGAAGGGCCAGGAGATCCTGGTCCAGATCACGAAGGAGCCGATCGGGACCAAGGGGCCGCGCGTCACGACGCAGGTCAGCCTGCCGGGCCGGTTCCTCGTCCTCATGCCGGGGCACGACCACATCGGCGTGTCCCGGAAGATCGAGGAGCGCGGGGAGCGCGCGCGGCTCAAGACGCTCCTCCGGGAGCTCAAGCCGAAGGACGCGGGCGTGATCGTGCGGACCGTCGGCGCCGAGCAGGGGAAGAAGGAGTTCGAGAGCGACATCCGGTTCCTGGAGCAGCTCTGGGCGAAGATCGCGAAGCAGGCGCAGCGCGCGAAGGCGCCGGCGCTCCTGCATCAGGAGATGGAGTTCACGACCGGACTGATCCGGGACATCTTCACGGAGGACGTCGACCAGCTGGTCATCGACTCGGCCGAGGACTTCAAGAAGATCCAGAAGTACCTCGCGACGTACGCCCCGAATCTCCGCGCGCGGGCCAAGCTGTACCGCGGGCAGGCGCCGATCTTCGACCACTTCGAGATCGAGCCCGAGATCGAGAAGGCGATGGACCGGAAGGTCTGGCTCAAGAAGGGCGGCTACATCACGATCGACCAGACCGAGGCGCTGGTCGCGATCGACGTGAACACCGGCCGCTTCACCGGGAAGAAGAGCCAGGAGGAGACGATCCTCAAGACGAACCTCGAGGCGGCCGCGGAGATCGCGCGGCAGCTCCGGCTCCGGGACCTGGGCGGGATCATCGTCCTCGATTTCATCGACATGGAGGACGAGGGGAACAAGAAGCAGGTGGCGGACACGCTCCGGCAGCACCTGAAGCGGG
>JBLMXB010000126.1:0-15622 GCA_050257555.1 Hyphomicrobiales bacterium | reverse complement strand
CTCGTCGCTGCCGGCCGCGGCGCAGGCCGCGTCGCCCGACTCCGAAGCCTCGTTCGCCGACCTCAAGCTCGAGTCGATCCAGGACTCGTCCACGGCCGCTCCCACGAGCGCGACGCCCGCGGCACCCGCGCCGCCCGCGGCGAAGCCGGGCGCGAAACCGCGCGCGAAGCGCGCGCCGACGGCGGTCCACCCCGCCATGGCCGGCCGCGGGGAAGATGGCGCCTCGTGGGAATTCGAGCCGGCCGACGCCCGCCCGGACGGGGCGCCGCCCGAAGGGAGCCTCTTCTTCGCCGAGGAGGCGCTCACGCGTCAGGCGTCGGCCCGCAAGGGGAAATCGACCCTCCTCCGCACCGTCCTCTGGTCGGCCGGCGGCGTGGTCGGTCTCGGACTCTTGGTGCTCTCGATCTGGATCGCCCTCGGGATGCAGCGGCCCGCCCGCTCCACGTTCCCGGTGACGATGCCGCGCCGGACTGCGCCGCCGCCGCCCGCCGATTCGGCCGCCGGCGCGCCGCCGGCAACAGCCGCGACGGAGCCGGCCGCGACGGAGCCGGCCGCGACGTCGCCGGAGCCCGACGAGACGGTGCCGCAGGCGACGCCCTCCACGGAGACGACCGCGCCGAGACCGACGCCCGCGGCCGCCGTCATCGAGGCGGGGGCGCTCCGAACGGCCGGGATGGGAACCGTCACGCCGCCCAATCCGCCGGCCGCGAAGTCGTCCGTCGTGAAGCCGTCGCCCGCGCCGCCGGCGCGCCACGCGGCGGCCGATCGCGAAGCCGCCGCGCCTCCTTCGGCGTCGAAGTCGGCGGCGCCGCCCGCGCGCCACGCCCCGGCCTCGGCGCCGTCGACGACGCCGGCCAAGACCCCGGTCGTGACGCCGAGCGAGCGCTCGGTCCCGATGGGGGGCGGGGATCCCTTCGAGGAGACCGACGACTCCGGGGCCTCCTCGACGCCGTCCTCGACGCCATCGTCGACGCCGGCGCCGTCCCGCGCGCTCACTTCGTCGACGGTCGAGAAGGCGCCGCCGTCGGCCGCGCCCGAATCCTCGGCCCCGGGCGACACCGGTCGGCCGGCGACGGGCGCCGGAGAGGCCACGACGCCCGCCCCGTCGACCGCGCCGTCCGCCCCCAAGTCGGAGCCCGCGGCCCCCGCGGTCGAGCGGCCGATCGACCGGCTCCACCTGGCGACCGTGACGGCCACCAAGAACTCGGACCTCGACGCGCTCCGCAAGCTCCGCGATACGTGGAAGGATTTCGTCCGGTCGAGCGTCGGGCCCGATCGCGCGCGCGGGAAGCGGGAGTACGCGGACTGCCTCTGGGAGATCCAGTCGCTGACCGGCAAGGACTCGGACAAGAAGGAAGCGCTCCTCGCGTACCGCGAATACCTCCTCACCGCGCCCGCGGGCGGCGCCGACCCGCGCACCGTGGCGCGGATGCGGCAGCTCGAGGACGCGATGGCCGACTCGCGCTGATCGTCGCGGCGATTGACGCGCCGCGTCCCGCTCCGTAGGCTCGTTCCTCGTGCGACCGTGGTGGCGATACCGCCCGGCCTGGCTCCCGGCGGGCCGGGCCCGCTGGCTCCTCTTCCTCCTCCTCGTCCTCGCGGCGTTCCTCGGGTACGACTGGTTCCGCCTCTCCTCGATCGGGTCGTTCCGCTACGCGGGGAAGGGATGGAAGTTCCCGACGCGCGTCTACGCCGACTGGCACGACTTCCGGGTCGGCGACCTCCTCGACGACGCCACGCTGCGTGACGATCTGGCGCGCGCGCGCTATCGCCGCGTCTGGCGCCCTCCGGCCGAGGGCGGGGAGTATCGCGTCCGGGGGGCGACGTACGAGATCCACCTCCGCCCGTTCGTCTACCCCGACCGGGTCGAGCCGGGGGACGAGGTCGTCGCGACGCTCGGCGACGGCAAGCTGGCGTCGCTCGGCGTGGGATTCCAGGACCCGAGCCCGCGCGGCCTCCTGCGTCTCGAGCCCGAGCTCCTGGGCGAGTTCTCCGACGCCGAGCGCGAGCGCCGGAGCTACATCCCGCTCGACCAGATCCCTCGCCGCGTCGTCCTCGCGGTCGTGGCGAGCGAGGATCGCCGGTTCTTCCGCCATTGGGGGCTCGACCTGCTCGGGATGGGACGCGCCACCGTGCGGAACGTACGGGCCGGCGGCGTGGTGGAGGGCGGGAGCACGATCAGCCAGCAGCTGGTGAAGAACCTCTTCCTCTCCCGCGAGCGGAGCTTCCTCCGGAAGTTCCACGAGGCGATCCTGGCCGTCATGGTCGAGCTCCGCTACTCGAAGGAGCAGATCCTCGAGTTCTACCTGAACCAGATCTACCTGGGACAGCGGGGGGCCTGGAGCGTCTGCGGGGTCGAGGAGGCGTCGCTCTTCTACTTCAACAAGCACGTGAAGGACCTGACCCTCGGCGAGGGCGCGCTGATCGCGGGGATCATCCCGGCCCCGAACCACTTCTCGCCGTACCGGAATCCCGAGCTGGCCCTCGCGCGGCGCGACCACGTCCTCGAGGACATGGTCGAGTGCGGGTGGATCTCGAAGGAGGAGGCGGACCGCGCGCGCGCGACGCCGCTCCGCTTCGCGCCGAACACGCCGCCCGCCACGCGCGCGCCCTACTTCGTCGACTATGTCCGCGAGTACCTCGGCCGGGACATCCCGGACGCCGACCTGAACGCCCGCGGCTATGCGGTGTTCACGACGCTCGACCCGGCGATGGAGGACGTCGCCGAGCGCGCGATCCGGGACGGGACCCGCGAGGCGGACTGGCGCTCGCCGCGCGGCGGCGTCGCCCGCGACCCCGCGCAGGGAGCGCTGGTCGCGATCGAGCCGTCGACCGGGTTCGTCCGGGCGCTGGTCGGGGGCCGCGACTACCTCGAGTCGCCGTACAACCGCGCGCTCGACTCGAGGCGCCAGCCGGGCTCGGCGTTCAAGCCGTTCGTCTACATCGCCGCGCTCCGCACGGCGTTCACCGGCGCCAGGAAGCCGCTCACGGCGGCGACGATCCTGGCGGACCTCCCGGACACGATCCAGACGAACCTGGGCCCGTGGGCGCCGCACAACTTCGAGAACGACTACGAGGGGCAGGTCACGGCCGCGCGCGCCCTCGCCCGGTCGCTGAACGTCGCGACCGTGCACCTGGAGCAGATGGTCGGCGTCGGGAACGTGGTGACCGTGGCGCGGCTCCTCGGCATCCAGAGCCGGCTCCGCGAGGTGATGTCGCTCGCGCTCGGCACGAGCGAGGTCTCGCCGTTCGAGCTGACCCGGGCGTACGCCGCGCTCGCGAACGGCGGCGTGCTGGTCGATCCGACGCCGGTGCGCGCCGTCCTCGATCGGGGCGGCGGTGTTCGGTGGACCGCGCATCGCGACGCGAAGCGGGTGCTCCGGCCGGAGGTGGCGTACATGGCCACGATCCTGCTCGAGGGCCCCGTGATCTACGGGACCGCCGCGTCGATCCGCACCACGTACGGGTTCACGCGTCCCGCGGCGGGGAAGACCGGCACGACCGACGACGAGAACGACGCCTGGTTCGTCGGCTTCACGCCGCAGCTCGCGTGCGGCGTGTGGGTCGGGTGCGACCGGAACCGACGTCTCGGGCTGACCGGCACGCAGGCGGCGGTCCCGATCTGGACCCGGTTCATGACCGCGGCGCACAAGGGGCTCCCGCTCCAGGACTTCGAAGCGCCGCCCGGGGTCGTGGAGACCTGGATCGACGCCGACACCGGCTATCGCGCGGGTCCCGACTGCCCGCACGTCATGCGCGCGGCGTTCGCGGCGAAGACCGAGCCGCGGCAGGTCTGTCCCGTCTTCCACATGCCGGCCTTCGTCGACACCGCCGCGGTGGACACGACGAACTACCTGCAGGACGACCTGGCGCCGCCTCTGCCTCCGGGCGCGGAGGACCTCCCCGACACGACGTCGGGCGGCGGCACGACGGGGGGCGAAGGGGAGTAGGCGAGCGTCGCGGCCCGCGCGCGGCAGGCCGGGGCTCGTTCAGCCGCGCGACGATCCGCCCGGGGCGGGCAGGAACTCGCGGATGTGGAAGAGGGCGCGGAACGGGACGCCGCGCGAGGCGAACTCCTCGCCGCCTCCCTCGCCTCGGTCGACCACGCAGGCGACGAGCCGCACGTCGGCGCCCGCCTCCTTCGCGGCCTCGAGCGCGGTGAGCGCCGAGCCCCCCTTCGTGATCACGTCGTCGACGATCGCGACCTTGAGTCCGGGGCGGAACGGCCCCTCGATGCGCCGCCCGGCGCCGTGCCCCTTCGCCTCCTTGCGGACGATGAAGCCCGGAAGGCCCGCACCGGTCAGCGCGCTCCAGAGCGCGACCGCGCCGACGATCGGGTCGGCGCCGAGCGTGAGGCCGCCCACGGCCTCGACGCCGGCCTCCCGGAGGATCGGCGTCAGGAGCCGCGCGATGCGGAGCGCGCCGTCCGGATGGAGGCTCGTCTGGCGCACGTCGATGTAGTACGTGCTCTTCGCGCCGGAGGAGAGCGTGAAGTCGCCGAACTGGAGCGAGCGCTCGAGCAGGATCGCGCGGAGCGCCTCGCGATCCTGCGCCGGATCGGCGGCGAGAACGGTCGAATCGGTCACGCGCGATGGATACCACAGCCGCGCGCGCCGCGGAACCGAAATTGGCGGCGCGGGCTCCGCGCCGCGGCGTGTATACTGCGCCTCGTGGACCGCCCGATCCCCCATCGCGCCGCGACCGCGTCCCGGCCCCGGCGATGAAGATCCCGTTCATCCACCTCCACAACCACAGCGACTACTCGCTGCTCGACGGCGCGTGCCGCGTCGACCGGCTCGTGGAGCGGGTGAAGGGCTTCGGGATGCCGGCGGTCGCGCTCACCGATCACGGGAACCTCTTCGGCGCGGTCGAATTCTACGGCACCGCCAAGGCCGCGGGGCTCACGCCGATCATCGGCTGCGAGGTCTACGTCGCGCACGGCGCGCGCACCGAGCGGTCGCGGACGGTCGACGGCAAGGGCGCGTACGACCACCTCCTCCTCCTCGCGCGGAACCGGGACGGCTACCGCAACCTCATGAAGCTCTCCTCGCTCGGATTCGTGGAGGGATTCCACTACAAGCCGCGCGTCGACAAGGAGCTGCTCGAAAAGCACGCGGACGGCCTCCTCTGCCTCTCCGCCTGCCTTCGGGGCGAGGTGCCGCAGCTCGTCGTCGCCGGCGACCTCGACGGGGCGCGCCGCGCGGCCGGCTGGTACCGCGACCTCTTCGGCGCGGACCACTACTTCTTCGAGATCCAGGACCACGGCATCCCCGACGAGCGGACCGCGGCGCGCGGGCTGCTCGCGCTCGGCCGGGAGATGGACATTCCGGTCGTCGCGACGAACGACTGCCACTACCTGGCCCGCGAGGACGCCGAGGCGCACGAGGTGCTCCTCTGCATCCAGACCGGGAAGACGATGCTCGACGCCGACCGCTTCCGCTTCGCGACCGACCAGCTCTACGTGAAGTCGCCGGAGGAGATGGCGGCGCTCTTCGCCGAGGCGCCGGAGACGCTCGCGAACACGCTCGAGGTGGCGGCGCGCTGCGAGCTCGAGCTCGACACCGAGCGCGTGCAGCTCCCGTCGTTTCCGATCCCGCCCGAGTTCGAGACCGAGGAGGGGTACCTCCGCCGGCTCGCGGAGGAGGGGCTCGCCGCGCGGTACGGCGACCAGGCCACCGACGCGCACCGGGAGCGGCTCCGCTACGAGCTCGACACGATCTGCACGGTCGGGTACGCGCGCTACTTCCTGATCGTCCGCGACTTCACGGACTACGCGCGGAGGAACGGCGTGGCGGTCGGCCCGGGCCGCGGCTCCGCGGCGGGGAGCATCGTCTCCTACTGCCTCGGGATCACCGACATCGACCCGATCCAGTTCGACCTCCTCTTCGAGCGGTTCCTGAACCCCGAGCGGGTCAGCATGCCCGACATCGACATCGACTTCTCGTACGAGAACCGCCAGAAGGTGATCGACTACGTCGTCGGGAAGTACGGGCGCGAGAGCGTGAGCCAGATCATCACGTTCGGAACGATGGCCGCCCGCGCGGTCGTGCGCGACGTCGGCCGCGCGCTGGGCATGACGTACGCGGAGGTGGACCGGGTGGCGAAGATGGTCCCGGCCGACCTGGGCATCACGCTGACGAAGGCGATCGAGACGGTGCCCGAGCTCAAGGCGCTCGCCGCGCAGGACGAGACGCACGCGCGGCTGCTGCGCTGCTCGCTCGCGCTCGAGGGGCTCTCGCGGCACGCGTCGACGCACGCGGCCGGCGTCCTGATCGCGCCCGGCGCCCTGACCGACTTCGTGCCGGTCTACCGCTCGCCGAAGGGCGATTTCACGACCCAGTTCGACATGAAGTCGCTCGAGAAGGTCGGCCTCCTCAAGATGGACTTCCTCGGGCTCCGCACGCTGACGGTGCTGGAGGACGCGGTCCGGCTGATCCGCGAGGCGGGCGGCCGGGTCATCGACCTGAAGGCGATCCCGCTCGACGACGCCGCGACATACGAGCTCCTGGGGAAGGCGCAGTCGATCGGGGTCTTCCAGCTCGAGTCCTCGGGGATGCGCGACCTCCTCCGGAAGCTCGTCCCCGACACGTTCGAGGACATCATCGCGATCAACGCGCTCTTCCGTCCCGGACCGATCCAGTCGGGGATGATCGAGGACTTCGTGAAGCGGAAGCACGGGCGGCAGAAGGTGACGTACATGCATCCCGTGCTCGAGCCGATCCTCCGGAACACGTACGGCGTGATCGCGTTCCAGGACCAGGTCATGCAGATCGCGAACCGGCTCGCCGGCTTCACGCTCGCGCAGGCGGACCTGCTCCGCCGCGCCATGGGGAAGAAGAAGCCGGAGGAGATGGCGCGGATGAAGGAGACGTTCCTCACCGGCTGCGCCACGCAGCACAAGGTGCCGAAGAAGAAGGCGGAGGAGATCTTCGACCTGATGGAGAAGTTCGCCGGGTACGGCTTCGTCCGCGCGCACAGCGCGGCGTACGCCGTCCTCTCCTACCAGTGCGCCTACCTGAAGGCGCACGAGCCGGCGGCCTACCTCGCGGCGTCCATGACGAGCGAGGTGGGGGACACCGACCGGATCGTCACCCTCGTGGACGAGGCGCGCCGCATGGGGATCGACGTGCTCCCGCCCGACGTGAACCGGAGCACGGCCGCGTTCACGCTCGAGGGGGGCGCGATCCGCTACGGCCTCGCCGCGGTGAAGAACGTCGGCCAGGGCTCCGTCGAGGCGATCGTCGCCGCGCGCCGCGAGGGGGGGCCGTTCGTCTCCCTCGCCTCGTTCCTCCGCCGCGTGGACGTCGCGTCGATCAATCGGCGGGTGATCGAGTCCTTGATCCTGGCCGGGGCGTGCGACGACCTCGGGGGCGACCGCGCGCAGCTCTTCGAGGCGGTCGGCGACCTCCTCGCGCAGGCGCAGGAGCGGGCCCGCGGGACGGCCAAGCACCAGGAGAGCCTCTTCGGCGCGGAGGTGTCGGCCACGCTCGAGACCGATCCGCCGCTCCCGAACGTGCCGACGTGGGGCCTCGAGGAACGCCTCCGGCGTGAGAAGGAGGTGCTCGGGTTCTACTTCTCCGACCACCCGCTCGCCGCCTACCGGCACGTGATCGAGGCGCGCGCCACCGCGACCACGGCCCGGCTCCGCGACTGCCGCGAGGGGCAGGAGGTCACGCTCGTCGGGCTGATCGCCGGCATCAAGCCGCACGTCGACCGGAACAAGCGCCCGATGGCCTTCCTCACGCTCGAGGACCTCCGGGGGAGCGTCGAGGCGACGGTCTTCGCCGACCTCTACGAGCGGAGCCGCACGGCGTTCGTGCCCGGCTCGGTCGTCGAGGTGCGGGGGCGTGTGAACCTGAGGGACGAGGCCGACCCGAAGATGGTCCTGACCGCGATCCGCCCGCTCGCCGCGCCCGACGCGGACGCGCCCCGGGTCGTCCGGATCGATCTCGGCCGCGCCTCGGGGCCGGTCTCCCTCGAGGAGATCCGGTCGCTCCTCGTTCGCCATCCGGGCGAAAGCCCCGTATACTTCTTCGTCCCGGGGGAGTCCTCCTCCCCCGCGACGACGATCCGGGCGCGGCGGCTCCTGGTCCGGCCGAGCGAGGAGCTCCTGGCCGAGCTTCGCGAGCGCCTCGGGCCCGACGCGGTCACCGTGGTGCCCCGCGAGCAGGCGCCGGCGAACGGATCGGACGGCCGCGCGGCGACCGTCGCCTTCTAGGCCGAGTCGGAGGCTCGATGAACGGAACCTGGCTCGACTTCGAGAAGCCGATCCTCGATCTCGAGCGCCGGATCGAGGACGCGAAGACGCTCGCCCGGGACGGCGACCCCGCCGCCGAGGAGGAGGTGAAGCGCCTCGTCCGGAAGGCCGACCGCCTCCGGCGTGAGATCTACTCGAAGCTGACCCGCTGGCAGCGCGTCAAGCTCGCGCGCCATCCCCGTCGCCCCTACACGCTCGACTACCTGAAGGTCATCGCGCCCGACTTCCTGGAGCTTCACGGCGACCGCCGCTTCGGCGACGATCCGGCGATCGTCGCGGGGATCTCCGTCGTGGACGACCTCCCGATCCTCTTCATCGGGCACCAGAAGGGCCGGGACACGAAGGAGAACATCTACCGGAACTTCGGCATGGCGCACCCGGAGGGGTACCGGAAGGCCCTCCGCCTGATGCAGTTCGCGGCCAACTACGGCATCCCGATCGTGACGTTCGTCGACACGCCCGGCGCGTATCCCGGGCTCGGCGCGGAGGAGCGCGGCCAGTCGGAGGCGCTCGCGCGGAACATCCTCGAGATGGCGCACCTCCCGGTCCCGATCGTGACGGTCGTGATCGGCGAAGGAGGCTCGGGAGGCGCCCTGGCGATCGCGGTCGGGGACATCGTCATGATGCTCGAGAACTCGATCTACTCGGTGATCACCCCGGAGGGATGCGCGGCGATCCTCTGGAAGGACTCGACCAAGGCCGAGCAGGCGGCGGAGGCGCTCCGCCTCACGGCGATGGACCTCCTCGAGCTCCAGGTGATCGACGAGATGATCCCCGAGCCGCTGGGCGGGGCCCATCGCGACCCCGAGGAATCGGCCCGCCGGGTGAAGGACGCGGTCATGCGCCACGTCCGGGGGCTGATCGGGCTCCCCGCCAAGGAGCTGCTCGACCGAAGACTGGAGAAGTACTTGAAGATGGGGGTGTATCTGGAAGAGAGCGCGTCCGTTCCGGTCGCGCCGGAGGGCTGAGCCACCGATGCCGATCGCCGACGAGCTCCTGGAACTCCTGGTCTGTCCCCAGTGCCGGGGCGACCTCACGTACGATCGCGACGCCGATCGGCTCGTCTGCCCGGCGTGCCGGCTCGCCTACCCGATCGTGGACGGCATCCCCGTGATGCTCGTCGAGGAAGCCGAGCGGATCCCCGACGCTTGACCCCCGCGCCCCGCGCCCGTAGGCCGCGGCGGCGTCCCGCCGCCCTCGCGGCCCTCCTCCTGATCCTGGCCGCACCCTCGCGCGGCGGAGCAGTCGCCGTCGCGGCGCCCCCGCCCGTGACCGTGGAGTCGGTCGGGCCGGGCGGGTACCGCGTGCGTGTGCCGGTCGGCGACCCGGAGGTGCTGCGCGGACGCGCGCTCGGGTTCGACCTCGCCGAGATCGACGTGCCGGACGGGACGCCCGACGGCGCGCCCGGGACGCCGCAGCTTCCGGTCCGGACGATCCTCCTTCGCATTCCCTGGGGCGTCACGCCGGCGGTCCGCGTGACCGCGTCGGGCGCGCTCGCGCTCGGCGCGCTCGATCCCGTTCCGTACCCCCGACTCCTGACCGACCCCGGCGCGAGCGAGAGGGCGACGCCGCGCGCGATCGCCGCGGCGCTCCGGAGCGACGCGTACCGCGCCCCGCGCCCCGCGGGGCTCGGCACCTTGGTCCGCGCCGTGCCGATGACCGCGCGCGCAGAGCGCCTGCTCGCCGTCACGGTGCGGCCGGTCACCTGGGATCCGGTGACGCGCGAGGCCTCGGCCGCGACCGAGATCACGATCGACGTCTCGTGGCCCGGTGCCGCGAGCCCCGCGCCCGCCCCCACGACGCGGGATGCCCGCGGCCCGGCGTCGCTCGCGCCGCGCGGCGCCGTCGGGCCCTCGTACGCGCTCCGCCCCCCGGGCGGCGCCGCCCGCGCCCCGTCGGTCCGCGCGCGCGCCGCCGCGCAGGGGCCGCTCCGCGTCGATCCCTCCCGGCCGTGGGTTCAGGTCGGCGTCGTCCGCCCCGGGCTCTACCGGATCACGCCGGGGGACCTGGCCGCGACCGGCGTCGCCGTAGGCGCGATCGACCCGACGACGTTCCGTCTCTTTAGAGCCACGCCCGGAGACCTGCCGGAGAGCACAGACGTCGACCTCGGCCCCGATTCGCTTCGCGAATGCGCGATCACGGTCGCCGGCGAGTCGGACCACGCGTTCGATCCCTCGGACGCGATCTACTTCTACGCGACCGGCTCCACGGGCTTCGGCTACGACCTGGTCGCCGGAGGCGGCGACGAGTACGGCGTCGCCGAGCGGAGCGACGTCGAGTCGCTCTGGCTCACGTGGGGCGCGGGACCGACCGCGACGGCGCCGCTCCGGATCGCGGCGCGCAACGCGGCGCCGGGGGCGGCGCCGGCCCCGCTCCTCACGCAGGTGACGCATCGCGTCCACTACGAGGAGGACCGCTTCCTCGCGCCCGATCTCTTCCAGGCGCCGCTCCGGTGGGAGCGCTGGTTCATGCGGCGGCTCCAGCAGGGATCGCGGCTCTCGTTCGTGCTCGCGCTCCCCGGCGCCGCGGCGGACGGGGCCGTGTCGGTCCGCGCGCGGATGTGGGGGAGCGGTGCTTCGCCCGGCACCGCCCTCCCGGACCACGTGGCCCGCATCTACTGGGACCGCGCGCTGGCGGACACGGCGGGATGGAACTTCACGGCGCCCGCCGATCTCGCCGCGAGCGGGCTCCGGTCCGCGGGGGTCCGCGACACGTTCGACGTGGAGGTGCCGCTCCTCACGGATCCGTCCGACCGGTCGCGGAGCGACGGGCAGTACCTCGCCTGGTTCGAGGTCACGTACCCGCGCGCCCTCCAGGCGTCGGGCGACACGCTCCAGTTCGCCGCGCCCGACTCGACGGCGGCCGGCCGGGTGCGCTACGCGCTCGGCGCGATCGGCGACACGACCGCCGCGTGGCTCCTCGATCGCACCGACCCCGAGCGCCCCGTCCGCCTGGCCGGCGGATCGTGGACCGGTACCGCCGCTCCATTCACGCTCACCGTCGAGGACAGCGTGGGCCCGGGCTACCGGCCGCGCTACTCGCTCGTCTCGACCGCGCGGGCGGCGTCGCCCGCGTCGCTCGCGCGGTACGCGCCGGCGTCGAGCCCGCACGCGCTCGCCGACCTCCTCGATCCGGCGAACGCCGCCGACTACCTGATCGTGACCCCGCCGGCGTTCCTCGCGGCGGCCGAGTCGCTCGCCGTCGACCGGTCGCGCTCGCTCGAGGGGATCGCCGCACCCCGCGCGGCGATCGCCACGACCGACCGCGTCTTCGCGCAGTTCGGCGCGGGGCTCCCCGATCCCGTCGCGATCCGGAACCTCCTCGTCTACGCGTCGCGGACCTGGACGGTCGCGCCGCTCTACGTCTGCCTCCTCGGCGACGCCTCGGAGGATCCGAAGAACCTCTCCGGATTCGGCGTGCCCGACCTGGTGCCGACGTACGCGAACTACTACGACGTCTCGCTCGGGGTTCAGTTCATCTCCGATGACTTCTACGCGTTCCTCGGCGGTCCCGGCGACGCGCTCTTCGACCTCGCGGTGGGCCGCCTTCCGGCGAAGGACCCGGGCGACGCCCTCGCGCTCGTCACGGGGAAGCGCCGCACGTACGAGGAGAGCGCCGACTTCGACCCGTGGCGGGCGCGGTGCCTCCTCACGGCCGACGACGCCTGGAAGTGGTCGCAGCCCGACAAGCGCGACCCGGTCGGCGCCGACCACGTGCGGCAGATGGAGCGGAAGGACCGATACCACATCCCGTTCCCGGTGCGCCGGGCCAAGGTCTACCTGAACGACTACGCGTTCGCCGACTCGAACAAGACGTCGAAGCCGGGCGCGCGCGACGCGTTCATCGCCGCCGTGAACGCGGGGAACTGGCTGGTCGACTACATCGGCCACGGGAACGAGAGCCTCCTCGCCGACGAGCAGGTCTTCCGCTCGAGTGACGCGGGACGGCTCACGAACGCGACGCGTCCCTCGCTCTTCGCGTTCATGTCGTGCACGGTCGGGCGGTTCGACGAGATCGCGCAGGACGGGCTCGCCGAGGTCCTGCTCCGGCTCCCGAACGGAGGCGCCGCCGCCTGCCTCGCCGCGAGCCGCGAGGTGTTCGGGGTCGAGAGCACGCGGCTCAACGACGCGATGGTCGACGCGCTCTTCCCGCTCGCACCGCGGGCCGACTCGCTCCGCCCGGCGGGGCTCGCCTGGCTGTTGGCGAAGAACGCGCCCGGGAACGTGAACGTCATCGTGCGGAAGTACGGATTCCTCGGGGATCCCGCGCTCGTGCCGCCGCTCCCGAAGGGCCGCGGGGTCTGGGAGAAGGCGCCCGACGACTCGCTCCTCCGCGGCGAGCTCGCCACGATCCAGGGACACGCCCTCAACCCGGACGGCTCCCCCGACACGCTCACGTCCGGAACGGTGGACCTCGAGGTGCTCGGTCCGCCCTCTCCGAGGATCGAGACGGCGACGTACGCGGGGATCACGCAGCTCGTGCCGTACGCGCTCCCGGGCCCGCTCCTCTATCGGGGCTCGGCGGCGCTCGACCACGGCTCCTTCACCCTCCGGTTCGTCGTCCCGACCGACGGACGGGTGGCCGGCGCGGGGGCCCAGATCCGGGGGCTTCTGTCCGGGGCCGGCGGCCAGGGCGTGGGCCTCGCCGCCGACTCCATCCGGATCGCGCTCGGTCTCTCGCCCCGCGTGGACCAGGACCCGCCCGTGATCACGCTCTTCTACCCGGCGGGAAGCGACTCGGTCGTGAAGCCGGGGGACCGGATCACGTTCGCGTTCGAGGACTCGAGCGGGATCGACCTGACCCGCCTCGACGACGCGCACTCGATCTTCGTGATCGTGGACGACAAGGGGACCCCGATCGAGCTGACCGATTCGTTTCAGTACGATCCGGGGAGCCACACCCGCGGCACCGCCGAGCTCGTGGTCCCGTCCCTCGCGCAGGGGGCCCACCTGCTCGAGGTGCACGCCTCCGACACGTACCGGAACATCGGGGTGGCCCGGTTCTACATCGACGTGGCGCAGATCGCCTCGGCCACCACCGCCCTGACCCTCACGGAGGTCTTCAACTACCCCAACCCGTTCCCGCGGGAGACGTACATCCACGCCCGGCTCAACCGGCCGGCGCGGCTCCGGATCCAGATCCTGACCGTGGCGGGGAGGCGGGTCCGGGAGATCTCGCTCGACGGGAGGGCGGGGGAGAACTACGTCCCCTGGGACGGGCGAGATTCCGAGGGAGAAAAAGTGGCCATCGGGGTTTATCTCTTCAAAATCACCGCGGAAGCACCCGGGGGGAGTCGGGTGACGGCCGTCGGGCGGGCCTTGCGGAACGACTAGGCCTGGCGGTGGAAGCGCTTGAACGAGACGGGATTCTGCGATATTCTGAATGTCTCGTACGGGGCGCTTCGGCGTCCCTGTTTTGTGTCGCGTAAGGAGGTTTTCGAATGAGCCGCATCCTATCCCTCAGCATTGGTCTCCTACTTCTCATCGGGATCGCCGGGACGGCCCGGGCCCAGTCCGAGGCCGGCGCCCAATCCCTGCTCATCGCCCCCGGCGCCCGGTCCGACGGGATGGGGCGCGCCGCCGTCGCGGTGGCCAACGACGCCAACTCGATCTGGTGGAACCCGGGCGCCATGGCGTTCGCCCGGGGCCGGGACGCCTCGTTCATGTACACGCAGCTCGTCCCCGACCTCGCCAACGACGTGAACTACTCGTACCTGGCGTACGTGCAGCACGTCGAGGGCTGGGGCGGCATCGGGGCCGCGATCGGCTACCTGAGCTACGGCAAGAGCCAGGCCACCGATGTCGACGGGACCCCGATCGGCGAGTTCAATTCCTACGAGATCGCGCCGGCCGTCGCGTACGGCACCGAGGTGATGAACAACCTCGGCTTCGGCGTCTCGCTCAAGCTGGTCCGCGTCGACCTGGCCCCGGCCTTCTCGCAGCTCGACGGCCGGCCGGGCCGCGGCACGACGTTCGCCGCCGACATGGGCGGCCTCCTCAAGGTGCCGCAGTGGAGGGCCGCCTTCGGCGCCACGCTCGACAACCTTGGTCCGGACATCTCGTTCATCGACGTCGACCAGTCCGACCCGCTCGGCCGAAACTTCCGGGTCGGCGCGTCGTACACGCCGGTCGAGACCGAGATCCATCGCGTGCTCCTGGCCGCCGACGCGACCCGCTACCTGCTCCCGAACCGCTCGCTGGCGGTGGACGTCTGGGACGCGGGCGCGGAGTACGAGTTCAACCACCTGATCGCGCTCCGGACGGGCTACATCAGCGATCCGCGCGGCACGATCACCGACTTCACGTTCGGTCTCGGGCTCGAGTACAAGGGCTTCCGGTTCGACTACGCGTCGGTGCCGCAGTCGCAGTACCTGAACCGTGTGAACCGCTTCTCGGCGAGCTACCACTTCTAACACCGGGGGGACGGATCGATGGTGCGGGCGCAGCGTCGGGCCGCGTTCCGCGCGGCGATCCTCGTCGCCGGATGCCTCTTCGGGAGCCAGGCCTCGTGCCTGGCTCCCTCCGTTTTCGCCGCGCCGTCGCCGACGCGCGACCCGCTCCGCGTCATCCGCCCGGTCGCGGGCGCGCCGCAGAGCCCCGAGGCGCGCGCGGTCGCGCTCCGCCGCGCCGAGCTCTGGCGCTCGCTCCCGCACCGCCTCGGCCCGGTCCGCCGCGGCCCCTGGGTCGAGGGGCGGCGCGCGCGGGGGAAGGCCCCGCTCCTCGCGCCCTCCCTGGCGACGGGAGCGCTCGAGCGGACCCGCGCGTTCACCGGAACGCCCGAGACGCTCCGCGTGCTCGGCCTCCGCATCGACTTCGCCACCGACCGGCTCGGCACCCTCACGACGACGCCGGACGGGAAGTTCGACATGCGGAACGGGGACTCGCTCGGCATCCTGATCGACCCCCCGCCGCACGACCGCAACTATTTCCTGTCCCACTTCGAGGCGCTGTCGCGGTACTGGAAGTTCACGTCGTACGGCAACCTGGTCATCACGTACGACGTCTACCCGAAGGAGGACTCGCTGGCGTACCGCCTCGGCGACACCGGCGACTACGGTCCCTGGACGCTGGGGCAGGCGTCGTACGACGAGGCGCAGCGCTTCTTCAAGGACGCGGTGACGAAGGCCGACCAGACCGACTCGATCCCGTTCGGCAACTTCGACGCGATCGCGATCTTCCACGCCGGGTCCGACTTCCAGACCGACATCAAGGGGGACAGCCCGCGCGACTTCCCGACGTTCGAGATCGGGCTCACCGACTCGGTGCCGGTGAACGGCGGGGCGGTGACGATCTACGGCGGGCTCGTGATGCCGGAGACCGAGAACCAGGACGGCTACTTCGCCGCGCTGAACGGCACGCTGGCCCA
>JBLMXB010000125.1:0-9488 GCA_050257555.1 Hyphomicrobiales bacterium | reverse complement strand
TCGCGTGGCTGCACTACGCCGTGGCGGGACTCGAATATCGGTTTTGAAGGCTGGGGGCTTAGGCGCCTTCGCTCATCGCCGCAGCGCACAGCGCCCGCGAATCCCCGATTGCGTCCGCCCCCAACCGCGCTATACTCAACTACTTGCGGGGCGGCATAGCCAAGTGGCTAAGGCGACGGTCTGCAAAGAATTTTGACCTGAGTCTCGGTGACTTAGAGGCCGGTCCTCGAAGTAGCGTCGCGGCAAGGCAATACGAGAAGCCCCGGGAGGTTAGCCCTCCTGGGGCTTCGTGCTTCGGGTGGCCAACGGCGGCCAACGGTTGCCAGGAATGGCCAACCTGACCGTAGCCAGCGCCGTAGCCAGATCGCACGGCCCTGACGACCGCCCGCCCCATCGCCACGCCCCGCTCAGGCGCTCCACCTCGGCGAGAAACGCTCGATAACTGCGCAGGCGTCCCTCCCGCCATCGGCAGTAGGCGGCTAGGCATTCAAAGGAAGCACCCGGCGGGGTTCGCTCCCTGCCGCCGTCAGCCCGGGCGGGCCCGGGATTCGGGCCGCTCCTCGATGCGGTCAAGCAGCCGTAGGAGCCCATCCAAGATCGTCAATGGGTGGGGCGGGCAGCCCGGGACGTGGAGATCCACCGGGATGCCCGCCGGCACTCCGTCCCCGGACGCGGGCGCGCCCGCGAACGGGCCGCCGCTGATCGCGCACGCCCCGACCGCGATCACGATCCGGGGCTCGGGCGTCGCCTCGTACGTCTCCCGCAGGGCCGACGCCATGTTCCGCGTCACGGGGCCGGTCACGACGATCCCGTCGGCGTGTCGCGGCGAGGCCACGAACTGGATCCCGAAGCGGCCCAGGTCGAAGACGACGTTTCCGAGCGCCACGAGCTCCGCCTCGCAGCCGTTGCAGCCTCCCGCCGACAACTGCCGCAGCTTGAGCGAGCGGCCGAAGATCTTCCGCATGCGCGCGTCCAACGCGGACGCGAGGGGAATCTCGGAGCCGGATAGAATGAGATCCCCCCGCGCGCGGACAGCGAGGCGGTGGTTGTTCGTGAAGGTCACGGCGTCCGCGGAGCACGCCTCCTGACAGGCGCCACAGAAGAGACAGGCACCCAGATCGAGCCGGAGCGGCCGGACCGAGATCGCATCCGTGGGACAGGCGGTGACGCACGCGTCGCAGCCGTCGGCACACTTCGACGGGTGCAGCGTTGGGCGCCCGCGGAAGCGCTCCGGCAGCTGGACCGGGCCGCGCGGGTACGGCGAGGTCTGGTGTCCCTGGCGCAGGCGCGCCCGCAGCAGCTTCAGCATGGGATCGGGTTCCTCACAGGTCGTGGCCCGCGTACGAGAGATTGAAGCTCTTGTTGCACAGCGGGAAGTCCGAGATCTGATTCCCCCGCATCGCGACCGCAAGCCCGAACCAATTGTGGAACGACGGATCGACGACGTGGTACGCGGCCAGCTCCCCATCCTCCGAGGTCACGGCCACGTGGACGATCTCGCCGCGCCAGCCTTCCACGAGTGAAACGGCGACGCTCCCGGGACGGGGCGGAGGAATCCCGGAGAGCAGCGTCCCCTCCGGGCGCTCAACGAGTTGCTCCCGCACGAACTCGAGCGAGCGCTGCGTCTCGATCCGGCGCACGAGGGCGCGTGCCAGAACGTCGCCCGACGCCGCGAGAGCGACGGGGATGTGCGCGTAGCGGAACATACCCTGCGGGTGGTCGCGCCTCACGTCGCGGTCGCAGCCCGACGCGCGCGCCGCGGGGCCGACGATGCCCAGGTCCTCGGCCGTCGAAGTCTCGAGGATCCCGGTCTGCTCGAACCGTGCGCCCACGGAAGGCGACGCGAATGCGAGTTCGGCGGTATCGCGCACGTCCCGGTCCGCGCGATCGATCCGCTCGAGGAACGCGGCCCGTTGCGTCGGCGTCAACTCGTGGCGAACGCCGCCGGGGAGGACGAGGCTCCGGCCGAATCGGTTTCCCGACAGCTCCAGCAGTAGGTTCAGGAACTCGCCGCGCAGCCGGCCGAACCAGGAGGCGCCCGGCAGGTAGCCGATGTCGCCGCACATCGCGCCCAGGTCCCCCACGTGATTCGCGATGCGCTCCAGCTCGAGCGCGATGGCCCGGATGCTTTGAGCGGCGAGGGAGGGCTCGGAGCCGGCCAGCGCCTCCATCACTCCGGCGTGGGCGAGGGCGTGGCCGACCGCGGTGTCGCCCGCGATCGATTCCGCGACCGCGCGCCGGCGGGCGGGAGTGGAGCGCAGCAGGAGCGCGCCTGCGCCCCGGTGCTGATATCCGAGCTGAATCTCCAGGTGGAGCACGCGCTCGCCGTCACACTGGAACCGGAAGTGGCCCGGTTCGATGATGCCCGCGTGCACCGGGCCGACGGCGACCTCGTGGATGCCCTCGCCCTCGACGCGGAAGAACGCGTGGGGATCCAGCCCGCCGCCGCGCTCCTCGAGATCGCGGTGGCGGCGCAGCGGCTTGAGCCACGGGTGCCCCACGGGGCGGAGGCCGTGTTCCTCGTGCAACTCCCGCTCGAAGGCCTGGGCCTGCGGAAGCTCCGTCGAGAGGGACGGGTAGCGGCGGTCGGCGGGGATCCTCATGCGCGCCAGCTCGAGCCTCGCGTTCGGGTCGTCGGCAAGGACGGCGAGGATCTCGCCCGTTTCGCCGGGGGCCCGGCCGGGTCCCGGCAGTGCGCTCAAGCTCGAGATTCGCAGGCCGCTCCCGCAGCGCGCGACGCAGAGGGCTAGGAACTCCTCGCTCGAGAGCAGGGGCACCTCCGGGAGCGGTACGGCCTGCGCGTTCGCGGCGATGACCGAGACGTCGCGTCCCACGCTCATCCCCCGAGCCCTCGCGCGGCCTCGCGGAGGACGTCGGCGATCGCCGGTGGAATGAGGAAGCCCAGCGCGACCACGCCGGCCGCGAGGGCGACGGGTGCGGCGACGGAGAGCGGCGCCTCGCGTCGATTCCGCGCGAACGGCTCCGGCGGGCGCCCATAGACCATCGGCAGAAGCGTCGCCGCCATGCCCAGGAACGCGACGGTGACGAGCAGGGCGAAGAGCACGCCCATCCAGGGCGCGGCGCCCGCGACGGCCACGCGGAAGATCAGGAACTTGCTGAAGAACGTGCCCGAGGGAGGCGCCCCACCGATCGCGAACAGCAGGACGAGGAGGAGGCCGCCCGTGACCGGGAGACGGCGCAGCACGCCGCGGACCTCGCCTGCGTCCGTCGTCGAGAACTCGCGCAGCACGTTCCCGGCGACGAAGAAGAGGGCCGCCTTGCAGAGCGAGTGGTTCACGGCGTGAAACAGCGCCCCGTACGTGGCGTCGGTCCCGAGGCCCGCGCCGACGCACAGGATGCCCATGTTCTCCACGCTGGAATAGGCGAGGAGCCGCTTGTAGTCGCGCTGCCGCAGCAGGAAGCCGGCCGCGACGGCCATGGAGGCGAAGCCGAAGACGAGGAGCAGGTCCCGCGCGAAGGCGGCGTCGCCCGAGGCGGTGCAGACGCGGAGAAAGCGCAGGATCGCCAGGAACGCGCCGTTGAGCAGCGCGCCCGAGAGCAGCGCCGAGACGGGCGACGGGGCCTGGCTGTGCGCGTCGGGCAGCCACGAATGGAGCGGCACGAGCCCCATCTTCGTCCCGAATCCGACGAGGGCGAGCACGAACGCGGCCACGAGCCAGGGCCGGGACATGGCGGGCGCGACGGCGGAGAGCCCCTGGACGGAGAGGTCGACGTGTGGCCCGGGCGCGGCGGAGGCCGCCACGCCGAGGAAGAAGACCCCGAGAAGCGCGAGCGCGATGCCGACGGAGCAGAGCAGGAGGTACTTCCACGCCGCCTCGAGGGCCCCGGGGCGCCGGTAGAAGTAGATCAACGGCGCGCTGGCGAGCGTGGTCGCCTCGACGGCGGCCCAGAGGAGCGCCAGGTTTTGCGTCACGCACACGAGCGTCATCGCCGCGAGGAACCACAGGAGGCAGGGCACGAACCGCTGGGGCGAAGCCTGCGCGTCGTGGGTGCCCCGGACGAGATAAGGCACCGCGTACACGCTCGCGGCGAGGAACACGACGCTCGTGATGGAAAGGAACAGGAGCCCGGTGGCGTCCAGGTCGAGGAGCCCTCTCCATCGAGGGAGGAACGGCACCGTCCAGAGGACCGCCGTTCCGAGCGCGTGGAGGCTCGAGCCCGCCAGGAGAACCGCGAGCGAGGCGCGCGTGCCGCGAACTCCGAGCGCCAGCAGCCCCAGCACCGCCGGCAGCAGCACGAGGAGCGCGAGGAGCATCGTCATCCCTTCAGGCTCGCCAGCTTCTCGGTGTCGATGTGATCGAACTCGCGGCTGATGTGGTGGATCGCGATGCCCATCACGAAGACGCCGACCAGGAGGTCGAGGAGGATCGCCAGCTCCGCGGCGAAGGGGATCGCCGGGGCCAGCGTCTGGCCGAAGATCGCCACGCCATTCTCGAGCAAGAGGTAGCCGACGACCTGCGTGACCGCCTGCCGCCTCGAGACCAAGACGAGGAAGCCCGTCAGCAGCGTGGCGAGCGCGGCCGGGACCACGACCGCCGAGGGAGCCGGACGGGGCAGCACGAGGACCGTGGAGAGCCCGAACGAAATCCCGACCATGACCGTGGCGAGCAGGAGCGAGAGGTGGAGGCTGACGAAGGGCTGGACCTCGCGGAGCACGTCCGCCTCGCGCACGGCTCGCAGCAGGAGCGACGGGATCACCACCGCCTTGAGGACCAGCAGGGCGGCGGCGAGGATGCCGGCGTGGAGCGGGTTCATGCCCGATCCCTCCCACACGAACGCGAGGGGCAGAAGCGCGAGCACAACTCCCTGGAGCGCGGACGCGCGGATGCATCCGTTCAGGCGGCTGGAGGCGACGACCGCGAGATCGAGAACGATCGCGAGAAGGAGCAGCAGGTCCGAGAGTCCGCTCATCGACCGATCCGGTAAATGAGAGTGATGAGCCCAACCGCCGCGATCGCGAAGGCGCTGATCAGGAATTGCGGGACCCGGGGGAGACGCAGGCGCGCGGTCCACGACTCGATGCCGCCGACCAGGAACGCCACCGCGATCGCGCCCGCCAGAAGGATGCCGGCACCCGGCCATGGACTTCCAACCGGGAAGCGGAACAGCGCGTGCACGAGGAGGCCCGTGAAGAGGAAGAGCTTGAGCGCGCTCCCGTAGAGGATCCCCGCGAAATCCGGCCCGCCGTGATCGAGCACCATCACCTCGTGGATCATCGTCAGCTCGAGGTGCGTCGTGGGATCGTCCACGGGGATGCGCGAGTTCTCCGCGAGCAGCACGATGAACAGCGCGACCGCCGCGGCGAGGAAGGGCGCCAGCCGGAGCCCGGAGGCGACCCATGGCTGCGCGCCGAACGCACCCTGGAACGAGGCGCCCCGGGCGGGCAGGCAGAGGATGGCGAGCGTGAGGAACAGCGCCGGCTCGGCCAGCGCCGAGAACGCGGCCTCGCGGCTCGCGCCCATTCCTTCGAAGCTCGAGCCCGTGTCGAGGGCCGCGGCCACCGTCAGGAACCGGGCGAGCGCGAGGAGGTACGCGAACGCGATCACGTCGCCTTCGAATCCGAGGGGGGCTCGCGTGGACGCGAGGGGGACGATCAGCCCGGCGACGAGGAGTGCCGCGAGGGAGCCGACAGGTCCCGCGCGGAAGATCCATGTCGTGGTGGTGCTGTACACGGCGCCCTTGCGCCACAGTCGGAGCAGGTCGCGGTAGGGCTGGAGGAGCGGCGCCCCGCTGCGCCCCGCCACCCATGCCTTGGTGCGTGCGATCACGCTCTGCAGGAGCGGTGGCACCGCGAGGAGCAGAAGCAGGTGGAGCGGCAGATCAATCGCCACGAATCACCTTCCGCCCATTCCGGAGAGCTGCCAGACGAGGAGCACGACGAGGGTAAGGAGAATGTAGGCGAGGTAGAGTTGCACGCGCCCATGCTGCAGGACGCGCACGCGGGACAGGAGCCGAACCGCGCCTCGGATCGCCGGGAGCAGGAACCGCTCGCCCGCGGGGTCCCCGATGTGCCGGTCGAGGCGCGCCGTGGCGGGGAAGTACCCGTGGGGCATGTCGCCCTCGATCCGTGCGGGAACGATGCCCGCGAAGGGCTCGAGCACGGGTTGCGCGAACGACGATGCGGTGTACTGCATGCGCGGTGTTGGAGCCGCGTAGCCGCAGCCCCACGTCGGGGCGTGGGCGACCTTCCGCCTCGCAAGCAGGCGCGCGCGCCCCCACGCGAGGACCGCCGCTAGGGCGAGCAGCGCGGCGGCCACCGCCGTGACCGCCGGCAGCGCTCCGAGCACGGCGGCGTCCGCGATCGCGGTCCCCGCGAGGACGCCGACGGCCGGGGTTACGAGGCGCACCGCGGCGACGGGGAAGAGGCCGATCGCGGCGCAGAGGAGCGCCGTCGCGAGCATCGTGAGCCGCATGGCCAGCCCGGGGTCGTGCGCGCCCGGCCGGATCTCGGTCCGCGGCGTGCCGAGGAACACCACGCCATACGCTTTCAGGAAACAGGCCGCGGCGAGTCCTCCGATCAGGGCCAGCGCGGCCACGACGGCGAGCGAGCAGAGCGCCCACTGGCCCGGGAGGAGCGCGCCCCCGCGGAAGGCCCCAATGTAGATGAGCCACTCGCTGACGAAGCCGTTCAAGGGCGGCAGGCCGCAGATCGCCATCGAGCCCACGAGAAACATCGCCGCCGTCACCGGCATCCGTCCCGAGAGGCCGCCGAGCCGGTCGATGTTCCTCTCGCCAGTCGCGTGGAGGACGCTTCCCGCCCCTTCGAACAGAAGGCTCTTGAAGAGACCGTGGTTTAGGACGTGAAGGAGCGCGCCGCCGTAGCCCAGGAACGCGAGCGCGGCGAGCCCGTGCGCCTGTCCCAGCAGGCCCAGGCCGATGCCCAGCGTGATGATTCCGATGTTCTCGACGCTGTGGTACGCCAGCAGGCGCTTGAGATCGTGCTGCGCCAGCGCCTGCAGGACGCCGAGGATGCCCGAGACGGCGCCGATCCCGATCACGAGGGCGCCCCACCACGCCGGGGGAGGGCCGAGGAACGTCAGCGTGCGGAGCAGTCCGTAGATGCCCATCTTGATCATGACGCCCGACATCACCGCGGAGACGTGGCTCGGCGCGGCGGGATGCGCGTCGGGGAGCCAGAGATGCACGGGCCAGAACCCCGCCTTGGTGCCGAAGCCGACGAGGGCGAGCAGGAAGGCGGGACCGGCGAGGGCCGGCGCGGCACTCCCCGCGGCGCGAAGTGAGTCGAAGTCGTACGCGCCGCCCGCGTCCCCGAGCAGGGCGACGAGCAGGAAGAGAAAGACGACGCCGAGTTGGGAGGCGATCAGGTAGACCAGGCCCGCCCGCCGCACCTCGGCGCGGTCGTGCTCGAAGTTGACCAGCAGGAACGAGGCGACCGACATGACTTCCCATGCCGCGATCAACAGGATGCCGTCCCGGGCCAGCACCACCACGGCCATCGCCGCGACGAGGACGTTGAAACCCGCAACCGCCGGTGCCAGCCGTTGACCGCCCCGCTGCGCCTCGAGGTAGCCGGCGCCGTAGATCGCGGCGAGACCGGACACGGTGAAGACGCAGAGGAGGAAGAACGCCGAAAGGGGATCGATCCCGACGCGGAGCGTCCCCACCGGGAGCGTCCACGCGAGTTCGCTCGACACGACCTCGCCGCGCAGGAGGGCGACAACGCTCGCGGTGATGCCTGCGGCCGAGGCGAGGACGGCGGTGGCCGTGCCCGCGGCCAGCGAGGCGCGGTCGAACCGCGCGAGGAGCGCCGCGGCGAGCGCGCCCACCAAGAGCAGAAGTACGGCGAGGAGGAGCGGGGGCAGCATCAGGCCGGGTGCGGGTTGTCCGGGCCCGGGGCGCCGTCCGCGCTATGCGCCGCGGCCTCCGCCTCCACCCGCCGGATCAGATCCAGCACGGCCTGCCGCGGCGGCGTCCCCGCGAGCAGACCCTTCACGCGTTCGTCGCCGAGCACGTACGCCATCCGCGCGAGCATCCGGAGGTGCTGGCGGACGGAGGGCGAGAGCAGGGTGATGAGCACGCGTACCGGGGCGCGATCCAGCGCGCCGAAGTCGACGGGCCGCGCGAGGAAACAAAGGAGAGCGTGGGGTTCGGCCACGCGGACGACGAGCGGATCCCTGGGGTGAGGAATGGCGATGCCGTGCCCCACAGCCGTCGGGGCCAGGGCTTCGCGCGCGATCAGGAGCTGCTCCAGCAGCGCGCGATCGACGCCTGCGGGGATTTCCGGCAGCGCGGCGACAGCCGCCAGGACGGACTCGCGCCGGTCGCCGGGGACGCCGTAGTGGATGCCGCCGCGCTCGAGCGCCGCGACGAGGCTCGTAGCCTCCGCCGCGGAGCGCTCGGAGGCGAAGAGCGCCGGCGAAACCCGGTGGCCGTGCGTGGCCGCCCATTCCTGCAGCTCGACGCGGTTGAACCGGTACTGGTCCCCCATCCGGTGCGAGGGAAGGGTGCCCTCGCGGGCCCAGCGATAGACGGTCTGCTCCGAGACGCCGAGCAGCGGCGCCACGTCCCTCGCCCTCAGTTCCATGCGCCGCTACCGCTTCTCATCTTCCAGCTCTGCCAGGAGCGACACGTCCTCCGCCAGGTGCTTCACGGTGTAGCGACGCATCAGGTCCAGGACCCGCTTGAGGATCGGATCGCGCAGCGAGTAGAGGACCTGGTTTCCGTCCTTGCGGCTCGCGACGATCCGCTTCGCGCGCAGGATCGCCAGGTGCCGGGAGATCGTCGGCTGCTCGACGCCCAGCCGCTGCATGATTCCGCCCACGGACATCTCGCCCTCCGTCACCAACTCGACGATCGCGAGCCGCGTTGGATGCGCGAGCCCCTGGAAGATGCTCGCCTTGAGCTTGCGGACGGCCTCCATGACGAGGGACCATATGCGGATATGGGAATATACGCAAGCCCATATTCCGATGGAGCCAGGAGTGCCTTCTCTCGCGTCGCCGGGAATCGTCGGGTCAAGACCTTGCGGGGAGCCACGCCATTCCTCAATCCAATCTCTACCGCGGTGGCGAGGCTCTGCGGATCGCCCCAATGGGAGTAGACGGCGAGGCGATCCCGGCCTGATTTCCCCAATTGCACCCGCCCCCAACCGCGCTATACTCAACTACTTGCGGGGCGGCATAGCCAAGTGGCTAAGGCGACGGTCTGCAAAGAATTTTGATGTGAGTGGCGGCGATTTTGAGGCCGGTCCTCGAAGTAGAGTCGCGGCAAGGTAATAGTGGAAGCCCCAGGCGGATGACCCTCCTGGGGCTTCCTTCTTGGGGTGGCCAACGGTGGCCAACGATTACCAGGAATGGACAGCCTGACCGTAGCCGCGACCGTAGCCGTCTCCTTGGCGAGCGCTGTCGTGGCGAATAGACGCTGGAGGTCGGATGAGATCTACCCGCTCCCCCGGATTCATCGATCCCAGGTCCGGATCCGCCGGGCCCTCGTCCGGAGGAGGAGGG
>JBLMXB010000124.1:0-6719 GCA_050257555.1 Hyphomicrobiales bacterium | reverse complement strand
AGCCCGACGCCGGCGTCGAGTCCCGGCTTCTGCCGGGAGAGGTTGTCCCGTCCGAACCAGGCCGCGCCCCAATCGACGAACGCCATCGGGTAGAGGTTCTTCCGGGCCAGCACGTAGTACTCGACGTTCGCGAGGAAGAACTGGTCCCCGGCGAACGCCTTGTAGTCGAGCGCGCGAAGGGTGCCGATCCCGCCGACGTGCCAGACCGTCTGGGACGGGAGGACGCCGTCCCGCGTCGATCCGGCGATCACGCGCGCGCGGACCGTGTGCGCGGGCGCGAGCCGCGCGGTCGTGCGCGCCTCCGCGCGGAGCCGCGTGTAGCGGAAGTCCCGCGCCACGGGGTCGCCCGCGCGCTCGAGGGTGAGCGATCCGCTCGTGCCGCCGCCCGGCGGGATCCGCGCCGGGCCGATCCGCGCGGACGCGCTCCAGAGGCCGAGGACGCCGTCCTCGATCGGCGGATTCGGGCGGAACCGGTCGTCCTTCCCGAACGCGGCGACGCGGGTGCGCGTGCGCAGGGAACGCTGCGTCTCGACCCGCGCCCCGATCCGGACCGAGACGTCGCGCCCCGGATCCCACGTCGCGTGCGCGCTCCCGCCCTCGGCCTCGTACCAATCGCGGTAGTCGGTGCGGGCGAAGAGGGCGAAGAACGTGTTCTCGGTGCCGCCGACGATCCAATCGTCCCCGCTCGCCGTGCGGCGATAGACATGGCCCCCGACGTGGATCACGGCGCGGTACCCGAACGGGACCTCGACGTCGGCGCCGCCCAGCCCCCGCTCGCGGGAGA
The DNA here is from genome assembly GCA_050257555.1 of Hyphomicrobiales bacterium. Classification (GTDB taxonomy): domain Bacteria; phylum Eisenbacteria; class RBG-16-71-46; order SZUA-252; family SZUA-252; genus DASQJL01. The sequence continues at coordinate 5,935 of JBLMXB010000124.1, read as the reverse complement.
ACGCGTACCCGAGCCAGACCTGCATCAGCGGCCGCTCGTCCTCCTGCCGCTTGAAGCCGACGTCGCCCCCGACGAACGGGCCGTCGACGCGGTCGTACGCGAGCCGCGGCCCGTACGTGAGCACGACCTGTTCGGGGAGCCCGGCGGAGAGGGTGTCCCAGTCGGCGGCCGCGGGCGCGAGGGCGGGGGCGGCCGTGGAATCCGGCGGCGCCGCCGCGCGTGCCGCCGACGCCCCGAGCGCGGCCGCGACCAGGGCCGCCGCGACGAGGCTACGCGCCGCCGTCGCGCGAGAGCCCATAGCGCTTGATCTTCCGGTGGAGGTAGCCGCGGTCCATGCCGAGACGCCGGGCCGCTTCGCTCACGTTCCACTCGCACTCGCGCAGCATCGCGTGGATCGTGTCGCGCTCGGCCTTGTCGCGGGCCGCCTTGAGCTCGCTCGGCGGTCCGTCGCCGGCGTCGGCGGGGAGCACGTCCTCGACGTCGCCGGCGTCGATCGTCGAGCCGTCGGTCATGATCAGGAGGCGCTCGATCAGGTTCTTGAGCTCGCGGACGTTCCCGGGCCAGGAATACTCGGAGAGACGCTCCATCGCCTCCTTCGCGACCCCGCGCGGCCCCCGCCCGTGCTCGGCGCCGAGGCGCTCGATGAAGTGCGCGACGAGGAGCGGGATGTCCTCCCGGCGCGCCCGGAGCGGCGGGAGATGGATCGGGACGACGTTCAGGCGGTAGTAGAGGTCCTCGCGGAAGCGCCCCGCCTGGATCTCCTCGGGCAGGTCCTTGTTCGTGGCCGCGACGATGCGCGTGTCGACGGAGATCGTGCGCGTCCCCCCGAGCCGCTCGATCTCGCCGGTCTCGATCGCGCGGAGGAACTTCGCCTGCGTCTCGAGGCTCATGTCGCCGACCTCGTCGAGGAAGAGCGTGCCCTGGTCCGCCGCCTCGAGCCGGCCGCGCTTCATCTGCGCGGCGCCGGTGAACGCGCCCTTCTCGTAGCCGAAGAGCTCGCTCTCGACCAGGTCCTTGGGGAGCGCCGCGCAGTTCAGCTTCTCGAACGGGCCGCGCGAGCGGGCGCTCAGGCGGTGGATCGCGCGCGCGACCAGCTCCTTCCCGCTCCCGCTCTCGCCCGTCACCAGCACCTTCGCCTCGGTCTTCGCGACCTTCGCGATCTCCGCGCGCACCTGCTCCAGCGCCTTGCTCTTCCCGACCATCTCGTCGGCGGCGCCGGCGAGCGTGCGGAGCCGCTCGTTCTCGCGCTGGAGCGCCTTCAGCTCGAGCGCGCGGTCCACGGTCACCTGGAGCCGCTCGGGACCGAACGGCTTCTCCACGAAGTCGACCGCGCCGAGCTGGATCGCCTTCACGGCCTCCTCGATCGTGCCGTGGCCCGACATCAGGACCACGGGGAGGTCGGGGTACGCGGCCTTCACCGCCTCGAGGAGCGCGATGCCGTCCTTGCCGGGGAGGCGGAGGTCGGTCAGGAGGAGGTCGACGCGCTGGGCGCCGAGCATCGTCTCCGCGTCCTCGGCCTTCGACGCCGTGAGGACGTCGTACTGGCGCTTGAGGCTCGCGGCGGTCTCGAGCAGGACCGACGGCTCGTCGTCGACGACGAGGATCCGGATGCGCGCCGCGGTCACGCGGCCGGCTCCGGCGCCGCGCCTTCCGGCGCCACCGGGACGGTGATCGTCGCGCGCGTGCCGACGCCGGGGCTCGACTCGATCGAGAGCCGGCCTCCGTGCTGTTCCACGATGCGCTGCACCAGCGTGAGTCCCAAGCCGCTCCCCGTCGATTTCGTGGTGAACCCCGGGTGCGCCGCGCGGTCGAGCGTCGCCGGATCCATCCCCGGTCCGGTGTCGTCCACCTCGAGCGCGACCATGCCGTCGCCGGTCCCCGCGGCGCCCGCCTCGCGGCGGACGCGCAGGACGATCGAGCCCGTCCCGTTCATCGCCTCGAGCGCATTCTTGATCAGGTTCACGAGCACGCGCTGGATCTGGCCCGCGTCCGCCCAGGCTACGGGAACCGGATGCTCCGCCTCAACGCGGAATTCGACGGTCGTCGAGGCGCCGTAGAGGCGCGCCACGTCCTCGGCCAGGGCGACCAGGTCGCACGGCTGCGGGGTCGGCTCGGGGAGCTGCGCCACCGACGAGAACGCGGTGGCGAACTCCTGGAGCGAGCGCACCTCGCGGAGGATCGACTCGACGCCCTCCTCGACCACCTGCGCGCGCGGGGCCTCGGGACGGCGCGCCTCGTCCTTCAGCCGTTGGAGCGCGAACTGGATCGGCGTGAGCGGGTTCCGGATCTCGTGCGCCACCGCGCGCGCGACCTCGCGCCACGCGGCCAGCCGCTCCGCGCGGAGGAGCGCGCGGCGGGACGTCTGGATCTCGTCCACCATCCGGTTGAACGCGGTGCCGAGGAAGCGCACCTCGCGCGTTCCCCCCGGCTTCACCCGCCGCGAGAGGTCGCCCGCCGAGACCTGCTCCATCGCCGACTCGAGCGCGACGACGGGGCGCGCGATCCCGCGGCTCACGAGGGCCGCGAGGAGGAAGCTCAGGAACGCGAGCGCCACGGACCAGATCCCCGCGAAGATCCAGAGGCTCCGCTGCGACAGCCACGTGTAGACGCCGAGGCGGCGGTACATCGTGAGGTTCTTCTGGAGCGCCACGATCTCGGCCGAGATCTCCGGATCGAGCTGGTAGCCGGCGAGGATCAGGTAGTTCGCGCCGAACGCCGCCACGCCGCTCACCTGGCGCGGGGCGGCGCCGCCGGTCACGAGCCCGCCCTCGTTCAGCGCCGCCTGGAGCGACGCCGGCTCGGGCTCGGGGATCGTGATGCGCGGCCCGAACCGCGCGCCGAAGACGCGCGCGGCGTTCGCGCCGGACCGGTAGAGGCAGACGTAGTCGAGTCCCCGCTCCCGGGCGGCGTCGCGGAGCGCGCGCTCGAGATCGGGGAGGCGGTTCGCCGCGAGGAGGCTCGTCAGGTCGGGGTCCTCCGCCATGACGGTCGCGTGGTGCTGGGCGTCGCTCCCGAGCCGCTCGATCCCCTGCTGGATCACCTCCAGCGACTGCCCGAGGGCGCGCTCGGTCTCCGGATTGCGGAGCGCCGCGAGGCTCCGCGAGAGGTACTGCGTGACGAGGATCGTCGCGCCGACCGAGGGGACGAGCGCGACGAGGAAGAAGAGGGCGAGGAGCCGCTGGCGGAGCGTCGCGAGCATCGCCCGGGCGGCGCGCTAGCGCCGGGCCCCGCCCTCGCCGGCGCGGCCGGCGAGCTGCCCGCACGCGGCCCCGATCTCGACCCCCTGGCTGTAGCGCACGGTCACCGCGGGAACGCGCGGGCGCAGGTGGTCCGCGAACCGCTCGATCCGCTCCGGGGCCGGCCGCCGGAACTTGCCCGGCCCGATCGGATTGTAGGGGATCAGGTTGATCTTGCACGGCAGCTGGGCCACGAGGCGCACCAGCTTCGCCGCGTCGCCGATCGTGTCGTTGATCTCCTCGATCAGGATGTACTCGAACGTCACCCGCCGCTCCGTCCGCTCGACGTGGTGGCGGACCGCCTTCATGAGCTGCTCGAGAGGGAACGTGCGGTTCACCGGCATCAGCTTCGAGCGGAGCTCGTCGGTCGCGGCGTGGAGCGAGATCGCGAGGCGGTACCGGGGCGCCTCGTCGGCGAGCCGGATGATCTGGGGGACGAGGCCGACGGTCGAGATCGTGATCCGCTTGGCCGGCACGGCGGCGCCGGCCGGGTCGGTCAGGAGGCCGAGGGCCGCCAGCACGGCGTCGTAGTTCTCGAGCGGCTCCCCCATGCCCATCAGGACGACGTTGTAGTCGGTCACGCCCGGAGGGAGCTCGGCCCGGAGACGGAGCGCCTGCTCGAGGATCTCGCCGGCCGTGAGGTTCCGCCCGCGTCCCATGCGGCCGGTCGCGCAGAACCGGCACGCGAAGCCGCAGCCCTGCTGCGACGAGAGGCAGAACGTGTACCGGGTCGGCGTCGACATGAAGACCGACTCCACGATTCCGCCGTCCGGCAGGGCCAAGGCGATCTTCCGGGTCCTCCGGTCGGGCGTCTCCACCCGGTCCCGCTCGGCGAGCGACCCGATCCTGTAGCGCAGGGCCAGGCGGGCGCGGAGCGCCTTCGAGAGATTCGACATCTGGTCGAAGCCCACGGCGCCCCGCCGGTAGATCCAGTCGCCGATCTGCCGGCCGCGGTACGCGGGCTCTCCCTCGGCGATCGCGACGCGCGCGAGGCGCTCGAAGTCCATCCCGACCAGGTCGGTCAACCGGGCGGGCGGTCCGGCGGTCGCTCCATTTTGCTGTGGGGTAATGATTTCCGTCTTTACTCGCATGACACTCGTATGGTACGGTTCGACACGTTCCCGAGTCAACCGCGCCCGCGGACGACGAGGAACGCTCCGTACGCAGGAGGCCAGATCACTCCAAGCCCGAGCGGCAATACGGTGAGGATCGGCGCCGTCGACATCGGCACCAACTCGGTGCGCCTCCTGGTCGCCGACGTGGACGAGAACGAGCGCCTCCGGACCTCGCACAGGATGGGGGAGATCTCCCGGCTGGGCGAGGGGATCGACCGGACGGGCCTCATCGACGAGGCCGCCGCCTCGCGCACCCTCGAGTGCCTCGAGCGGTTCGTGCAGGAGGCCGAGTACAGCGGCGCGAGCCGCATCCGCGTGGCCGCCACCAATGCCCTGCGCGTCGCCCAGAACGGGCTCGACGTCGCCGCGCGGTTCTCCGAGCGGATCGGGTACCCGGTGGAAGTGCTTTCAGGAGAGGAAGAAGCGAGGCTCGTCTTCCTGGCCGTCCTCTCCGGGTTATCCGCCCCACACGGGCGCTCGGTGGTCGTGGACATCGGGGGCGGGAGCACCGAGATCATCAGCGGCGTGGACCGGGATGGGACGCAGATGATCAGCCTCGAGCTCGGCTGCGTCCGCCTCACCGAGCGCTTCATCCGAAGCGACCCGCCCACCGACGCCGAGCTGGGCGCGGTTCGAGAGTACGTGCGATCCGTGTTTCGCGAGAAATTGGAGGGGTTTGCGGCGGACGGAATCGATCGGGCCGTGGGGGTGGGCGGCACGGTGACCGCGTTCGGCGCGCTCGACCTGGCCCTCGTCAAGTACGACCCGACCCGGATCGAGAGCCACGTCCTTACGATCGACCATATCCATAAGATCGAGCGGGAGTTGTGCTCCATTCCCGTGGCCCGGCGCAGGGACCTCGCCGGCGTGAGCCGGGGTCGCGCGGACATCATCCCCGCCGGCGCCGTGATCCTCACCGAATTCGTCACCCGGTTCCCGGTCCCCGGCCTCACGGTTTCCACGCGGGGGCTCCGCTACGGCCTCGTGCTCTCCGAAGCGCGCCGGGCGCGGGAGCGGCCCGTAACGCGCTCGAAACGGCTCGATTCGGCCAAATCTCCTTGACGCAAGGCACATCCGACTATATAGTCCCTTAACAAGCGGCAGTGTTCGAAGGCGGACGCTCGTTTCTACCCGAAACGTCCCTCAGGGGCGAACACCCAATCGACCCCAGGCGTCCATCATCGAACTGCCGTCCTACGCGCGCACGGAGCGGTTGTTAGGCCGGGAACCGTTTCGTCATCGGGAGCATGGCATGAGGATCCGGAATCCGCGACGCATCGTGTTGCTGGGTGTCCTCCTGTCGGCGCTCGTCCTCGTCGCGGCGATCGCGCCGCCCATCCACGCCAAGCCGATCAACTGGAACGACCCGCTCGGTCCGTCGCCTACTGGGGGCGACGGAGACGGCTCGGTCGTGAAGGCTGCGGCGATGAGCCCGTCGGGAACGACGGCGCTGATGCGTACGGATGGGACGACGACGACGTCCACGACGACGTCCACGACGAGCTTCTGGCAGGGATACCTGGCGGCACTGCGGTTGGGTTACGGGTGGCGATTCCTCTGGTGATTCCGCTCGCGCGCCGGCCC
>JBLMXB010000123.1:0-11469 GCA_050257555.1 Hyphomicrobiales bacterium | reverse complement strand
CCGACGCTCGTGTTCACCGTCGGGAAGTCGTTGGAGTACGTGTAGCCGCTCACGTAGGCGTTGCCGCGATCGTCCACGACGAGCGCCGTCGAGAGCTCATCGCCGCTGCCGCCGAGGTAGGTCGAGTAGACGAGGTTCTGTCCCGTCGCGTCGAGCTTCGACAGCGTCGCGTCCGCGCCTCCGGCCAGCGTCGGTTGGGCCGCGTTCACGACCGGGAAGTCGGCCGAGGTCGTGATGCCCCGGAAGTACGCGCATCCGTCCTCATCCACCGCCAGCGCGGGGCCAGAGGGGAAGAGGTACCCCTCGGTGCCGCTCCCGCCCAGGTACGTCGAGTAGACCAGGCTCGTGCCGGTGGGGTCGAGTTTCGTGATGGTGAAGTCGAGCCCGCCCTGCGGACCCGTCTGGAACGCCCCGGCCGTGACCGGGAAGTCCGTCGAATTGGTGTTTCCGGCGACGTAGATGCTGCCGTCCGTGCCGAACCGGATGCCCATGCCACGATCCCCGCCGTTTCCGCCGAGGAAGGACCAATACGTCACGCCGAGACTGCTCGGATCGAGCCGGAAGAGAACCTCCTCCATGAACGCATGGTTCGTCTGATCGTAGCCGGGGACCGAGGGGTAGAGGGTCGACAGATCGGTCGAATTGGACCCGGTCGTGATCCACACGTTTCCGGACGAATCCAGCTTCAGGTCTCCCATGCCGACGACCGTACCCGCTCCAGCCGTTCCGTCGGTGCCGTTGCCGCCGAGCAGCACCATGCCGGTGATCGCCCCGGTCGCGTCGAATCTTCCCACGAGAACGTCGAGCGGACCGTCCAGGATTGCCCGACCGGAAGTCACATAGGGATTGGAGTAGGTATTCGTGTTCCCGGCGATGTAGGCGTTTCCGCTCGCGTCCACGTCGAGACCGAAGGGGGTCTCGTTGTCGACGTAGAGTTGCCCGCCGCCCGTGTCCAGGATGTTCGTCTGGAAGAGAACGGTGGCGCCCGTGGGGTCGAGCCGAATCAGCGAGAGCCCCTCGGAAGCGGTGGAGCCGACGATGCCGGGATTCAACGGATCCGAGGGATTCGGGTCGATGCTCGACGCGCACCCGCCGACGACCCAGATGCCGTTCGCGTCCACGTGGACCGACCCGATGTCCAGCATGTCGCCCAGGTAGCGGCTGTACGTGATCACCGGGTCGATCACGAGTCGGGCGCTCCGATCGTAGGACCCGACCTCGAACCCCACCTCGTTCGGACCCCGGATCGCGAACCGTCCCTCGACAGCCACGCGCCGGCCACCCTGATCCTGGTAGAGCTGCGGACGCGCGTGCGGAGCGACCGCGCCCGACGCCGCGACCTCCAGGTTCCCCTCGGAATCGAGTGCCAGGCGGTCCGCACCCGGGAACGTCAGCCGGATCGCGCTCGGATCCGCGCCGGGAGCGACCACGAAATCGTACTCGAGCGATCCGGACTCACCGTGATACTCGAGATCGATCCCCGGCCAGAGGTTCTCGTACCGGACGCGGGCGTACGTCGGAATGTTCGTCACCGCATGACGGGACTTCGAGTCTCTGTAGTAGTTCATCTTCCCCGGTAGCGGCTCCTCCGCCCGCACGACCGGGTCGGGATTCGCTCCGATCCAACCCATGCGCTGCACCGCGGTGCGCGGCGGGAGCGGCCCGGAGACCGGCGTGAGCTCCGTCCCGACGAACACACCGCGCTGGCCCGCGGTGCGGTACGCGAGGATCGCCTCCCGGGCGGTCAGGGTCAGGGAGCATCCCGCCCCGGTCGACGTGAAACGAACCTCATCGGATGCCTGGCCGTGATTCGGCGCGAAGGCGATCGGTACCGAGACCCGCTCGGAGCGAGCCGACGCCGGCACCTCCGCTCGGCCCACCTTGCTCGTTTGCGCCGGTCCAGTCACCCGGGCCGACCAGATGCCGATGCCCGCCATGCCGCACAAGACGGCGGCGAGCGCCCCCCACTGCATCAGGTTGCCACGCTTCATCTGTACATCCCCCTTTCCAGCCCGCTCTCGCGTGCTGTCTGGAGGTGCGGAATCTCGGGGATCAAGTGCGCAGAAAAATATTTCCTGCCCGATTCGCCTCGATTTTGCGCATTGGTGGATAGAGTAGGACCCTGCTCGACGCGGGCAGCGATGTCGCTACCGGATGGCAGGCCGGCGGCGGTTGGGATCGGTGACGGACCGCGCGGCCGTGCCGACCGGTCGTCGCGCGGCGCTTACGGCTCCCGCGTCGAGTGGTGCGGCGGAGCGGTGCCCTCCCGGGAAGGACCGAACGGTGTTCTCTCCCACTGGGGAGACGGGGGGCCGCCGGCTCGTGGCGATCTCGAGTTCGAGCGCCACGACGCCATCGGGCCCGGGGGGCCCGCTCCAGACCGCCCGACTCGGCAGGTGGCCCCGCGCTGGCGAGTGGCCGTCTCGGGCTAGATCTCGCCCGACTCCCGGGCTCGCTCGTAGAGCCGGTCTGCGAGGGAGCGCAGTTCCCCGACTCTGGCAACCCGCGACGTCCACCGATCGGGAATCGACACGGCTCCGAGCTTCGCCCCGAGCACCGCCCCGGCCACCGCGCCGTTCGTATCCGTGTCGCCGCCCGCTTCGATCACGGCTACGAGCGTCTCCTCGAAACCCGACGTCTGCTCCAGGCACCAGAGGCCCGCCTGCATCGCCTTCAGGGTGAAGCCGATCGCGGTGCCGTCGAGGTCGAGCGCGTCGAGCGGGTGGCCGGCGTGCCCGCGGGCCGCATGCAACGTGTGGGGGTCCGCCCCCGCTTGCTCGAGCTCCGAGACGATCGTCTCGACGGCCGTCGACCGTCCCGCGAGCGCCTCGGCCACGGCGAGGTTGATCGCGTACGCGGACCACGTACACCTCGGGTCGTGATGCGTCACGATCGCGCTCTTCCTCGTCTCGTCGAGCAATCTCGACCGATCGCGAGGCCATCGCATGGCGACTGGAGTGCATCGCATCACGGCCCCGTTCCCCGCCGGCTGTCCGCCGTCCTGCTCCCAGACGAGACGCGCGGCGCGCTCGGGCGACGCTCCATCGCGCAGCGCGTCGAGCACGCGCCAGGTCAGGTTGCCGACTCCCCTGCCGCTCGATTCCAGCCACGCGACGAGCCGTCGGGCCAGGTCGGGGGCGAGCAGGGTGTCATGGTCCAGGATCGCCTCGGCCAGGATCACGGCCTGGGCGAGATCGTCGTCCCAGGGAAGCCGCGCCTCGGAGGGATCGATCTCGCGAATCCCCTGGGGAAAGTGCTGCAGAATCACCGCGCGCGAAAACGACTCCACGGGCAGCCCGAGCGCGTTCCCCACGGCCAGACCGAGAATGGCACCGTGATAACGGTCGCGCAGCTCATCGCGACCCGGCGGGTTGGACTTGGTTAGCGCGTTCATGCTCGCCTCCTCGGTGCCCGGTGCCGGCCCCCCTGGGGATCGGGATCGGACGCGCCCTGGCCGCCCGGGCCTGCCTGGCGTAGGATGGGGGCACCCCTCAGGATCGTCAACCCAGGGTCCCATGTCGGCATTTCAGCCAAGCGAATCGGCCACCGTCCCGCTCCCCGAGCTGGAAGCGCGCCTCCACGCGTCCGCCGGCGGCCTCTCCTCGGCCGATGCCGCACGCCGCCTCGCCGAGTACGGCCCGAACGAGATCCCCGAAGAGCAGGTCAATCCCCTCCTCAAGTTCCTGAAGTCGTTCTGGGGGCCGATCCCCTGGATGATCGAGGCCGCGGCCGTGCTCTCCCTGATCGTCCGCCACTGGGTGGATTTCTCGATCATCCTCGCGCTCCTCGTCGTGAACGCCGCGGTCGGCTTCTGGGAGGAGTTCCAGGCCGGGAACGCCATCGCGGCGCTCAAGAAGCGTCTCGCGCTGACCGCGAAGGTGAAGCGGGACGGCGCCTGGAGCGCGATCCCCGCCGGCGATCTCGTGCCGGGCGACCTCATCCGCCTCCGGCTCGGGGACATCGTCCCGGCCGACGCGAAGCTCCATTCCGGCGATCCGATCGAGGTCGACCAGTCGGCGCTGACCGGCGAGTCGCTCCCGGTCTCGAAGAAGGCGGACGAGGTCGTCTACTCGGGCTCGATCGTGCGACAGGGGGAGATCGACGCGCTCGTCTACGGGACCGGCGTGAACACGTACTTCGGGCGAACCGCGAAGCTCGCCGGCCGCGCCCCGCCTCCGAGCCATTTCCAGCGCGCCGTGATGAGGATCGGCGACTTCCTGATCCTGCTCGACGTGGCGCTCGTCGGCCTGATCCTGATGGTGGCGCTCTTCCGGGGAGACGAGATGCTCACGACGGTCCAGTTCGCGCTCGTCCTCACGGTCGCGGCCATTCCCGTCGCCATGCCCACGGTGCTCTCGGTGACGATGGCGGTCGGGGCGCGGATCCTCGCCAAGGGGCAGGCGATCGTGAGCCGGCTCGCGTCGATCGAGGAGCTGGCCGGGATGGACGTCCTCTGCTCCGACAAGACCGGAACGCTGACGCAGAACTCACTCACGCTCGGCGAGCCGTTCGTGGTCGCGGGGATCTCGCGAGAGCAGGTGATCGGCGACGCCGCGCTCGCGTCGCGCGCCGAGGACCAGGACCCGATCGACGTCGCCGTTCTCGCCGGGCTCGGCCCCCACCACGAGATCGCGGACTACGCCGTCCTCGCGTTCACGCCGTTCGATCCGGTCCACAAGCGCACGGAGGCGAAGGTGCGCGCTTCCGACGGGCGGACGTTCCAAGTCACGAAGGGCGCGCCCCAGGTCGTGCTCGCCCTCGCCGACGACCGCGAGCGCGTGCATGCCGCGGTGGATCGCGCCATCGCCGCGTTCGCGGCGCGTGGCTTCCGGTCCCTCGGCGTCGCGCGCCGCGAGGAGGGCGGGGCATGGCGCTTCGAGGGAATCCTCCCCCTCTACGATCCCCCGCGCGAGGACTCGAAGGCGACCCTCGAGAGCGCCGGCGCGATGGGCGTCCGCGTGAAGATGGTGACCGGCGACCAGATCGTGATCGCGCGGGAGATCGCGGGGCAGCTCGCGCTCGGAACCGACATCCTCGACGCCGGGCTCTTCGACGAGACGAAGCACCACGAGGGGGCGCGCCTCGACGACGAGATCGAGCGCGCCGACGGCTTCGCGCAGGTCTACCCCGAGCACAAGTACCACATCGTGGACGTCTTGCAACGGCACGGGCACATCGTCGGGATGACCGGCGACGGCGTGAACGACGCGCCCGCGCTCAAGCGGGCCGACGCGGGGATCGCCGTCTCCGGAGCGACCGACGCCGCGCGTGCCGCGGCCGACATGGTGCTCCTCACGCCCGGCCTTTCGGTCATCATCCGCGCCATCAAGGAGAGCCGGAAGATCTTCCAGCGGATGACGAGCTACGCGATCTACCGGATCGCCGAGACGGTCCGGGTCCTCCTCTTCATGACCCTCTCGATCCTCGTCTTCAATTTCTACCCGATCACCGCCGTGATGATCGTGCTCCTGGCGCTCCTGAACGACGGCGCGATCCTCTCGATCGCGTACGACCGGGTGCGCTACTCGGATCGTCCCGAGGTCTGGAACATGCGCGAGGTGCTCGGGATCGCGTCGGTCCTGGGACTGGCCGGCGTGGTCGCCTCCTTCGGTCTCTTCTACCTCGGGGAGCGGGTCTTCCACCTCGAACGGGAGACGATCCGGACGCTCATGTACCTGAAGCTCTCGGTGGCGGGCCACCTGACCATCTTCGCCACGCGGACGCGCCGCCCGTTCTGGTCGATCCGCCCGGCCCGGATCCTCGTCCTCGCCGTCGTCGGCACCCAGCTCGTGGCCACGCTCATCGCGGTCTATGGGCTCTTCATGGCCCCGATCGGCTGGGAGCGGGCGCTCCTCGTCTGGGGCTACGCGATCGCCTGGTTCCTGCTCAATGACCGCTTGAAGCTGCTGGCCTATCGCCTATTCGAATAGCGCGTTACATCGGCGGCGGCCGACCTCGAATCGATTCCCCGTTGTCCCCGGTGCCGATCGGAGTACGCTCCCTTGCGCGGACCACCCCCCGGGTCGGCGGACGGCGGCGCGATCGGCGCCGCCGAGGGGGTTCCACATGGCTGGCTCTTCGCGCGGGAAACGTACCGCGCCGGGCCCGCGTCGCGTAGCGCATCGCTTCCTGGCGCTCGGCGCGCTCGCGATCGGGCTCCTCGCGTCCGCGCCCAGCTCCGCGCGGACCGCGGGCCTCGATTCCCCATTCCCCCCGCCGTCTCCTTCGCTCGGTCAGCCTCCCCGTGTCACCATCCGTTGGGGTCCCTTGGCCGGGTACCACTTCGATCGCGAGCGCGCGTCGAGCCGCCTCGTGATGGACGTCTCGAGGACGCTGCTCGGCCCCCGGTTGTGCGGCATCGAGGGATCGCTGGAAGGCGGCGTCGGAACGCTCGGATCCTCCGTCCATGGCGTGGCCGGAGCGTACGCGGGACTCTGCTGGGCCAAGGCGGGCGCCGAGTACGTCGGGGCGAACGAGAGGGTCGCGCCCGTCGTCTCGCTTCGCTTCCCCGAGCGACGTGGCGGGCTCTTCCGCTCGGGCGATCTCCTCCGGCTCGATTACAACTTCGGCAGACGCGAGCTGCTCGCGGGGTTCTCGTTCGGTTCACCGTTCGAACGGTATCGCGCGAACCGGCCCCGCGAGACCGGCGTCCGGCTCGCCCCCGAGCCGGCGCAGGCGGCCCCACCGCGCCCCGGCCTGCTCGGCGAAGCGACCGAGCGCCGGCTCGACGCCATCCGACACTCGATGACGTGGATCGATCGAATGCTGACGCCCCACTTCGAGCCCGGCCGCTTCGAGGAGGTGGCGCGACCGATTCGCGAGCACATCCGCACTCCGGGGCACACGTTCCTCGAGGAGGACGCGGCGTACCACCGGGCGCTCGACCTCGCGTTCACCGACGCGGTGGAAGGCGACACCGCCGGGGGCCGCTCCCTCGCCGCCGCCGCCGAGTCCGTGCTCTTCCGCGAGGTACTCGTTCCCTTCGATCGCCTCTTCGGGCGGGAGAAGCAGCCGGCCAGCGCCGCGGGCTTTTGCACCCGCGCACGGGAGGCGTTCTCGCGGCTGCTTCGCGACCGGTTCCCCGACGCCGCGGACGGCGGGCCACGGGCGATGGAGATCCGGACGCGCGCGAACGAGATCTTCCGGCGCGTCCTCGTGAACGTCGAGGCCGTCTCCGTCGCCTCGGGCGAGCGGTGGAAGAACCAGTTCCTCGGCTTCAGCAACCGAGGTTCGCTCGCGTGGCTGCCGCTCGACTACGGCATCCGGCCCGAGCAGGTGGACACGCAGCACGAGTGGGACCGGGTGCTCGCCTCGGTAACCGGGGAGCCGTGCACCGACGCGAATCAGGTGGAGTACCTGATGATGGAGCAGTTCCACCTCGCCCTGAAGCGGATGATCCGTGAGACGAAGGACTATCAGGTCACCATCGTCCACGACTTCCGGGGCCGCACCGATTCCGGGGTCGCCGACGTCTATGGGTGGGACCTCGTCGTCGACGGCTACCTGGCCGCGTTCATCGACGCCGTGCGAGATCTCGACGCGGGTCGCCGGAGACGACTCCCGGAGTTCTACCTGTTCGTCGACGCGTTGTACTACGAGCAGACCGGCTCGCGCGGCATCGTCTCGTTCCTCGAGCATCTGCTCGACGCGCCGAAGCCCGGCCTGACCCCGATCGAGTTCGCGGATCAGGTCGCGGCGCGTCGCGATTCTCTGCTGGCGGCCATCGCCGCGTCGCCGACGCTGCGCCACGCGGACGACCGAGCCCTCCGCGACGCCTTCCGGGTGCGCGTGAACGTCACCAACCAGTTCGATCCGGCGTTCCTGCTCGACCTGTCGCGCCGCGACCATCGCAAGGTCGCCTTCGCGGACGTCACCGAGGAGGACCCCTCGGCCGGCGTGGCGGTCGTGACCGGCCAGGGCATCGGCGAGCACTACAACGGATCGGGCTGGGAGGATCGAAGCCTCCTCGTCCGCGGAACGAGTCTCGTCCGCCTCAAGACAGCGACGCACGACCTCTACCGCCAGCACGGGTTCGGCGAGGACGAGGTGCCGGAGTGCCTTCGCCCCCGCGCCTATCCGCCCGATTACGCGGAGCGTTGCGCCCGGCTGCGCGACGCCGGGTGGACGTCGCGTGCGGCCATCCTGATCAACGAGACGAGCTACGGATCGAAGGAGTGTACGGTTCTCAAGGCGGCGATGTACGACCTGGCGCCGCCGAAGAGCGTGCTGCTCTCCTTCGATTCGCTCTGGGACAGCGATTTCTGGGCGACGATGTTCATCGGTGCCGCCCTGCGCGGCGTGCGCGCGCTCCCCGTCGGCCCGACCGCGGCGAACGCGCCGAGCGCGGCGCCGGCGACGCTCTACAACCTGCGCGCGACGATGCGCATGCTGGTCGAAGCCTCCTCGTACTTCGCCGACGAGATCGAGCGGGCCGGAGGGCTCCTGCGTCTGGGCGTCTACGCGCAGGGCGTCCAGACCAACGACTTCAAGCGACGCATCGAGCAGTTCCAGATGGGCGCGCGGAAGAATCCGTTCCTGCGGCAGATCCTGCCGTGGCACGCCTCCGTGGACACGTGCCTGGAGGCGATCCGCGAGAAGTACGCGGGGATTTCCTTCGTCGAACTCCAGCTTCGCCCCCGTCCGTTCCTCCACATGAAGAGCCAGTTCTTCGGCACGGCGGAAGCGTTCCGGATCCTGCTCTCGCCGGAGCTGGGAACGGCGCTCGGGGCCCATCTCGCCATCCGGCAACGCCAGGTCGTCGGGCAGGAGACGCCCCCGGTCGGCCCGGCCGTCTTCCGGCGCCTGCTCGACGACTACCGGGCGGGGCTCGACAGCCTCCCGGCGCCGACCCGGGAGCACGCCATCTTCACCTTCACGACCGGGTCGCACAATCAGAACCCCCGCTCGATGCTACTCGACGGAGAGGTGCTGGTCGCGATCTCCGGGCCCGACTGTGTGGTCGCGTTGATCGACAGCATGTTCATGCTCTTCGTGTCCGAATGGCCGGAGAACGTCGATCAATTCGACGGGATCTTCCCGCGCCGGCACCTCCCGTTCTATCTGAAACCGCTTCTCCCGATGCTCAAGAACCAGGGATGAAATGACTTAGAGGGCAAGACACGAGGGGAGAAAAGGACCGGACGGGGGGTTTATAATCCCGATGCGCCCGTTCGGCAGGCTTGCGGCGGCGGCGCTCCTCGTCGCGGTCGGGTCGGGATGCGCTCCCGCCCTGTTCGTCAACCAGCGTCCGGATTCGATCCTGTACCCAACTCCGAGCCACGACACCGTCACCTTCTGGGGCCACGCTTCGATCTACGTCGACGTTGCCGGCTACGGCATCGTCACGGACCCCGTATTCGGTCCGCGCTATTCGCCGCTCAACGGCCGCCGGATCCCGACGCCCCCCGATGAAGCGTATCGGCGGACGCGCGTCATCCTGATCTCGCACGCGCACCAGGATCACCTCCAGCCGAGCACCCTGAGGCGATTTCCGAAGGGGGCGACGATCCTCTGCCCTCCGCCGTCGGAGAAGTACGTTCGCGGGCTGGGGCCGAGGGTGCGGGTGATGCGGCCCGGCGACGAGTACCGGATCCCGGGCGGCAAGATCATCGCGGTGCTCGCCGACCATCCGGGCGGACGCTACTCCCGAAAGCCGAAGACCGACGGCGGCGCTGTCGGCTACGTGATCGAGACCCCGAAGGTCACGCTCTACTACAGCGGGGACACGGAGCTTTTCTCGGGAATCGAGCAGATCGGCCAGGTCTACCGCCCCGACATCGCGATCCTGAACGTGAATGCCCATCTGCCGCCCGGCGACGCGCTGGCCGCCGCCATGGCGCTCGGCGTCTCACGCGTCATTCCCTCCCACTACGGGGCGTACGGGGGCCGCGCCGGTTCGCGCGGTCGAGCGTTCCATCGGGAGTTCGATCGGCTCGCCGGTCCGCTCGCGATCCCCCTCCGGGTCGGGGAGAGCGTGGCGTTCGACACCCTCGATGTCCGGACCAGGCCACGTCCCGCATCGCCCCCGTGGATCGCCGCCATGCCCGCGCCGGCTCCGGTCCTCGGGCGCGGCTTCCTGCTCGACCGAGCGATGACCTCCTCCGGGACCCCGATCGCGCTCCGCGATCCGGCGGCCGTGGGGATCCCGAGGTTCGCGGAGGTCGCGACGGGCCTCTATCGAGGCGCCCGTCCGAGCGACGAGGGCCTGCGCTACCTGCGCGACCGCGGAGTCCGGAGCATCATCAGCTTGAGGCATGACGAGAGCGAGCGCCGCCGGGCGGCGGCGCTGGGCCTCAGGTACTTCGAGATTCCGCTCCACGCCGGCATCCTCGGATCGTCGGAGCCGACGGAAGAGGAGATCGGCGAGTTCCTCGACCTGGTGGCCGATTCCGCGAACCGCCCGGTCTTCTACCACTGCCGGCACGGGCGCGACCGGACGGGCGTCATGACGGCGCTCTACCGGATTCGCGTCCAGGGCTGGTCGGCGGAAGACGCCATGGAGGAGATGTGGGCCTTCGGCGCGAGCCGCCTCTACAAGGACCTCTACCGGCCCGTCGTCGCGTATCGGAATGACCCGGCGGCACCCGCGCCGGCCCGCGCGTTCGGCGCCCCGACGTCGGCTCCCTGACGACCTGACCGCCGCGACGGCCCGCGGCGATCCTCACCGGCTCCCGTGCTCCGACCCTGGCGGCGCGACCGATCCTGTATAGAACGGCGTGCAGTCGGTGAACGGGAGGAGGTCCTTCGCTGTCCTGGCGATCCCCTCGACGGGGCCGAGGAGCGCGGAGAAGACGTCCGGCTTGTCCACCTCCGGCGCCGCGAACGGCCCGTGGATCGTCTGCTTCAACTCGGCGCATCCCTTGTCGTTCACGACCGCGACCGTGAGATCGTCGAACCGGCCGCCGGCGAAGTCGAGCCCGCCCTGGAGGGCGAGCCGGTGCTTCGGGGTCACGAACGCCGCGTCGGTCGCATGCGCGACGCCGTGCTCCACACGCCAGCGCGACACGAATTCGGGGACCGCCGTGCTGTCCCCCACCCCGAGGAAGAGCTTCGCGTAGTCGTACCCCTTCGTGACCGCCAGCCCCAGGGGACCCACCAGCAGGACCGCCCCGATGTCCACGAGGTGGAAGCTGCGACTCGACTCGAAGTGGGAGATCGCTCCGTCGAGGTCGGTGCCCCGGAGCACGAGACCCGATCCGCGGAGCGAGCACCAGCCGTCGGCGCTCCGGACCAGCTCCGAGTCGGCGCGCCCGGTGAGCGAGAGGCTCGCGGCGAAGTCCATCGTCCCCGCCCCCATGGAGTCCGCGCCGACCGCGCCCAAGAACCGCTCGACGCGGAAGCCCGGCAACGACGCCCGGAGCTGGTAGCGGGGAACCGGCCGTGTGAAGTCGGCGCGGAGCGTTCCTTCGGCCCGTCCCCCGAAGAGATCGATGCGTGCCGCGTTGAGGTCGTACACGCCGCTCGAGGCGT
>JBLMXB010000122.1:0-5685 GCA_050257555.1 Hyphomicrobiales bacterium | reverse complement strand
GCCGCCGAGCACGGCGGTGATCGCGAGGTTCACGAGCTCCCCCTGTTCGTGGACTCCGATCGGGCGGGTCGGCGCCCCTGCGCCCGCCTAGGGCGGTCGCTTCACCGGCCGATCGCCCGTTACCAAGAACGGTAGGCGCGCTCGTCGCGGGCGTCAACGTGTCCGCGGCCCCGGGCAGGTAGACCAAAGTAGCATTCGAACAGGAGTCCGGGCGGGCCGATGCCTGCACGACTGTGCGAGTCGATCCGACCGTCGAATCAGCCGATCACACCTCCATCGTCCGCGAGAACTCCTGGCCGACGCGCCCAGCCCGGCACGCCTTCGAGCCCATGAACTCGCCCGAGAGCCGCGATTGGATGGCGAGCGCCTCGGCGAGCGGCACGCCGCAGGCGCGCTGCACGCATTCGGCGATCGCCGCGCGGCCCGCGGCGAGGCCCGCTTCCGCCTCAGGCAGCCCGGGAACGTCCCGCGGCACGCCCGAGAGCGCGCCCTTCTCGACCGGCCGGCGCTTCACGCCGGGGGTGCCGCTTCCGCTCGCGAGCCTCCACGCCGTGCCGAGCGCCGCTTCGAGCGGCGCCGCCGCGTCCGCGAGCCAGCCGACGGCGTCCTTCGCCTTGACCGGCGCGCCCGAGAGGAGCATCGCCGCGACCCGCGGCCACGCGTCGCGCGGGGCCTTCCGGAACGTCCAGTGGCATCCCTCCATGCCGGGAATCACCGGAAGCGTCGCCTCGGGGAAGCCGAGCGAGGCGTCCTCGACCGAGACGAGATAGTGGCAGTGCGCCATCAGCTCGAGCATGCCGCCGAGGCAGCGCTTGCCGTTCACGAAGGCGACCGAGACGGCGAAGTCGTCCTCGAGGCGTCGCGCCGTCCGCGACCACGCTTCCGACAGGCGCGCGCCCGCCGCCGTGTCGCCGAGCGCCGGGTAGAACTCCGCCGTGTCGGCCCCGACCATCTGCGTCGCGAGGTGGAAGTCGCCGGTCAGGATCACGCGGTCCACTCCCTCCGCCTTCAGCCAGTCGAAGGCGCGGTCCAATTCCTCGATCACGGCCCCGCTCAGGCTCTCGCGGGAGATCGTCACGACGCCGACCGAGCCGTCGTGCTCCGCGTTCACGTAGAGCTGGCGCCATTCGGGCGCGTCCATCGCGGAGAACGCCTCGGGGTGCCACGCGCGCTTCGCCGCCGCGGGGTGGAGCTTGTGGTACGCCTCGACGCGCGCGATCACGCCGTCGGGGCCGATGCGCCGCATGGAGGCGAGGATGCCCTCGCGGAACTGTGCGCAGAGCTCGCCGATCGCGTTCAGGTGCGCGAGGTGCCCCCGCTTCTCGTGGAGCATGAGGCTCGTCATCTGGAAGAGCGGGCCCAGGATCCAGGTCCGGAACTCCTCGTCGTCGGCCTCGGTCATCTTCCAGTCGACCAGCGGCCGGAAGTGGTTCGGCGGGTACCAGTCCGCGCCGGTGCGCCGGCGCTCCTCGAGCACCGCGGTCGGGCGGAAGAGATCGCCGTACTGCTCGCCGAGATGGTGCAGGCAGGACCAGGTGAGGAACGTGGCGCCCGCGGCGCCGATCGCGTCGTGGGCCCGGAACGGGTTCGCGCCGACCAGGCGCCGGACGTACTTGTCGATCTTCCAGAACGGCATGTTGGACGCGCGGTGGTAGAGGAGGCCGGCGTGCGTCACGCCGCAGAAGAGGATGTCGAGCACGAACGACCAGTCGTCGCTCACCGTGACCGGGATGAGCCCCAGCGACCAGAGGAGCTGCGTCACGGGGGAGGGCTCCGGCTCCACGATCTCGTAGACCTTGTTGATCTCGTGCGGGAACGCGGGATGCGCGATCCCGACGCCCAGCTCCCTGCTCGGGAAGCCGGACGTGACCGAGCGGATCTCGATCCCGGGGAACTCGCGTCGGAAGAGCTCGTAGTGCGCGCGCTTCACCTCGAGGATCTCGGGGATCGCCTCGAGCAGGAACCGCGGCTTCATCCGCTTCAATTCGGACGGCAGCGTCTTCCCGTCGTACGAGAGCCGCACGATGTTCTGCATGATCGCGGCGGCCCCCTTCGGGCCGAACGCGCTCACCAGCCCGGGGTACTGCCGCGTGATGCCGTCCGCGGCGCCGGGGAAGTCGAGCGCGGCGATCCGCACGTCGTACGGCTGGAGCCGCGAGCCGAGCTGCATCGCCTTCCCGGCGCCGACGATCCCGCTGGCGCCGGAGATCACGAGGGCGCCGCGGTCGTTCGACGGCCCGAAGACGCGGTCCACGAGCGCGGTGGTCTCCACGGGGAGCCGACCGCGGCGGAAGAGATCGAGGACGCCGCCGAGCCCCATCGTGTCGAGGGTCGGCCGGCGCATCGCGCCCTTCGTTCCGACCGCGGGCGCATTCATCGTCTTGGCCATGGCGTTCTCCTAGGAAACCCGGAAGAGGGACGCGATGCCGACGTCGCCGGCGGCGCACCCGAAGACCAGAACGTAGCCGCCGCCCAATTCGACCGCCTCCTCGAGCGCCTCGATCAGCACGCGCGTGAGCGTCGGGCCCTGGGGATGGCCCCAGACCAGCGGACAGCCGTTGTTGTTGAGGTCCGTCCAGTCGTGGCCGGTGACCTTCGTGAAGACCACGTCGTTCACGGCGAACGGGTTGTGGTTCTTGAAGACGGCGACGTCGGAGAGCGCGATCCCGGTGCGCTCGAGCAGGCGCTTCACCGCGAACGCCGGAGCCTCGGGCATCAGGCTCGGGTCGGTCCGGACCTCCGTCTTCGCGACGAACTCGATCGAGATCTCGGGGCGCGGGCTCAGCTCCTTCGCCCGCTCCTCCGTGGTCACGAGGAGCGTGGCCATGCCGTCCGACGCGTGCGTCTGGCCCCCGCTGGTCACGCACGGCTCGAGCTCGCGCATCGCGCGGAGCGCGTCGCGCGTGACGCGGCGGACGCCGAGGTCGTCGTCGATCCGTCCGAGCGGCCGGCCTGCCACGTTCAGGACGTCGAGCGGCACGAGCACGCGGTCGAGGAATCCCGACTCCTTCCCGGCGAAGTACTGCTCGTACCGGCGGTACGCGCACTCGTCGACTTCCTTCCGGTCGAGTCCGTACTTCCGCGCGGTCTTCCCGGCGGCGGCGATCATCGACTTCCCGGTCGCGGGGTCGAACCCGAAGTTGTCCCAGACGTCGGCGAGCGCATGCGTCCGCTCGTGCGCGCGCCGCTCGGGGAAGACCCCGACGGGCGAGTCGCTGGTCCGGTCGAACGTCACGACGCCGACGACGTCGCGGCCCGCCTGGACCTCGGCGCCGGCCAGGAGCACGGCCTGGAGCCCGGTCGCGCACGCCTGCTCGACGTGATAGCCGGGGATCCGATGCCCCATGCAGGAGGCGACCAGCGGGGCGGTCCAGAACTTCCAGTGCCACGGGATCGTGGAGCCGATGACCAGGAACTCGAGCTGGTCGGTCGGAACCTTGCGGAGCCCGTAGATCCGATTCGCCGCCTCGCCCGCGAACTGGCCGATGTTCACCTCGGCGAGCGCGGACGTCTGCCAGGCGGGGAAATAACTGCTGCCCCAGGTCCCGTAGGGAATGCGGGCCCGGGGGAGGCTGCTCGTCGCCGTCTTCATGGGGGTCCCCCTCGTGGAACGCGTTCAGGCGCGGCGCCGGGACGGGAGCCGGCGAGGCGCGCGGGTGGTTCGGAGCGGCCCCCGGCGGGGGCTGAAACGCCATTGTGACGCGCCGGACCGGCCGGGTCCAGAGGGGAACGCGGGGCGCGGCTGTGCTAGAGTCCGCCGCCACGGGGGAGTCGCGGCGCGGCGCACGGAGGCATTCGGGGATGAGATGGATCGCGGGGATCGCCGGGGTGGCCCTCCTGGCGATCGTCCTCTGGGACGCGTTCGAGACGATCGTCCTGCCGCGACGGGCCAGCGGGCGGATCCGGCTCACCCGCTACTTCTACCGCGCCACCTGGCTCCCGTTCCGGGCCCTCGCCCGGCGCATCGCGGCCGGAAGCCGCCGCGAGGGCACCCTGAGCCTCTTCGGTCCGCTCTCGCTCGTGTTCCTCCTCGTGACGTGGGCCGCCGGGCTCGTCGTCGCCTTCGGGCTCCTCCAGTACGCGAACGGCTCGTCGCTCCGGCTCGCCGGCGAGACGCCGTCCCTGGCCCTCGATCTCTACCTGAGCGGCACGTCGTTCTTCACGCTCGGCCTCGGCGACGCCGATCCGGTCGGCACGGTCTCGCGGGTGCTGACCGTGATCGAATCGGGGGTGGGGTTCGGCTTCCTCGCGGTCGTGATCGGCTACTTCCCGGTCCTCTACCAGGCGTTCTCGAGGCGCGAGACCGGGATCTCGCTCCTCGACGCGCGCGCCGGCTCGCCTCCGACCGCCGTGGAGCTCCTCCGCCGGCACGCGGGCCCGGGCGGGAAGGACGCGCTCGAGGATCTCCTCTACGACTGGGAGCAGTGGGCGGCGGAGCTGCTCGAGACGCATCTCTCCTATCCGATCCTCGCGTACTACCGGTCGCAGCACACGAACCAGTCATGGCTCTCCGCGCTGACCGCCGTGCTCGACACGTGCGCGCTCGTGATGATCGGCGTGGAGGGGGCGTGCGCGCGGCAGGCGCGGCTCACGTTCGCGATGGCGCGCCACGCGGTCGTGGACCTGGCGCAGCTCTTCCCGTCGCTCCCGCGCGGCGCGGACGAGGATCGCCTGCCGCCGGGGTCATTCGACCGGCTCCGCGAGCGGCTCGCCGAGATCGGTCTTCCGCTCCCGGCCAGGCAGGACGCCGAGGACCGCCTCGCGGAGCTGCGCGAGCTCTACGAGCCGTACGTGAGCGCGCTCTCGCGCTACCTGCTCCAGCCGCTCCCGCCCTGGGAGCCGCCGGCGCCTCGCCGGGACAACTGGCAGGTCACGGCGTGGGATGCCTCCGAGGGGCGGTCGCGCGCCGATCGGTCCCTTCCGGATCACTTCTGACCGCTGCGACCCGTGACCGGAGATTCCGACTCCCGATGGCCCGAGCCCTGAAGCGGGTCCTGACCGCCGTCGTCGGCTTGGTCGGGCTGGCCGTGGTGGCGGCCGTGGTCGCACCGTTCGTGCCGGTGGACGGGTACCGGCCGCGGCTCGAAGCCGCCGCGACGCGGGTCCTGGGCCTTCCGGTCCGTATCGAAGGGCCGATGCGTCTCGGGCTCCTCCCCGCGCCGCACGTTTCGGTGGACGGCGGACGCGCCCGGAAGGAGGGAGGCGCGCTGTTCGCTTCGGTGCGCCGGACGCGCCTCTATCCGAAGCTCCTGCCGCTCGTCGTTGGATCGTTCCGGCTCCGGCGGGTGGACCTGGATCGGCCGGTCCTCACGGTCGAGCGGAGCGGGAGCGGCGGAACCAACGCGATCGGGCTGGAACAGGCGGCCATGCTCCTCGGCAGCCTGGACGGCGTCCGCCTCGAAGCCTCGCACGGCACGATCGTCTACGCCGATTCGTCAGGGCGGCGCCAGGTCGAGGCGTCCGGGGTCCGGCTCTCGGTGCGAAGCGAGCGCGTGGCCGCTGCCGCCGATACCGCGGCGTGGAGGACCTCGGCCCTCGACGCGACGATCGCGTGCGATTCGATTCGGGCGGGCGGAGCGGTCGCGACCGGCTCCGTCCTCACCGTCCACGCCTCAAGCGGCCTCTACGACCTGACCGCGACTCGCGTCCATCTCTTCGGAGGAGAGGCGGAAGGAACGCTCCGCG